>NZ_BAABIG010000056.1:0-155116 GCF_039542605.1 Streptomyces ziwulingensis
GTCGATGTAGTCCTGGACGGAGGCGATGTGCAGGCGCAGCCCGTGTCGGGCGACGGTGCGGTCGCGGTACTCCAGTACCTCGGGGAAGTTGTGTCCGGTGTCGACGTGCAGGAGGGAGAAGGGGACGGGTGCGGGGGTGAACGCCTTCAGCGCCAGGTGAAGCATGACGATGGAGTCCTTGCCGCCGGAGAAGAGGATCACCGGTCGTTCGAACTCGCCCGCCACCTCGCGGAAGATGTGCACCGCCTCCGACTCCAGGGCGTCCAGATGAGAGAGGGCGTACGGGCCGGCCGTACCCTCCCGCGCCGCGGCGACGGTCGTCTTCATGCCAGTCCCCTTTCGCTGAGCAGGGCGAAGACCGCGGCGGCGGACTCCTGGACGGTCTGGTGCTGCGACTCGATCCGCAGATCGGGCGCCTCGGGCGCCTCGTACGGATCGTCGACCCCGGTGAGCCCGGTCAGCTCACCCGCGGCCTGCTTGGCGTAGAGCCCCTTCACGTCCCGCTCGCCGCACACCTCCACCGGGGTCGCCACATGCACCTCCAGGTAGGCCGTGCCGCTCTTCTGGTGGTGCTCGCGCACCGCGTCCCGGCTGTCCGCGTAGGGGGCGATCACCGGGACCAGCGCGAGGACGCCGTTACGGGCGAGCAGTTCGGCGACGAAGCCGATGCGCCGCACATTGGTGTGCCGGTCCTCGCGGCTGAAGCCGAGGCCCGCCGAGAGGAACTCGCGGATCTCGTCGCCGTCGAGCACCTCGACGCGGTGGCCCGCCGCGCGCAGCCCGCCGGCCAGCTCATGGGCGATGGTGGTCTTGCCGGCGCTCGGCAGTCCGGTGAGCCAGACGGTGGCTCCGCTCGTCACGTCGTTCTCCTGAATCCGCGGGTGGATCTGCGGGTGGGTACGCGGGCGGTTCCGCGCGTGGAGACGCGGCTCCGCCCGCGGGGTACGGGTGGGGCCGGTCATCCGTGCAGCCCGCACTCGGTCTTGTTCCGGCCCGCCCAGCGGCCGGCGCGGGCGTCCTCACCCTCCAGCACCCGACGGGTGCAGGGGGCGCAGCCGACCGACGGGTAGCCGTCCATCAGCAGCGGGTTGGTGAGTACGCCGTGCTCGGCGACGTAGCGCTCCACGTCGTCCTGGGTCCAGCGGGCTATCGGGGAGACCTTGACCTTTTGCCGCTTCTCGTCCCAGCCGACCACCGGGGTATGGGCCCGGGTCGGGGACTCGTCGCGGCGCAGCCCGGTCGCCCAGGCCGTGTACGAGGCCAGCCCGTCCTCCAGCGGCTTGACCTTGCGCAGCGCGCAGCACAGGTCGGGGTCGCGCGCGTAGAGCTTCGGGCCGTACTCGGCGTCCTGCTCGGCGACCGTCTGGCGGGGCGTCAGGGTGAGGACATTGACGTCCATCACGGCCTCGACGGCGTCCCGGGTGCCGATGGTCTCCTCGAAGTGGTAGCCGGTGTCGAGGAACACCACGTCGACGCCGGGCATCGCCCGCGAGGCGAGATGGGCGACGACCGCGTCCTCCATCGAGGAGGTCACGCAGAAGCGCTCGCCGAACGTCTCGGTGGCCCACTTCAGGATCTCCGCCGCGGTGGCGTCCTCCAGCTCGCGGCCCGCCCGCTCGGCGAGCGCCTTGAGATCCTCGGTCGTGCGCTCTTCCTGGATCGCCGTCATATCGCGTCCCCTCCCGTGGGGTCGGGCCGAAGGCCCCGGGCGAGCAGCCCGAGGAACTTCAACTGGAATGCGCGATTGCACGCCGCGCACTCCCAGGCGCCGTGGCCCTGCTCGTGCGGACGCAGGTCCTCGTCACCGCAGTAGGGGCAGTAGAAGGGTGCGGCACGCTCACTCACGACAGTGCCTCCTCGGAAGCGCGGGACGCCCAGGTCGCGAAGCGCTCGCCCTCCTCGCGTTCGGCCTGGTAGCGCCTGAGGACGCGCTCGATGTAGTCGGGGAGCGCGTCGGAGGTCACCTTCAGGCCGCGCACCTTGCGGCCGAAGCCGGCCTCCAGGCCCAGCGCGCCGCCCAGGTGCACCTGGTAGCCCTCGACCTGCTCGCCCCGGTCGTCCGTCATCAACTGGCCCTTGAGGCCGAAGTCCGCGACCTGGATGCGGGCGCAGGCGTTCGGGCAGCCGTTGAGGTTGATGGTGAGCGGTTCGTCGAAGTCCGGCAGCCGCCGCTCCAGCTCGTCGATGAGCGCGGAACCGCGCGCCTTGGTCTCGACGATGGCCAGCTTGCAGAACTCGATGCCGGTGCAGGCCATGGTGCCGCGCCGGAAGGTGGACGGCGTGGCGGTGAGGTCCAGCGCCGCCAGCGACTCGACCAGCGAGTCGACCCGGCCCTCCTCGACGTCGAGAATGATCATCTTCTGCTCGACGGTGGTACGGACCCGGCTCGAACCGTGCTCCTGGGCCAGGTCCGCGATCTTCGTCAGCACGGTGCCGTCGACCCGGCCGACCCGGGGGGCGAAACCGACGTAGAAGCGGCCGTCCTTCTGCCGGTGCACGCCGACGTGGTCGCGCCAGCGGGACACCGGCTCGTCCGGCGCGGGGCCGTCGGTCAGCTTCCGCCCGAGGTAGTCGTCCTCCAGGATCTGGCGGAACTTCTCCGGCCCCCAGTCGGCGACCAGGAACTTCAGGCGCGCACGGGTGCGCAGCCGCCGGTAGCCGTGGTCCCGGAAGATCGAGATGACGCCCTCGTAGACGTCCGGCACCTCGTCCATCGAGACCCAGGCGCCCAGCCGCACACCCAGCTTGGGGTTGGTGGACAGGCCGCCGCCGACCCAGACGTCGAAACCCGGCCCGTGCTCGGGGTGGCGGACGCCGACGAACGCCACGTCGTTGATCTCGTGGACCACGTCCAGCACCGGAGAACCCGAGATCGCGGTCTTGAACTTGCGCGGCAGGTTCGAGTACGCCGGGTTGTTCAGGACGCGGCGCTTCATCTCCTCCAGGGCCGGCGTGGCGTCGATGATCTCGTCCTCGGCGATGCCCGCGACCGGGGAGCCGATCATCACGCGGGGCGTGTCACCGCAGGCGGTGACCGTGGAGAGGCCGACGGCCTCCAGCCGCTGCCAGATCGCCGGCACGTCCTCGATCCGGATCCAGTGGTACTGGACGTTCTGCCGGTCGGTGATGTCGGCGGTGCCGCGCGCGAACTCCTGGGAGACCTCACCGATGACGCGGAGCTGCTCGGTGGTCAGTTGGCCGCCGTCGACGCGGACCCGGAGCATGAAGTACTCGTCGTCCAGCTCCTCCGGCTCCAGCACCGCGGTCTTGCCGCCGTCGATGCCGGGCCTGCGCTGGGTGTACAGCCCCCACCAGCGCATCCGGCCGCGCAGGTCGTTGGGGTCGATCGAGTCGAAGCCCCGCTTGGAGTAGATCGTCTCAATGCGTGTCCGTACGTTGAGACCGTCGTCGTCCTTCTTGAACTGCTCGTTGCCGTTGAGCGGGGTGAAGTGACCCGCGGCCCACTGACCCTCGCCGCGGTGACGGCTCACCTTGCGGCGGGGAGTCGCGGCAGACGGGTTCTGCGGGGTGGCGGCCATGGTTGACACGTCCTTCAAGACAGGCGGGAATGCGGCTCTGACCTGCGCGTGCGGGCGCACGGGCAGACGTGCGCGCCGTTGCGCACGCGAGAGGGTGAAGGGAGATTCCGGTGGGGCCGGGCCCGTGGCCGCGAGGCCGTCGACGGGCGCGTCAGCGGACCGGACAGATGGCGCTGGACATGCGGCCGAGGTCGACGTGGCGCCGACTCACCAAGGCAATTCCAGTTCCAGGCATGACGGAAGCCTGGCACGGAGATCTGGACACAGTCCAGCTTCTTCCATCATGCGGACACTAGTGTCTCGTAGAGCGAGACACGCGTGTCGGCGGTCACATGAAGGGGCCAGGACCCGGTCGGAACCGGGTGAGGGCCGGGCGGGACCGGGTCAGGCCGGGAAGGCGCCGGGCCAGGGCCCCGGCGTCGTCACCTCCGCCTCCTCCGCGACCTTGGTGTCGAACAGCCGGAAGCCCCGGCGCTGGTAGTTGGCCCGCGCGTGCTCCCCGTCCTTGCTGCAGGTGTGCAGCCACACCCGCTTGGTCGGGGGCAGGTGCGGCCACCGCTCGGCGAGGTCCCAGGCGCGGGCGGTGCCGTACGACAGCAGGTGCCCGCCGATGCGGCGGCCCCGGAAGGCCGGGAGCAGCCCGAAGTACTCGATCTCCACCACCCCGTCGTCCCCGGCGCCCAGCTCCACGTACCCGGCGGGCGTGCCGCTGTCGTACGCGACCCACGTCTCCACCCCGGGCCGCGCCAGATACTCCTGCCAGCGGCTGTACGGCCAGGTGAGCCGGTCGGTCCAGCGGATGTCGCCGCCGACAGAGGCGTACAGGAAGCGGCTGAACTCGGGGGAGGGCACCTCGGAGCGGACGATCCGGACGTCCCCCTCCGGGGCCTCGGCAGGCAGCAGGTCGGTCGGCGCCGTCTGCTCCAGGGACCAGGTGGTCACGGGGATGGTGGTCATGGCGGACAGCCAATCATCCGCCCCTGGAGCCTGTCGATCGGCCCCGGACGGCTGACGTCCGGCCGCGGGGACGGCTGCCGGTCGGCCCCGGGGGCGCCTGCCGGTCGGCTGCGGGGGGTGCCGGTCGGCCGTGTGCGGCGGGTCGGCTCGTCGTCCTCGGCGGTCAGCCGAGACTGTCGTCGACCGAGGTGAGCGGGGTCGCGAAGAGGGTGCGGCCGGTCTGGGACCAGACCTCGCCGGTCGCCGGCCAGTACGACAGCGAACCGGCCTGGCCGCTCCAGCAGTGGTGCGAACGGTCGGCGCCGCACTCGGTGGCCCGGGCCCCGTCCGTCTCCTGCCGCCACAGCGTCCCGCGTTCGTCCGGGGCGGCGACCGTGCCGCTCAGGTACCAGTCGGGCCGGACCGCCCCCGCCGGGCGGTACGACAGCACGCCGCGCACGCCCTTGGCGCGGGTCTCGTACGCCTCCTGCGCCTCGACCCGCCCCGTGCCGTCGGTGGCGACCAGTCCGGTGCGGTCCGGGTCGGTGCTGAACGCGTAGCGCCACAGCCGGGTGGACCGGTCCTCGTCGGCGGGCACCGACTCGCTCGCGACCAGACTGTCCGGTGCCGTCTGCCGGTCCAGGGAGAGCGCCTCGGGCCGGGCGGCGCCGGGCGTGTCGGGCAGCTCGTAGGTGGCGACGGCGGGCAGCACGAACGGGTGCCCGTGGGCCGACCAGCCGCCGGGCACCCGGCCCACGGCGTCGCCGTCGTCGGTGGTGCGCTGGATGCGGTCGAGATCGTAGACGTAGAGCGCGTTGCGGTCCCCGGCGGCGGTGGTGACCAGCACCTTGTCCTGGTACCAGACCATGCCGGAGACCGGGGAGGACAGCGCCCGGTAGTCGCGCCCGCCGTCGACCGGCACGGCGAGCAGCGCGGAGCTGTAGGGGAGGGGGCCGTCGTCCGGAGCGGAGGCGGAGGCGGAGGTGGCGGTGGACCCGAGGCCCGTACCGGCGGCGGAGCGCTGGGCGGAGCCCGCCTCGGAGCCCGCGTTCACGAAAGAGATCCGGGCCAGGCCGCGCCCCGCGCCCTCGTCCTCGCTCGACCAGGCGGAGAGGATCACGCGGTCGGCGCCCCAGTGGCCGTCGTCGTCCGCGTCGCCGGAGGTGGTGACCGCGCCGGGGGACCAGCCCCGGGTGTCGGACTCGCTCCAGCAGTAGGAGCGGGTGGCTGCGGGGGCCACCGGCAGCGCCTCCCGCTCCTCGTCGGCGCAGTCGGCCGAGGTGCGCAGGCTGCGGTCGGCGGAGTCGAGGACCGCGCCCACGTCCACCGGGTCGCCCATCGAGGCGGCGAGCCGGCGCAGCCAGCGGCCGGGGACCCGGTGTTCGGTCAGCCGCAGCCGCTCGGTCTCGGCGGACGCGGTGAGCGGCTTCAGGCCGCCGTGATCGTCACCGACCTCCGCCTGGGAGACGCTGATCATCGTGGCCGCGGCCGTCAGGGCCAGGGCCGCCCCGGTCAGAGTGGCGCGCAGCGCCCTGCCCCGTCCGCGTCGGCGGTGTCTGCCGCGATGCTTCATAGAACCTCCACAGGCGCCGGGTCAACTGTGTCGGGTGGTCCGTACGTTGACCGACAGACAGGTGAAGCGGGCTGAAGAGGGACTCTACGGCAGGGGGAGGGGGTCATGGACGTAGGTCTCGCAAAGAAGCGGAAGAAACCGTCTTCACCCGGCCGCCACCCGCTATCCTCACCCGCCCCCTCCTCACCCGCCACCGCCGCCACCACGACTCGGCATCCGGACGACCGCAGTCGGGGAACCGCCGTACCCGCCGTACCCGCCGTACCCGCCGTTCGGGAACCGTCGTACCCGCGTACCCGCCGTACCCGCCGTTCAGGAAACCGGCCGGGCCCGCTCCACCACCGACGCCAGGTCCAGCGTGGGCGGCAGCGTGCCGAAGGCCGCGCCACCGTCCCCGCCCAGCCGCGAGGCGCAGAACGCGTCGGCGACCTCCGGCGGCGCGAACCGGACCAGCAGCGCACCCTGGAGCACCAGCGCCAGCCGCTCCACCAGTCTGCGCGCCCGTCCCTCCGCGTCCGCCAGGTCGGCCAGTTCGGTCAGCAGGCCCCTGATCGCCCGGTCCAGCCGGTGATCGGCGCCGCGCGCCGCGCCCACCTCGGTCAGATACGCGTCCAGCGCGGCCGGCTCCCGCCGGAGCGCCCGCAGCACGTCCAGCGCCTGTACGTTGCCGGCGCCCTCCCAGACCGAGTTCAGCGGCGACTCGCGCACCAGCCTGGGCAGCCCGGACTCCTCGACGTACCCGTTGCCGCCCAGGCACTCGGCCGCCTCCACCGCCAGCGGGGCGCAGCGCTTGGTCACCCAGTACTTGGCCGCCGGCACCGCGAGCCGCAGCAGCGCGCGGTCCCGCTCGCCGCCGTCGTCGTACGCCGCCGCGAGCCGCAGCGCGAGGGTGGTCGCCGCCTCCGACTCGATCGCGAGGTCGGCCAGGACGTTGCGCATCAACGGCTTGTCGACGAGTTTCCCGCCGAACGCCTCCCGGTGGGAGCAGTGGTGCACGGCCTGCGCGACAGCCTGGCGCATCAGCCCCGCCGAGCCCAGCACGCAGTCCAGCCGGGTCGCCGCGACCATGCCGATGATCGTGCGCACCCCGTGGCCCTCCTCGCCCACCCGGCGTGCCCAGGTCCCGGCGAACTCGACCTCGGCGGAGGCGTTGGACCGGTTGCCCAGTTTGTCCTTCAGCCGCTGGATCAGGAACACGTTGCGGGTGCCGTCCGCCAGCACCCTCGGCACGAGGAAGCAGGTCAGCCCGCCCGGCGCCTGGGCGAGGACCAGGAAGCCGTCGGACATCGGCGCCGAGCAGAACCACTTGTGCCCGGTCAGCTCAAAGGTGCCGGCCTCGGCCAGCGGCCGGGCCTCGGTGGTGTTGGCCCGTACGTCGCTGCCGCCCTGCTTCTCCGTCATGCCCATCCCGAACAGGACGCCGGCCTTCAGGTGCGCGGGCCGCAGTTCGCGGTCGTAGCTCAGCGAGGTCAGCCGGGGCTCCCATTCGGCGGCGAGCGCCGGGTCGGTCCGCAGGGCGGGTACCGCCGCGTGGGTCATCGACAGCGGGCAGGTGTTCCCCGCGTCGACCTGCGTCCACATCAGGAAGGCGGCGGCCCGCCGCACATGCCCGCCGGGCCGGTTCCAGGCGGCGGTCAGCCCGGCCGCGACGCCCTTGCCGAGCAGCCGGTGCCAGGCCGGGTCGAAGCGGACCTCGTCGAGGCGGTGACCGTAGCGGTCGTGGGTGTGCAGCACCGGCGGGGCGGCGTTCGCCCGCGCGCCCCACTCCAGCACCTGCGCCGATCCGCAACTGAGGCCGAGCCCCGACAGTTCCGCCCGCGCCTCCCCGGCCGGCTCCGGCGGCAGATGCCGGGCGACCGCCTCGGTCAGGGCCCGGTCGGCGGTGAAGACGTCGTACCCGACGAGCGGAGGCGCCTGGTTCGTCACGGTGTGGGTGCTGCCTGCCATGACGTGAACCTACCGCGCCGGGGCGCCGCCGGAGCGCCGGGCGGGGCGCCACCGGGGCACCGGGCGGGGCGCCGCCGGGGCACCGGTGTCGCACGAGGTGCCGTCCGCGGGTGAGTGGGACCCGTCACGCCGGATACCTTTAGGTCGTGCAGCCAGCAAGTGAACCCGTCGAGCGGCCCGCCGGCCGGCTCCACCGGGCCCGTGCCCTCTACCGGAACGTCTCCAAGCGCAGGACGGCCTGGCTGCTGCTCAAGGACACCGTCAACTCCTGCATGGAGTACCGCATCCTGGGCCTGGCGGCCGAGGCCGCGTTCTTCACGCTGCTGTCGGTGCCGCCGCTGCTGCTGAGCGTCCTCGGACTGATCGGCTACGTCGACCTGTGGATCGGCGCCGACACCACCGACAGCCTGCGCGTCAATCTCCTGGACGCCTCCCGCGCGGTGCTCTCCGAGCGGGGCGTCAAGGAGATCACCGAGCCGATCCTCGACGACGTGATGAAGGGCGGCCGGCCCGACGTCATCTCGATCGGCTTCCTGTTCGCCCTCTGGTCGGGCTCACGCGCGGTGAACGTCTTCATCGACACCATCACCGTGATGTACGGCCTCGACGGCGCCCGGGGCATCGTCAAGACCCGGCTGCTCTCCTTCGGCCTGTTCCTGGTGGCCCTGCTGATCGGCTCGGTCGCGCTGCCGCTGATGGTGGCGGGACCGGACGCGGTGGTGCGGATCGTGCCCTGGTCGACGACGGTCGTCCAGGTGCTGTACTGGCCGGTCGTCATCGTCCTGTCCATCGCGTTCCTGACCACGCTCTACCACGTGTCGGTGCCGGTGCGCTCCCCGTGGATCGAGGACGTGCCGGGCGCGCTGGTCGCCCTCGCCATGTGGGTCCTCGGCAGCTTCCTGCTCCGCATCTACCTCACCAGCACGGTCGAGGGCCCCACCATCTACGGTTCGCTGGCCGCGCCCGTCGCGGTGCTGCTGTGGATCGGGGTGTCCGCGTTCGCGGTGCTGGTCGGGGCCGCGGTCAACGCGGCCATCGACCGGGTCTGGCCGGCCGCCGCGACCGCCGCGGCCCGCGAGGCCAACGAGCGCATCCGCCAGGCCCAGGTCGCCGAGTACGTCGCCCGCACCGCCGCCGGGATCGGCGACACCGACCCCGACATGCCCTCCGAGTTCCCCGAACGCTGGTCCCGCTTCCTGCCCCCGGAGGACGTCGGCTCCCGGCTCCGCACCCCCGCCAAGACCCCGCCGCGCCACGGCCACCACGACAACGGCGCCGGTGAGGGCAGGTGAGGGTCCAGGTGAGGGTCCGCGGTCGGCGAAGCCCCGACGGCGTACCCTCGCCCCCGTGTACGCGGAACGGGCCTCCCGGCTGACCGGCGCGGTGGTGTGGACCCACACCCCCGGACCGTCCGGCGCGGGGCGGGTCCTGCCGGACGGCTGCATGGACCTGCTCTGGCACGAGGGGCGGCTGCTGGTCGCGGGACCCGACACCCGGGCCCAGGCCGGGGGCGGCCCCGGCCCGTGGGCGGGCATCCGCTTCTTCCCCGGCACCGCCCCCGCCCTCCTGGGCGTCCCCGCGCACGAACTGCGCGACCGGCGGGTCGGCCTCAGCGACCTCTGGCCGGCCTCCGAGGCACGGCGGCTCACCGCCCGGGTGGCGGCGGCGGCCGACCCGGCGCGCGCACTGGAGGAGGCGGCGCTCTCCCGCGCGGCGGACGCGGGCCCGCCCGACCCGCTGCCGGGCCGGATCGTCGCCGCCCTGGCGGCGGGCCGTCCCGTCGCGCACACCGCCGACACCCTCGGCGTCGGCGCCCGCCTCCTGCACCGCCGTTCGCTCGCGGCTTTCGGCTACGGTCCGAAGACCCTGGCCCGGGTACTGCGGCTGCAGCGCGCCCTCACGCTGGCCCGGGGCGGCGTGCCCCTCGCGGAGACGGCCGTCCGGGCCGGGTTCGCCGACCAGGCGCACCTGAGCCGGGACGTGCGCGAGCTGACGGGGGTGCCGCCGACGCTGCTACTGGGCGGCGGCACCCGGTAGCGCGGCGAACAGGTCCACCCCGTTGCCGTCCGGGTCGTGCACGATGGCGTACCGCTGGCCCCAGAAGGCGTCCCACGGCTTCAGCTCGCCGTGGCACCCGGCGCCGGTCAGCTCCCCGTAGAGCGCGTCCACCTCCTCGGGGGTGTCGCAGCACAGGGCGAGGGAGGCCCGGCCGGCCCCGGACGGCGGGCGCCACCCGGGGAGGAAGGAGCGGACGGTCTCCTCGGTGTCGAGCAGCAGCCGGATGCCGCCGGGCAGCCCGGCCTCGGCGTGCGGAGCCTCCTCGGAGCCCTCCGGGAAGGGAAAACCGAGGCGGCGGTAGAAGGTCACGGAGGCGGCCATGTCGGAGACGACCAGGCCGATGGCGTCGAAGCGTGCGGTCATGGGGCAACCGTAGGCAGCGCCCGCCCGGCGGGTCTTGAAGAAAACGGACGGACAACATTTTCATGTAACAGGCATGTAAGAGTGCCGGGAGCGTTGCAACGCCCGGAACGCGGGCAGCAGTCCTGGTGATCGCAAGGCTCGCACCGAACCACGCGTGAGCCGGCACCGAGCCGAGGAGCAGCACATGCGCGTCAAGAACCTTTCCCTGATCGCGGTCGCCGTCGCCGCCGGCCTCTCGCTCACCGCCTGCCAGAGCGACGACACGGCGGCGAGCGCTTCTGCGGCGCCGTCCCAGCAAACCGGCCCGGCCGCGCAGGGTGGGAACTCCGCCGACGGCGACAGCGCGACCGGCGGCACGGGCACGGAGGCCACCGGTACGGGCTCAGGCTCAGGCGCGAACGCGACGACCACCGGAGCCGACGACACCGACGACGCCGAGGCCGCCGGGTCCGACGCCTGCACGACCTCCCAGCTCGCCATGCGCAGCGCCCACGGCATGGGCGAGGGCGACATCCTGGTCCACCTTGAGAACACCGGCTCCGCCGCGTGCGACCTCAAGGGTTTCCCCGGCGTCGACCTCAAGAGCAAGGACGGCTCCCTGAGCGCCGACCGCACCGACCTCGCCGCGCCGCTGGTCACCGTCGCGCCCGGCGAGGAGACCCGGTTCACCCTGCACTACACGCCGAACACCTCCGGCGGCAGCGGCGTGACCTTCACCAGCCTCGTCGTCACCCCGCCCAACGAGACGCACGCCAAGACCCTGCCCGTCAGCATCAACCTCGCCGCCTCCGACTCGTCGGCCGGCACCGTCCGCGTCGACCCGGTCGGCACCGGCAAGTAGCTGGACTAGGGCCCGTTCGTCCGCGCGGAGTCTACGGTGGCGCCATGAGTGACCACTCGGAAGTTCCCGTCGCGCCCGTCGCGGCCTTCGAACCCCCCTACTACGTCGCTGTCTTCACAACGGTGCGATCCGAGCACCAGAGCGGCTACAGCGAGACCAGCGCACGTATGGAAGATCTGGTGAAGGACGTCCCCGGGTTCCTGGGGATGGACCACGCGCAGACTCCCGGCGGCCTGGGCATCACCGTCGGGTACTTCCGCGACGCCGACGCCCTCACCCGGTGGCGGACCGACGCCGAGCACCGCGCGGCGCAGCAGCGCGGCCGGGCCGAGTGGTACCAGAGCTACACGTTGCACGTGGCGAAGGTGGAACGGAGCCACAGCTTCGTACGAGCGGAGGACCCGCCTACGGTCAGGCTCCCGGCCGGGTGACCGTCAAGAACGCGGTCCAGGCGGGCGGGGTGACGGTGAGGTGGGGGGTGGTGGGTGTCTTGGAGTCGCGGATGTGCAGGGCGGCGGGGGTGCGGGCGACTTCAAGGCACTGGCCGCCCTCGCTGCCGCTGTAACTCGACTTGAACCACTCAAGTGCGGTGCCGCTCATCGCTCTCCTAGCAGACGGTCCAACAGGTCCCTCGTGTCTTCGGTGTTGAGAGCCTGCGTCCGCAGCATCGCATATTTCTGGGTCAGGATCCCCACCCCGTCGGGATCAGCGATGAGGTGGCTGCCGCGCTGGGTTTCCATGTATGCCAGGCGTTGGTGTTCCGGTGTTTCCAGCAGCACGAAGGGGCCATCGAGTCCCGCGTGCGAGGCACGGCCGAGAGGGAGGACCTGGAGGGTGACACCTGGCACGTCTGCATAGTCGCGCAGCTTCCGCACTTGTTCGACGTACACGGCTTTCCCACCGAGGCGGTCCCGCAGGACTGCTTCCCAGATGACGAAGCTCGTGGTCGGGGGCATCTTGCGATGCAGAATCTTCTGGCGTTCCATACGGGTGGCGACGAGTTGCTCGATCTCATCATCGTCGTAAACCGGCACCCTGCTGCGGAAGACCGCCCGCGCGTACGCCTCTGTCTGGAGCTGACCCGGTACCGCGAGACTGTCGTACACGGAGATGGCGATGGCCTCCCGCTCCCGATCCAAGTACTCCTCCGCCCACAGCGGGATGAGATCCACCTCCGGCATCTTGCTCACCGCGAGGGACAGCGCGCCCTTGGTCTTCAGGAGGTCGTCGAGCTTTTCGGCGAGGTCGGACTTGAGTGGGCGTCTGCCCTGCTCGATCGAGGCGATCTGCTGCTCGCTGATGCTGAAGACCTCGCCCAACGACCTCTGCGTGTATCCGGCGGCCTCGCGGTAGAGGGCGAGCAACGCGCCCACCATCTTCATCGCCGAGGCGTTTTTCCGATTCCTGGTGGCCATGCGGTCGAACTCCCCAGCCGTACGAACAGGATGTACGCGTGCGCGTACTGTCTCATCATGGGCACGGAGAGTGACCCTCGTCACGTGAACAACGAAACTCCACCCCCGTCCCCGCGCGAGCGGTTCCACCGCCGTGAACGCGGCTCCGTGCCGGCCGCGCGCGCGTTCGCGCGGGAGACGCTCGCCGACTGGGGCGTGCGCCACCGCGAGGACGATGTACTGCTGTGTGTCAGCGAGTTGACGACCAACGCCTTGCTGCACGGCGTACCGCCCGGCCGCGGCTTCCTGCTCCGCCTGCTGCCGTACGGCGACGGGGACGGCGTACGGACGGTACGGGTGGAGGTGCACGACAGCGGGGGCGGTGTGCCGGCGCTGAGGGAACCGGACGAGGGCGGCCGGGGCCTGCTGCTGGTGTCGGAGTTGGCGGACAAGTGGGGGGTGGGGGAGCGGAACCCCGGAAAGATCGTGTGGTGCGAGTTCGCCGTGGAGGCGTCCGAATGTGTGCCCGGCTGAGCCCGAGGACGCCACCGGTCACCTGGCTGAAGGACAGCTGCAGCCGACGAACCCCAGCAAGCGAGAAGTGGAGATCTCCCCCTCACCCGCGACGTCGCGATGGTCACGGACGGAAAGACCATGGACGGTTTCCCACTCATCCCCGACGTGGGACCCGGTGCGCTTCCCTGCGGAACGCCCTGCCCCTGAGCCTGGCTCAGAGACAGGGCGTCCGGTCCGGCCTCCCCCGTCGTCGCAGGCCGGGGTCAACGCACGGCGGCCTCCTGGGTGCGGTCGGCGAGGTCGCCTTCCATGTCGACCCAGTTGGTGTTCCAGCGGTGCCCGTGTTCGGGTCCGTGTTGCCAGGTGTGGGTCACTCGGTGGTCGGGGCCGCGGCCGAAGACGGACAGGGAGCCGTTGGGGTTGAGGACGACGGAGGGGTCATCGGAGATGCGGCCGCCCAGGGGTGCCCAGGCGGACCAGGGGCCGCCGGTGCCGGTCTGCCAGCGGTGGTGCAGGCCGCCGTCGCCGCTCCGGGCGAAGACGACCATCCCGCCGTCGCGCCCGACGAGTACGGTCGGCCGGCCCTCCACGCCGCCCTCCATGTCGACCCAACTGCCGTGCCACCCGTGTCCGTGTTCGGGTCCGTGCTGCCAGGTGTGGGTGAGGCGGCCGTGGGGGTCGCGGGCGAAGACGGACAACGCGTTGTTCGGGCTGAGGACCACGGACGGGTCGGAGGCGAGGGTGCCGCCCAGGGGTGTCCAGGCGGACCAGGGGCCGCCGGTGCCGGTCTGCCAGCGGTGGTGCAGTGCGTTGTCGTGGCCTCGGGTGAAGACGACCATGCCGCCGTTTCTTCCGACGAGTGTGGTGGGCCGGCCTTCGATGGTGCCTTCCATGTCGACCCAGGTGTCGTTCCAGCGGTGTCCGTGTTCGGGTCCGCGCTGCCAGGTGTGGGTGAGGCGGCCGTGGGGGTCGCGGGCGAAGACGGACAGGGAGCCGTTGGGGCTGAGGACGATGGAGGGGTCGGAGGTGAGGTGGCCGCCCAGGGAGACCCAGTCCGGAGCCCATGCTCCGGTTTCCGACTGCCAGGTGTGCCACAGGGTGCGGTCCGTGCCCCGGACGAAGACGGCGAGTTTGCCGTACCGGCCGACCAGGGCGAAGGGGCGTCCCACCGCCCCTGGTGCGGGCCGGCCCAGCGGTGTCCAGCCCGACCAGGCGCCGCCCGGTGTGTTCTGCCACCGGTGTGTCACCCCACCACCGGGCTCGACACCGAAGATCACCATTCCCCCGCCGGTGTCCACCACCGACGGCACCCCCACACTCACCCGGGGTCCGCTGACCGTCGACCCGGTCCACCATGTGGTTTCCTTGCGGGCTCCGGCCCAACTGAAGCTGAAGTGGACGTGGTCGGTATGGGGTGAACTGCCGGTGTAGGGGGTCCAGCCGCGATCCGCCCGGTAGGCCTCCCAGATACGCCGGTTCCAAATCATGTACATGATGCCGAAGCGGCGGGCCAGCGCATGCGGGTTGCCGTGGCGGTCCGTCGCCAGGAGCCAGTCCAGGAGGTCCGCGGCGAGGTGGCCCTGCCCGTTGACGTTGACGCCCCAGTCCAGGGCACGGCCCTCCTTGTGCTCGCTGACCCCCGGCGCCGTGCAGGCGCGGCTGATGCCGAGGCTGGTCGTGCCCGGGTAGGCCGCGAGCAGCAGGTCCCGGAAGCCGAGTACGCCGGGCTTGGCGGCGGGATCGCAGATGCGCTGCGGCTCGTAGGCGGCATACGGGTCGATGCCGGGCCCGAACTCCGGTGCGGTGGGGGGCATGTCTGCCTCTTTCTCTGCCAATGCCGGTCTGTCGGTCGTGGTGCGGGCGGAGGTCCGGGACCGGGTGTCACCCGTGTCACCTAGCCGTCACTCCTTGAGGGGGCGGACGGGCGTATCAGGACCTCGCACGAAGGGACTCGCCGTAGCGTCTCGGCTTCGGGGAGTGCCGGGTTCCAGCGTGCGGACCCGGACCGGCGCAGCCAAGGAGGTGCCTGTCGCCTTGCCGGAGCGGAAACAGGAAACACACGGTGACCTGGGGCAACAGCAGTCGGCCGGAGTGATCGGCGAGACGTTCGGTGAGCGTCTGCGTCGGCTGCGCACCGAACGCGGCCTCTCCTTGACCGACCTGTCCCGTCTGGTGCACTACAGCCGCGGACACCTGAGCAAGGTCGAGAACGGCCAGAAGCCGGCCAGCGCCGACCTCGCGCACGGCTGCGACGAGGCGCTGAACGCCGACGGCACGCTGGTCGCCCTGGCGCCGCCGGGACGAGGGGCCGCCGCCGGAGCCGTATGCCCGTATCCAGGGCTGGCGTCGTTCGGGAGGCGGGACGCCCAGTGGTTCTTCGGGCGGGAGCGGGCGACCGCCGCGCTGGTGGAGCATGTGACGCGGCACCTCCGTGCGGGGAGCGACGGCGGGCCGGTCGTCGTCGTGGGGCCGTCCGGTGCGGGCAAGTCCTCGCTCCTGCACGCCGGGTTGCTGCCCGCACTCGCGTGCGGTGCCCTGCCCGTGACGGGCGCGCGGGCGTGGCCGGCGCTGTGTCTCACGCCCACCTCCCGGCCACTCGCGGAGCTGCTGCGGGGCCTGTCGCGGGTGACGGGCCTGGACGCCGAGCGCGTGCGGCGGGCGTCGGAAGCCGGCCACGACGAACTGGCCGCCCTGGTACGGGAGGCGGTGCACGGTCCCGGTGGGCTGCCACGCCAGGCGGCCGTAGGCCGGCACACCCCGCCCCCTTCCGGACTGGTACTGCTGATCGACCAGTTCGAGGAGGTCTTCACCCTGTGCGGCTCCGAGGACGAACGGCACCGTTTCGTGCGGGCCCTGCACGCTCTGTCCCGGCCCGCTCCGGACACGCGGAGCCGCATCCTGGTCGTGCTCGGGGTGCGGGCGGACTACTACGGCCCGTGCCTGTCCCATCCGGAACTGGTCGCAGCCCTGCGGGACGGCCAGTTCCCGCTCGGGCCCATGACCTCCGACGAGTTGCGCGAAGCCATCGCCGGGCCCGCGCGGGCCGCCGGGCTCACCCTGGAGCCGGGGCTGATGGAGCTGCTCCTGAACGACATCGGCGCGGGCGGCCAGTCGGCGCCCTGCCCGGGCGCCGGAACCCTGCCGCTGCTCGCGCACGCGCTGCTGACCACCTGGCAGCAGCGGGACCACGGCAGTCTGACCGTCCTCGGCTACCGGAGCACCGGCGGCATCACAGGCGCCGTCGCCTCCAGCGCCGAACGCGTCTACACCGGACTCGACCCCGAGGTGCGGGCCACGGCACGCCGGCTGCTGCTGGCGCTGGTCCGCATCGGCGAGGCGGACCAGGACACCCGCCGGAGGGTCCCCCACAGCCGCCTGCTGCCGTTGCCACCCGGATCCGGTCCCGAGCCGGGGGCGGCGGAACAGGTGCTGCGCGCGTTCGCCGACGCGCGGCTGCTGACCATGGACGCGGACTGCGCGGAGATCACCCACGAAGCGCTGCTGTACGCGTGGCCCAGACTGCGCGGCTGGATCGACGCCGACCGGGCGGGCCTGCGCCATCACCAGCGGCTGGTCGAGGCGGCGGAGGGCTGGGAGACGAGCGGGCACGATCCGGCGCTGCTCTACCGGGGCACCCAGTTGGCCGTGACGGTGGACTGGCTCGACGGCCGCCTGGTCGCTCCCGACTCACCCGAACGTCGTTTCCTGGACGCCGGGGTACGCCACGAGCGGCACGAGGCGGCCGCTCGCCGCCGCCGTACCCGCCGCCTGCGGCAACTGGTCGCCCTGCTCTCCGCTCTGGTGCTGCTGACGGCCGGAGCCACGGGATACGCGCTCTGGCAGCGAACCGACGCCCTGGCCGAACGCGACCGTTCGGCGGCACAGGTGGCGGTCGACGACGCCGAACGGCTCCGCCAGGTCGACCCCTCGCTCGCCATGCGGCTGAGCCTCGCCGCCTATCGGGTGGCCCGCACCCCGCAGACCCGCGGCGCACTGCTGGCCTCCTCGGGCAGCGTCTACTCCACACCGCTCCCACGCCACCGGCGCACCGTGCGCCAGGCCCTCTTCCACGGTTCCACGCTGGCCACGGCGGCGGCGGACGGCCTGGTCAGGCTCACCGACGTACGCCGTCCCACCCGGCCGGCCGCGATCGCCTCCGTGACCGGCCGGGACGCTCTCACCGGCGTGGCGATCACCTCGGACGGGCGGCTCCTGGCCGCCGGGGGCGCCGATGCGGCGGTGACCCTGTGGGCCCTGTCGAGAACGCCGCCCCGCAAGCTGATCTCACTCCCGGCGGGCGGCGCGGTCTCGGCGCTCGCCCTCAGTCCCGACACCAGGACCCTGGCCGCGGTCACCGAGCAAGGAGGCGTGCGCGTCTGGGACCTCAGCCGCCGGGACCGGCCGGTCCTCGTTCCGGAAGCCCCCGATGCCGCCGAAGCGTCCGAAGCCCGTCATGAGGGGCCGCTCAACGGTGTCGCCTTCAGCCCCGACGGCCGTACCCTCGCCACCGCAGGCGACGACCACACCGTACGGCTGTGGCGCACGAGCCGCGGCTCGAAGCCCGTACACCTGTCGACCCTGCGCAGCCACACCGCCCAGGTACGCGCGGTGTCCTTCGCGCCGGACGGCCGGACCCTGGCCAGCGTCAGCTTCGACCGGACCGTCCATCTCACCCCGGTCACCGACCCCCGGCACCCCGGGCGGCCGAAGATTCTGCGGGGACACAAGGGCCTGATCCACAGCGTGGCGTTCCGGTCCGACGGACGGCAGCTCGTCACCGGCGGCGACGACCAGACCGCCCGGCTGTGGGACCTCACCCACGGCCGGGAGCTGATGGCCCTGCCGCAGCCCAACCCGGTACGCGCTGCGGCCTTCGGCCCGGGAGACGTCCTCGTCACCGGGGACGACGAGGGCCGGCTGCTGCTCTGGCATCTCCCCCCGCCGGCCGCCCTCGCACCCGCGCCGACCACCTCGATGGCCTACGCCCAGAACGGCCGGCTGCTGGTCACCGCCGACCAGAAGTCGGGCGCGCGGCTGTGGAGGCGCTCGGACACCCACCACTTCACCCCGCTGGCCACCCTCGCGCACGAGCGAGCCGTCAACGCGGTGGCGGTCAGCCCGGACGGCCGCCTCCTCGCCACCGCCGGCCAGGACCACCGGACCCGCCTGTGGGACGTGACGGAACCCCACCGCCCCACCCTGCTCAGCACCCTCACCCGCCACACGGACGCGCTCTACGCGGTGGCCATGAGCGGCGACAAGAGCCTGTTGGTCACCGGCGGAGAGGATCACACCGCCCAGCTCTGGGACATCAGCCGCCCCGCGGCCCCCGCCCACCTGGCGGACGTGAACGAGCACAGCGACCGCGTCAACTCCGTGTCCCTGAGCCAGGACGGCCGACTGCTGGCCACCGCGGGCGGCGACTACCGCGCCCGCCTGTGGGACCTCTCCAATCGCCGGCACCCCGTGCTCATCGCCGATCTGCTCCATCCCAACCAGGTCAACGGCGTGGAACTCGCCCCCGACAAACGGCTCGTGGCGACCACGGACGACGACCGGAAAGTCCGTCTGTGGCACGTCCCGAGGAACAGGCCGAAGACGCCGGTGCGGGAATCCACCGCACCGCTGAGCGTCATGATCGGTCACCGGGAGGCGTCGCGCGGCACCGCCTTCGCGCCGGACGGCCGGACCCTGGCCACCACCAGCGACGACCGCACGGCACAGTTGTGGGACGTCACCCGCCCCGGCCGGCCGCTACCGCTCACCGCGTTGAACGGCCACGCCGGGCCCGTCCTCGACGTGGAGTTCAGCCCCGACGGCCGGACCCTGGCCACCGCGGGCCAGGACGCGACTCTCCGGTTCTGGTCCAACGACGTCGCCGCCGTCATCCGCCGCGTCTGCGCACTCGACGGTCCCCTCGACCGGCAGGAGTGGCAGGTGCACTTCCCGCAACAGCCCTTCCGCCGGTCGTGCGGGACGACTGGCGGCAGGCAGGCCGGCGGAAGACAGGACGGCTGAAGGGGGCCGGTGATCAGAAACCGGCCGCCGCGTGCGCGGACACGTTCTCCGTTGTGTGGTCGGTGAGGTTGCCTTCCATGTCGACCCAGTTGGTGTTCTGCCGACGGGAGCACGCGTCTTCACCAAGGACCTGCCGGACTCGGCGATCCACCTGGTTCCCGGCGGTGGCGGACCCTTACTGCTCGCGAGCCACCTGGGGGAGTGAGCCGGATCGGGCCGGATCCGGCCCGATCCGGGACGCGGATGAGACGGGTACACCACGTACCCGGGACAGCGGGCCGTCTAGGTTCGGCCGTGTCGACCGTGTCGACCGTGTCGACGGGGACCGCGGAGGGTCCGCATACCCTCCTCGCCCCGGAGTCCCGGAGCCGCGAGGCCCCAGGCTTCCGGCAGGAGGAACACCATGGCCATCACCCTGACCCCCGACATCACCCTCACCGACGTGGAGGACGGCCTGGTGCTGCTCGACCAACGGGCGGGCCGCTACTGGCACCTCAACGGCACCGGCGCCACGGCGCTGCGCCTGCTCCTCGCCGGCCGCTCCCCCGAGGAGACCGCGCGGCAACTGGGCGAGCGCACACCCGACGCCGCCGGGCGAGCCCTCGCCGACGTGCGGTCCCTGATCACCGCGCTGCGCCGGGCGCGCCTGCTGGTGCCGCGATGAACCCGCCCGTGACCCGCACCACCACGAGGCTGCGCACCTGAGGCCCTGACGGTGCAGGTCAGCCCTGGCCCCGCAGCGCCCGTGCGGCCCCGGCGACCGCGTCCGGCCCCACCCGGCAGCAGCCGCCGATCAGCCGGGCCCCGGCCTGCCGCCAGTCCCGTACCCGCGCGGCGGAGAAGCCGGCGTGGCCGGTCCAGCGGCGGGCGCCCGCGTCCCAGGTCTCGCCGCTGTTGGGGTAGGCGACGACCGGCTTGCCCGTCACCCGGGCCGCGACGGCGACCGCGTGGTCCACGTCGGCGGGGGCGGAGCAGTTGACGCCGACCGCGAGGATCTCGTCCGCGTCGGCGGCGAGCGCGAACGCCTCCTCCAGCGGCTGCCCGGCCCGGGTGCGGGCCCCGTCGATCGAGTACGACAGCCAGGCCGGTACGCCGAGACCGCGCACCGCCCGCAGCAGGGCCACCGCCTCGTCGGCGTCGGGGACCGTCTCCAGGGCGAGCACGTCGGGGCGGGCGGCGGCCAGGACCTCCAGGCGGGGGCGGTGGAAGCGTTCCAGCTCGGCGACGGTGCGGCCGTACCGGCCCCGGTACTCGGAGCCGTCCGCGAGCATCGCGCCGTACGGGCCGGCCGACGCCGCCACCCACAAGGGGCGGGTGGTGCGTGCCCGGCGGGCCGCCTCCCGGGCCAGCTCGACGCTGAGCGCCATGAGGCGGGCCGCCGTGTCCCGGTCGACACCGCACGCCGCGAACCCCTCGAACGTGGCCTGGTAGCTCGCGGTGATCGCCACGTCCGCGCCCGCCTCGAAGTACGCCAGATGCGCCTCGACGACCGCCTCGGGCCGCTCGGCGAGCAGCCGCGCCGACCAGAGCGCGCCGCTCAGGTCGTGCCCGGCGGCGCCGAGCTGCTGGGAGAGACCACCGTCGAGAACGAGGGTGGCGGCGGATGAGCCGAGGGCGTGGGCGAGCGTGAGGGCGGGGTGGGGACTAGGGCCTGGACCGGGGCCGGGACCTGGACCTGGGCCGAGACCTGGGCCGGGGTCGGGACCTGGGCCGGGACCTGGGCCGGGGTCGGTATCGCGGGGCATGTCCTCGACGGTAGTCGCCGCGCGCGCGGCGCGGGGGAGTGCTGCGATGCTGGAAGGGAAGACACAGAAGATCGACGCGGACCGCGAGAACGGCACGGACCGCGAGATCGACAAGGCGGTGGACGATGTGCCGGTGGCTCGCCTATTCGGGCTCGCCGATCCTGCTCGAAAACATGATCTACAAGCCGACGCACTCGCTGATCGACCAGAGCCTGCACGCAAAACTGGGCGTCGAGACGACCAACGGTGACGGCTTCGGCGTCGGCTGGTACGGGTCGGCGAGGGAGAGCCCGGCGATCGTCCGGGAGATCGGGCCGGCCTGGAGCAACCGCAACCTCCGGGAGATCGCCGGGCACGTCCGCTCGCACCTCTTCTTCGCCCACATCAGGGCCTCGACCGGCTCGGCGGTGCAGCAGACCAACTGCCACCCGTTCCGGCACGGCCGCTGGATGTGGATGCACAACGGCGCCGTCACGGACTTCCACCGCATCCGGCGCGACCTCGTCACGGCGGTGGCGCCGAGTCTCTTCCTCGACATCGAGGGCTCGACCGACTCCGAGGTGATGTTCTACCTGGCGCTCACCTTCGGCCTGGAACAGGACCCGCCGGGCGCGGTCGCGCGGATGGCGGGCCTGGTGGAACGGGTCGGCCACGAGCACGGCATCGAGTTCCCGCTGCAGATGACGGTCGCGGTGACCGACGGGCAGAGCCTGTGGGCGTTCCGCTACTCCAGCCAGAAGGCGTCCCGTTCGCTCTTCTACAGCACCCGCGTGGAAACCCTGCGCTCCCTCCACCCCGACCTGGACTTCCTCCGCGAAGCCTCCGACGACACCCGCCTCATCGTCTCCGAACCCCTCGGCGACCTCCCCGGCGTCTGGAACGAGGTCCCGGAGAGCACGTACGGGGTGGTCCACCCCGGCGGAGACGAGATGGCCCCGTTCACGCCGCGGTGACCGTGAAGCGACCATTTCCACCCCGGACACCCTGCGCGGCCCTCCGGGACGCCGGCCGCGTCGTCGTCGCCCACCCACTGGTCAGGAAAGCTTGGTCATCTGCGCCTGGAGGACGGCGGCGGGCAACGCGGGCGTTCCGCTGAGATACGCCACCGTGTCCCCCACCCGCAGGACGACCGTCTTCACCGGCACCGACCTGCCCGCCCTGTTCACGGTGGCCTGCCATCCCATGGCCTGCTCCACGCCTTCCGGAACGAGCTGCGGTACGACGTCACCGACCTTGTGCTCCTCACCGTCGACCGTGGTGGTGAAACCGTCCGCACACTCGTCGAGGGCGGTGCCGAGCGCGTCCATCGCCGTGGGAGCCCGACCGGACGGATACTCGGCGAGGATCGCGGTGACCGTGGCGCCGTCGCCCGACAGGCGGTGTTCGACCGTGGCCGTCGGGTCACCGACCGCCTCGCCGGACAAGGCGTACGCCAGCGGCGCGCAGGCGGGCAGAGCGACCCGTACCTCCGGTCGGCCGTCCGCTTCGGACACCGTGAGGCCGTCCACGTCCCGGGCCGCCAGTGCCGCGCCGCCGAGGTCAGTGCCGCTTGCCGTGGTGCCCGGCCGAACGGTCGGCCTCAGCGGGCTGGCGCCGCCACCACCGCCGCTCACCGCGGTGCACGCCGACAGCGACGCGCACAGGAACAGCGTCACGCAACCACGCGTCCACCTCATGCCCACCCCTTCACTTGCCTGATTACCGCCCATCCGACGGCCGGGCCGGGACGGGTCCCGGCCCGGCCGTACGGGGACGGCCCTATCCGAACGCCAGCTTCGTCGTCGCCCACTCACTGGTGCGGGTGATCACGGCCACCCCGGCGCCGATCGTCTTCGCCCCGCCCTTGTGGAAGTAGACGTCACCGGTGCTGCTCAGGGCCCAGATGTCGGGGATGCCGTCCCCGCTCACGTCCGGGGTGCCCCGCAGATGCGTGACGGGCACGACCGCCGTCGACCAGCCCTCGGCGTAGACCTCGTCGGCGCCCGTCCTGGAGGCGGCGGCGGTGGCCAGCGAGGCGATGGTGGAGCCGCCCGCGCTGTCCGCGACACCGAACCGCAGGTAGAGGCGGCTGGAGTCACCCGAACGCCACAGCAGGTCCGGGGCGCCGTCCTTGTCGTGGTCGCCCACCGAGACCAGGTCCCGCTGCAGCCACGCCGACGAGGCGATCTTGGTCATCGTCAGGAAGGACGCGCCGGTGTAGCCCTCGAAGGCCCACAGTTCGCCGCTCGTCCCGGTGGCGAACAGGTCGGCGCGGCCGTCGGCGTCGTAGTCGCCCACGACGATCTGGTCGAACAGCGCCGGGTCGGGTGCGCCGGCGGGGAGCCGCACGGTGCTGCGCCCCGAGACGTCCACACCGCCGTATCCGTCTCCCGGATACACATACAGCTCACCGTCGGGCATCCGGGCGAACAGGTCACCCACGCCGTCGGCGGCGAGGGCGTCGCCGCCGTGCGCGATCAGGGCGGGCCTGCCCTCGGCGTCCTTCCAGTAACCCGGCATGTGGTCCTCGCCGTCGCCGTCCGGGTCGGAGAGCAGGCCGACACCGTCGTCCTGGCCGGCCTCCAGGCCGGTGTGCAGGTCACCGGCCCTGGTGGACGGGTACATCAGCAGGTTGCCGCCGGAGCTGATCGCGTACAGGTCCGGGATGCCGTCACCGGTGGTGTCACCGGGCTTGTCGGTGCTGTCGCGGGGGGTGACGTAGAACAGGTACTTCGTGCCCAGCGACCGGTTGCCCGCGCTGTCCACGGCTCGTACGTACAGGACGTTGGGGCCGGCGGTGACCGGCGACAGGGGTGGGGAGTACGAGTCCCCCGGGGCGACCGACTCGCTGTCCTTGAACGACGTGGAGTTGAACGACCACTCGAACTCGGTGATGTCCTTGTCCTCGTCGGGCGCGAAGGTGAACTCGCCGGCCGTGCCGAACTTCACCTTCGACCAGACCGAGCCGTCCTCGTCGGCCGCCGGGAAGTCGGTGGAGGTCACCAGCGGTTCGTTGGGCTTGCTGCTGTCGAAGACGAACCGGCAGACCTTCGGGTCGGCCGTGGGAGCGTACGCGGACGCCGTGTCGGAGTCGAGGGCGCGGACCCGCCACGAGTACTGGTAACCGTTGACCAGCGCCGACTTGGAGACCGTGGCCGACGCCTTGCCGGCGCTGCTCACCTTGACGTTCTTGTCGAGGATCTTGTCGTCGCCGTAGCCGGTGCGCCACAGCTCGAAGTCCAGGTGATCCAGGTCCTGCTGGGTGGAGGTGTCGTCGGGGTCGGAGGCGGTGGCCGACAGCACGATGTCGCGCTTGCCTACGTGGGTGTACGGCGTGGTGCGGTCACAGCCGCCGCCCGGCGCCTGGGCCAGCGAAGTCGGCGTCTTCGGCTTGCGGTTGTAGATGACGGTCAGGAGGGGCGCGCTGTCGCTCTCCGCCCGGAACTTCTTCCACGAGTAGGCGGAGTCCTCGGTGCTGGCGCGCAGGCCGATGGTCATCGACTTCGCCCCGCTGTCGGCGACGTCCTGGGCGGCCGACTTGGCGCTGTACTCCACGTAGGAGTCCGGGCAGGAGGAGTTGTAGCCGTGCGCGAAGGACTTGGTGCCGATCTCCGACTTCCAGTCCGGCTGGTTGTTCCACGTCGTCTTCGAGGAGATACCGCCGGTGACCCACACCTGCGTCTCGCGTGCCGAGCACGACCAGGCGTACGTCTCGCGCAGCTTGAGGATGGCCGAGGTCACGGTCGCGCCCTTGAAGCTGGTGGTCCAGCCCAGGCGGAAGAAGGAGCGGGACAGGCCCCAGGTGGTGGACTCGAAACCGACACGGGCCTCGGTGGTACCGGTGTTGTAGTTGGCACCGTCGTAGAAACTGGAACTGGGGTACTTCTTGTACGCCGTGGTCCAGTTCTTCGTCTTGCCGTGGATTGTGGGGTCGACGAAGACCGGGTAGACGGTGTCCTCGGCAGTGAGCAGTTCGGTGTCCGGGACCAGGGAGAGGCCGGTCGAGGTGGCTCCGGGATCGGTCAGTCCGGCGTCGGCGACGGCCATGTGGGTGCCGGGGTCGGGGCCGGCGAGGCCGGGCAGCGCGAAGACCTCCTCGTCCGTGGGCGAGAGGGGGCCGACGGCGCGGTACGCGGCCTGCGGGACGGTGTCGGGGGACTCCTCTCCCGGTGCGTCGGTGTCCATCCCGTCCTCGGGAACGGCCGTCTCCTCGTCCACCGGCGCGCCGGGCTCCTCCGGGTGCGACGGCTCGGGGCTCTCCGCCGGCTCGGGGCCCTGGGTCGGCTCGGGGTCGTCACCCTCGGTGGTGGCGGTACGGCCCGCCGAGTCCCACAGGTAGGGCGTGGGGGAGTACACGAACTCCGCGCCCGCCCGGTCCTTGGCACTGACGACCTTGGTGATCGGGTCCAGATGGAAGGTCAGGTCGGGCGAGGACAGCCCGTACGACAACTCGGCCAGCGCGGGATCGGCGGTGGCCTCGGCGCTGTGCACGATCACGACATGGCTGAAGCCACTGGCCTGTGCGGTCAGCATCAGATCGACACCGTCGAGGATGTTCCGGTAGAGCGCGGCGGCTCCGCTGATCACCGGCTCGGGCACCGCGCCCGGCCAGCTCAGCGTGACCTCGTGCCCGTCGCTGACGAGGGTGGCCAGATCGGTGTAGCCCTCGGTGGCGTCGGCGGCTCGCAGGGTGGTGGTGTCACCGTTGGTGGTGAAGACCGCGGGGCGGACGCCGGTGTCACCGGCCGTGCGACCGGAGCGGGTGTCACCGGCCGTGCGACCGGACCGTGTGCCACCGCGCCCGCCGCCTGAGAAGACCACGGGGTCGGCGGCCGCCTTCGGCGCCCACCCGCCCCCGGCCACCTTGGTCAGCTCGGTGTCGACGGGCTTCCAGTCCCCGTCCACCTCGGCCCGCACCGGTGCGCCATGAGCGACCAGTTCGAAGCTGCCGTCCGGGCGAGCGTAGGTCTCGGACATCTCGTCCCGCAGGGCGGTCACCTCGACCCGCTCGCCCGTGGCGACCGCCCTCTCCTGCGCGCTCTCCTCGGTCAGCGGCCGGGCGTCGGCCTGCTTCGTGCCGGTCGCCGGGTCGGTGGCGCCGGGACCGTCGAGGAGCGGGACGGTGAGCAGTCCGACGCCGAGCGCGCCGACGACCAGAGCACCCACCCCCGCCCGTCCGCGCCGGGACGCGGGCAGGCCGAAGCGACGACGTTCCATGGTGCTGCGTTCCCTCCCCCTGGAATTCCGGAGTTCCGGAATTCTGCGAGTCCCCTTTGTGCCCCGGCCGTGGTTATCGGCGGCATTCGGGAAACGAGCACAGAGCATGACCGATGCGACGGCATTGCGCCACACCCCTCCCTCCACCTGTGGCGCGCCTCTTCCTGGGCCGGAGCCGCCCAGACGGCTCTGACCAGCAAGTGAGCGCTCCGGGCAGGAAGGTCAAACAGGTGCATTCAACCCATCGTCAGCGGACGATTACCCTCCGTTTGGCCCGGTTCTCCACCTCTTGAATCGCCTGCACCGCATTTACCGCATGGCGTGGATATTGCCCTCGTGACCTAGATCACCAGCTCTTTGGGGCTTGTTGACTTTTCGTGAAGGTGTGCCTGAGAGTTCGTGATCATCAAGGGACCGAACTGTGTGCACGGGGGCTGCGGCTGTGTGGAGATCGCTGTCGTGGAGCGGCAGGCAGGAGCGTGTGGCGACGCGCGCCGAGCGCCGCAGACGAGCGCGGATACGCGCCGGCGTGGTCGGCTCGCTCGTGGTGGCGCTGACGGTGGGCATCCTGCCCGCCGCCTACGCGCTGCCGCCGGATGACGACCGCAGCGGAGTCGAACTGGTCGACCTCCCCGACGCGGCCGAGGCCAAGGGTGAGAACGGCGGCGCGCTCGCCGAACTCACCACGGCCGAAGCGGAACAACCGGCGGAGTACGACCCGAGCAAGGTCACCGCCCCCGCCGGTGGCACGGTGGTCAAGGACCTGACCGGCCTCGCACCCGGCGACATGGTTCCGCTCACCCAGAACGACACCGCCCTGCCGGTCGAGGTCGGCGCTCCCACGACCGCCACCGAGGCCCAGGCCGCCGCCCTGGAGGGCGAGTGGCAGGTCTCCCTCGCCGGCCAGAACGAACTGGCCGCCACCGCCATCGAGGGCGTGGCCCTGACGGTCACCCCGCCCGCCGAGTCCACCGGCGACGCGGTGATCGCCCTGGACTACAGCGACTTCTCCGAGCTGTACGGCGCCAACTGGGCGGACCGGCTGTCGTTCGTGCAGTACCCGGCGTGCTTCCTGACCACCCCGGACACCGAGGGCTGCTCGGAGCCGTCCGAGGTCACCACCGACAACGTGGTGAAGCAGACCGGCACGGACGCCGACGGCAACCCGGTGTACGAACGGCGCATCGAGGCGACCGTGGCCACCGAGGCGCTGGCCGCGGGCGGCACGTCCGCGGAGACCGCCTCGTCCGAGACCGCCTCGTCCGAGACCGCCTCGTCCGAGACCGCCTCCCCTGAGACCGCTTCCGCCACCGCCGAGGGCACTGTCACCGACGGTGTGTACCGGACCCGGCAGGCGGGCGGCGGCACCCGGCTGGCCTCCCTCGCCGCCGCGACCGCCGACGGCTCCGGCTCCTCCGTCCTGCTGGCCACCGACTCCGGCTCCGGCTCCAAGGGTGACTTCGGCGCGACCCCGCTGGTCAGCGCCGGTTCCTGGTCGGCCGGCGGCAGCTCCGGCGGCTTCACCTACTCGTACACCCTCCAGGCCCCCAGCGTCCCCGGCGGCCCGTCCCCGTCGGTCTCCTTCGGCTACAACTCCCAGGTCGTGGACGGTCGTACGTCCGCCTCCAACAACCAGCCCTCCTGGATCGGCGACGGCTGGGAGTACAACGCGGGCTCCATCACCCGCACGTACACCTCCTGCCGCGACGACCGGACCAACGGCAACAACACCAAGAAGACCAGCGACCTCTGCTTCGGCTCCTACAACGCCACCCTCACCCTCGGCGGCACGACCACCGAACTCGTCCTGCCCGACAACGCCGACCCCTACGGCGACCGGTGGGTCACCGCTAGCGGCGACGGCTCTCGCGTCGAACTCCTCAAGGACACCGGCCTCGACAACGGTGACGCCGACGGCGAGTACTGGCGGGTCACCACCCGGGACGGCACCCAGTACTACTTCGGCAAACACAAGCTGGACGACGACCCGGCGAGCGGCGACCCGGTGACCAACTCGGTCCTGACCGCGCCGGTCGCCGGCAACCAGTCCGGCGAGCCCTGCTACAAGGCGGGCGACTTCGCGGGCTCCTTCTGCGACCAGGCCTGGCGCTGGAACCTCGACTTCGTCGTCGACACCGACGGCAACGCCATGAGCCTGTGGTGGGCGAGAGAGACCAACCACTACGCGAAGAACGAGAAGTTCAAGACACCCGTCTCCTACGACCGCGGCGGCTACCTCAAGCGCATCGACTACGGCCTGAAGGCCGACGAACCGTACGCGGACCCCATCTCCCGGGTCACCTTCGGCGTCGACGAGCGATGCTTCAAGGAAGGCGAGATCGCCTGCACCTCGCAGGGCGACGAGAACGACAACTTCGCCGCCGGCGACTTCGCCAAGAACCGCATCTGGTACGACACCCCGGCCGACCTGTACTGCGCCGGCGGCAAGGAGTGCTACGTCCCCGTCCCCACCTTCTGGTCACGCAAGCGCCTCGCCCAGGTGACCACCTGGACCCAACGCGCACAGGGCTCCACCGCCCTGTCCAAGGTGGATAGCTGGACCCTCCAGCAGTCCCTCCCCGCCGACCTCACCGACGAGGGCACCGCCCTGTGGCTGGAGTCCATCACCCGCACCGGTTATGGCACGGACTCCGAGGCCATCGCGCTCAACCCGGTGCAGTTCCTCGCCAACAGCCAGCCCATGCCCAACCGGGTCAAGGAAGGCACGAAGGACCCCAACCCGGCCTTCGACCGGCTGCGCGTCGCCCGGGTCGTCAGCGAGTACGGCGGCGAGACCGCCGTCACCTACAAGGCACCCACCGGCGCCTGCAAGACCGGCAGCGGCTTCCCGAAGCCGGAGGACAACACCGGCCTGTGCTTCCCGGTGTACTGGAACGCCGACCCTGACGTCGAGACCATCGACTGGTTCCACAAGTACGTCGTCGAGTCCGTCCAGGAGCTTCCCGCCCTCACCGGCGTCGACCCCGTCACCACCACCTACGAGTATCTCGACGGCGGCGCCTGGGCGCTGAACCAGGCCGAGTTCTCGAAGAAGAAGACCCGCACCTACGACCAGTGGCGCGGCTTCGCCCGGGTGCGCACCGACACGGGCGACGACAGCGGCACCGAGCTGATGTCCACCGAGCGCGGCATGACCGAGACCCGCTATTTCCGGGGCATGGACGGCGACCCGCTCCCCGGCGGCGGCACCCGCTCGGTCACCGTCAGGGACGTCAAGGAAGCCGTCATCGCGGTGGACGAGGAGCCCTTCGCCGGCCGCGTCGCCGAAAGCCTCACCTACGCCTCGGCCACCGCCGGCACCTGGCTCACCCGGACCGTCGACAAGCCGGAGGCCGTACTGCTCGCCTCCCGCAGCCGCGCCGGCGGCATCCCGGACCTCAGGGCCTGGCGCATCGAGAGCCCCGAGTCGCTCACCTACACCCAGTCCTCCGGCACCGGCGACGACAAGCGCAAGACCCGCGTCCTGCGCACGGTCACCGATTACGAGGACACCTACGGCCTGCCCGTCAAGGTCACCGAGTACAACGACTGGTCCGCGGAGGCCGCGACCGACCACGGGGACGACGACACCTGCACGGTCATGTCCTACGTGCACAACACCTCCAAGCACCTCATCGGCCTGGCCAAGCAGACCCTGACCACCGCCGGCAACTGCGACCAAGCGCCCACGGCGACCGCCGCCGACTGGATCGACGGCTCCCGCGTCGCCTACGACGGCGGGGCGTACGGCGACGCCCCGACCACCGGCAACGCCACCACCACCTGGGCCATCACCGGCACCGGCGGCGGCTGGGTGGCGGACGGCGAAGTCACCTACGACGGTTACGGCCGCACCACCTCCACCCGTGACGCCCTGGCGATCGCGGAGAACGACGCGAAGAACAAGGACACCACGGCCTACGTCCCGTCCCACGGCCAGGTCTACGAGATCAGGACCACCAACGCGCTGGCCCAGACGGAGACCACCGAGGTCGAGCCGGGTCGCGGGGTCTCCCTGACCGAGGCCGACATCAACGGCCGGACCACCACCTACGCGTACGACGCCCTCGGCCGCGCCACCCAGGTGTGGGCCCCCTCACGCGCCACGTCCAAGTCCCCGTCCGCGAGGTTCACGTACGACACCACCATCGGCCAGCCGGTCTCGGTGACCACCGAGTCCCTCACCGGCGACGGCGACTACGACGTCTCCACCGTCATCTACGACGGCCTCGGCCGCGAACGCCAGAAGCAGGATCCGGCGGTCGGCGGCGGGCGCCTGATCACCGACATCCTCTACAGCGCCAACGGCACGGTCTCCCGGACCAACAACGCGTACTTCGACAACGGCGATCCCTCCACCGTCCTGTTCGAGCTGCTCTCGGACTACCAGGTGCCCAACGCCACCCTGTACTCCTACGACGGGCTGGGCCGCACCCTCACCGAGACGCCGTACCTCGACGGCGAGGAGGACCCGAAGAAGGCCACCCATTACGAGTACGGCCTCGACAACTCCACGGTGATCAACCCCGAGGGCGCGACCGCACAGCGCACCTGGTCGGACGCCCTGGGCCGCACGGTCCGGGTGGACACCTTCACCGACGCCCTGCGCGCCGCCCACCGCTCGACGACCTACACCTACGACAAGCGCGGCGACCAGGTCGAGGCGGAGGACTCCGAGGGCAACGTCTGGAGCTGGAAGTACGACGCCCGGGGCCGTGAGACCGAGGCGGTCGACCCGGACACGGGCACGACCACCACCCGGTACGACATCCTGGACCGTCCGGAGCTGACCACCAACGAGAACGCCTCCGTCCACACGGTCTACGACAAGCTCTCCCGCCCGGTCGAACAGCGCGATGCCTCGGCCACCGGCACCCTCCTGACGAAGACGGTCTACGACACGCTGATCGGCGGCGCCGGACTGCCCACCTCGCAGACCCGCTACACCGACGGCCTCGCCTACACCACCTCGGTGACCGGTTACACCGCCGACTACCAGCCGACCGGCCGGGAGATCAGCATCCCCGAGTCGGTCGCCATGGCCTACGGCCTGGAGCCCACGTACCGCTACGGTTTCGAGTACTCGGAGATGGGCGTCCTGGAGGCGACCAACCTGCCGTCCGTGGGCACCCTGCCGGCCGAGAAACTCGTCGTCCGCCACAACGACGACGGACTGCCCGTCTCCACCTCGGGCCTGGACTGGTACACCGCGCAGACCACCTACTCCCCGTACGGCCAGGTCCTGCGCACGGTCAGCGGTGAGAACCCCGACCGGGTCTGGACGACCAACCTCTTCGACGAGGCGACGGGCGAACTGACCCAGGCCATCGTGGACCGGGAGTCGACCAGCGACACCACGGGCGTCACCGGCCACCGCGTCAACTCCCGCTCCTACGGCTACGACCCGTCCGGCAACGTCACCTCCATCGCGGACCGGGCGAACTCCACGACCGACCTGCAGTGCTTCGACTACGACGCGCTGGGCCAGTTGACCGAGGCGTGGACGGCGCCGACGGCGTGCAACGCCACCGGCAAGGACACGGCCGCGCCGAAGTACTCGGACGGCACGACCAACGTCACCGCCGCGAACAGCGGCTACTGGCAGACCTACGAGTACGACGCGCTCGGCAACCGCAAGAAGCTCGTCCAGCACGACCCGGGCCTGGACACCACCAAGGACGCCACCACCGATTACGCCTACGGCAAGGCGGACGGCACCCAGCCGCACACCCTGACCGGCACGTCCGCCACCTATAAGGCGGACTCCGGCGCCCAGGTGACCAAGGCGACGACACTCACGTACGACGACGCGGGCAACACCACCACCCGCACCTACGACGGCTCCGAGCAGGCCCTGGACTGGACCTGGGACGGTCAGGTCGAGAAGATCACCGGCTTCGGCGAGAACGGTTCCGGCGGCTGGAAGGGCCTGGCCGACAAGTGCCTGGACCTGTCCAGTTCGCTGACCACCGCCGGAACTCCGCTCCAGCTCTACTCCTGCAACGGCACCAAGGCCCAGAAGCTCCGCATCGACTCGGCGTCCTCGGCGGACCCGTCGACCGGTGCCCTGAAGATCCTCGGCGAGTGCGCGGTCCCGAAGGACGGCGCCACCGCGGTCGGCACACCGGTCGTCATCGCCGACTGCACGGGCACGGCGGCCCAGCAGTGGACGGCGACCTCGACGGGAACCCTGAAGCACGTCGCGTCCGGCAAGTGCCTGGACGTCCCGGCCTCCAACTCGGCCGACGGCACCGACCTCCAGCTCAACACCTGCGGCACCGGCGCCAACCAGCAGTGGGTGCCCGACAAGGAGACCAAGTACCTCTACGGCGGCGACGGCTCCCGCCTGATGGCGATCTCGGGCACCGAACGCACCCTGTACCTCGGCGAGTCGACCATCTCCGTCAACGCGGCCGGCGGCCCCGCCTACACCGAGCGCTACTACTCCCAGGCCGGCGCACCCACGGTGATGCGCTACGCACAGGGCAGCGGCGCCTCGGACCTGTCCGCGCAGATCACCGACCAGAACGGCACCGCGTACGCCAACGTGTCGCTGGCGGCCGGCAACAGGGTCCGCTTCTCCAAGACCGACCCGTTCGGTGCGGAGCGCACCGAGTCGACGACCTGGCGCTCGCACCGGAGTTACGTCGGCGGTGGTGACGACGCGAGCAGCGGCCTGGTCCACCTGGGCGCCCGCGAGTACGACCCGGAGACGGGCCGCTTCCTCTCCCCGGACCCGGTCCTGGACCTGGCCGACCCGGTCCAGATGAACGGGTACGTGTACTGCGAGAACAACCCGGTCACCTTCGCGGACCCGTCCGGCCTGGCGTCGGAGGGCGGCACGAGCGAGTACGGCGGCCCCTCGGCCTCGGCGGAGGCCTGGGCGAAGAGACAGATGAACACGTCCCTGGCGGACATCATCCTCTCGGTCGGCTGGGCCGCGCTGAAGGACTTCGTCGGCTGGAACGACGTGGTGGGCTGCTTCTCCCGGGGCGACCTGTGGGCCTGCGGCAGCCTGTTCATCCAGGCGATCCCGTGGGCGAAGCTGGGCAAGATCCCCTCGGTCCTCAGGGCGGCCAAGCGCATCGCCGACGCGGTCAACGCGTGGATGAAGGCCAAGGAGAAGGCCAAGAAGATCATCGAGATGGCCAAGAAGGCCCGCGAACTGGCCCGCAAGGCGAAGGAGGCCAAGCGCAAGGCCGCCGAGAAGGCCGCGCAGCTACGGAAGAAGGCCAAGGAGGCGGCCACCCGCAGGGCCAAGGCGGCCGCCCGGAAGACCGGCAACGCCGTCCAGAAGACCCAGAAGGCGGCGGCGAAGAAGGCGGCACCGGAGCCGCGGCAGGCGAAGACGGCCAAGAAGTCGGGCGAAGGCGGCGGTGACAGCGGCGGCGCCGGCAACGACGGGGCGAGCTGCCCGGTCGCCAACAGCTTCGTCCCCGGCACCCCCGTCCTCATGGCCGACGGCACCACCAAGCCGATCGAGAAGGTCAAGAACGGCGACAAGGTCCTGGCCACCGACCCGGAAACCGGCGAAACGACCGTAGAGACGGTCACCGCCGAGATCCACGGCACGGGCGTCAAGCACCTGGTCAAGGTCGAGATCACCACGGCCGACGGCAAGACCGCCGAGGTCACGGCCACGGACGGGCACCCCTTCTGGGTCCCCGAACTGTCCGACTGGATCGACGCCACCGACCTGAAGCCGGGCCAGTGGCTGCGCACCAGCGCCGGCACCTACGTCCAGATCTCCGCGATCGAACGCCGGACGGTCCAACAGGCCACGGTCCACAACCTCACGGTCAGTGACCTGCACACGTACTATGTGCTGGCGGGGGCCACTCCGGTCCTGGTTCACAACTGTGGTGGATCGCAACCCGGACACTCCGATCTTTGTAGGTGCGACCCGGAGAAGCCCCGCAGCGAGGTTGTCCTGGACGCGGACTCGTTCGAACAGGCCAGAAACCAGGCCCTGGACACCGTGGGGCCCATCGATACCGGTTCGTGGCAGCGTCGGCAGGGGACGATGGAGTCTGCGGTCGACACATTCGGTAGGGATACCGGGTTCACCGCGACCAGCGGTGGGGAATACAGGTCGTTCCGCCTGGATACCGACGACCGGATCGGCCCGCACATCAATGTGATGACGGGGAAGGGTGCGGCGGTTCGAAAATGGGCGATAAGGTTCCCTGGCGGGAGCGGGGGTATTTCGACGTGGTTGAGGCGGAACGTATGACCGACGGTAGTTCTTATGGGAGTCATCCGGAATACCTTCCGGACTTCATGAATGACCCCCGTGACGATGACGGCCGACAGGTGATGAAGCTGGATCTCGCCGAGAACCGCGCGCTGGCGGCAGCGACGCTGAGCAGATTTCCGGCTGCTACCGGCGACGTGATCGACTTCGAGTCCACTCCGTTCGAAGACCGCCTCTGGTGGGACGATGAGGAGCACTGGACGAGGATGGCGGCGGAGCTGCTCTCCTCGTACGTGCAGCGGGGTGAGCGGATCGCCGTCATCTGGGGCAACTATCTGATGCCGGCGGTGACCATGCCTGCGGATGTTGCTGTGCGACATGCGCGGGACATCCTGGACGCCGGGCCGCACTTCTGGATCCATCCGCTTGGCGGTTCGGTGCTCATCGAATGCCTAATGGATGGACAAGTGACGGTCGTGACGATTCCGTCAAGCTAAGTACAGAACCATTGAGAACGCCCCGCCGGGGAATCGGCGGGGCGTTCTCAATGGTCTCCAATCGTTGTTCGCAGCCAGGCGGCCAAGCGGCAAGATTCGGAATTTCCTGAGTAGGTAACGCGGAGCCGAATACGGTCCGTGAATCGCGATCGGGAACCAAGCTGAGAGATCGCGTGACGCCCCTTCCTGCGCAACCTGAAGAGGGGGCGTTGCGGGTTTGACGGCAACGCTGACGGCAACGTCAGCGGACGACGGCTATGACGGGTGGGTCGTCGGGGTCGTTGCCGGTGGGGCTGAGGGCGTTGCCGAGGGTGTTGATCGCCTGGCGCTGGAGGCGCGGATGGCAGACCGCCACCAGCCCCGCTGACGATCCCCGCCCCCCATACGTGCGGACCGCGGACACGCTCCGCAAGCAGATCCAGGACGGCCAGCTCGCATCCGGTGCCAAGCTGCCGTCCGCCCGCGAAATGCAAGAACAGTTCGGCATCGCCAACTCCACTGCGCAGAACGCCCTGCGGGTCCTGAAGGAGGAGGGGCTGATCTACTCCGTGCAGGGCCGAGGCGTCTTCGTCCGCGAACTCAGCCCGCGCGATCAGCTCCTCAACCGCTACAACGAGATGCTCGACGAGAGCATCGTCCAGCGCCAGGCGGACGAGGAAGCGGTACGGCTCAGCGGCAAGTCCGATGAAGAGATAGCCGCCGAACTCGTCGCTGCCGAGGAAAGGTTCACCAAGGCCAGCACCGAATTGGAAGCTGCCACCGCCCACCGCGACGCCATGCGTGCAGTCATGGAACAGCGCAAGCGCCTCAGTGGCAACTACACGCCCGAGGAGGCCGCCGCCAAGGCCCAGCGCCTGCACGACCGACTAGAACGAAGAAAGACGCCGACGCTGAACCGGCCACACCCGGCGGAGTAGCAGGACACGCAGTACCGGTTGAGCTGTTCAGAGTTTCTTTACCTGGTCAAGGCGGTCCGCTGGCGCGGCCCGCGTGCGCTCCGGCCCTGCGGGGCCGCCGCCCGCTCCTGTCTACCGCCCCGCTGGCGACGGCCCCGCCGGTCCGGGCGCGCAACAGACAGCACAGCGAACCACCTGGGGCGCTGCCCCAGACCCCGGCCCTCTCTCTGAGGGGCAGGGGGCCCGTGTGCGGGTGCGGCATCGTCGTGGTGTGGGTCGTGGGTCGCCGGAGGGGCTCCTCGCCGCCCGGTCACCGGAGGCGTACCAGGAACCCCCGGGGCCCGCCAAGGCCGAGCGCACGCGTCACGATGTGAGCCTTGGCGGCCCCCGGGGAACCCTGGCACGGCGAAGCTGCCCGACCGACGAGGGACCCCTCCCGCTCAGGCCGGCTTCTTGCTGGATGCCTCGGCGCCAGCCAGTGTGCGGTCCCTTCCGTGCCGTGGTGCACCAAGGGCGGTCAGGACACCAGTAGCTCGGCGACTTCGGGCACATCTCGAAAGGCCCTCAGGCGGTCCAGCACGATCCGCGTGCGCTCTGCCGTGCGTTCGCTGCCGCTCTGCCCAAGAGCGAGCATGCGGCTCGTCGTCTCGGCGGCTGCCTCGGGCTCGTTGGCGTCGGCGTAGGCCACGGCCAGCCACGAGAGATACAAAGCCAACTCCCTGGAGTGGCTGGCATCGTAGCGTTCGAGCACGTCCGTCAGCAGCGGCACGGCACGCAGCGGGCGTCTCAGCTCGGTGTAGACGCGGGCCTCCATGACCTGCAATTCCCCGGCGTTCATCCAGTACAGGTATGACGGCGATTCGGTGCCGGCCGAGTCCTTGGCCAAGGCCTCGGTCGCTTCTCCCAGTGCGGCCATCGCCGGTCGGTCCTGCCCGGCACGGGTATGCGCCCAAGCCACCCGGTCCAGGTACAGCGCACGAGCCTTCGGCGGGGCGTCCAGACCGGCGTCCTCCAGTGCGGCGCGGGCCAGCCCGACCGCGTCGGCAGTCCGCCCGGTGTTGCTCCACTGGTAGGCCAGCGAGCCCGCAACGTTCCCGGACAGTACGCCGTCCCCGGCGGCCCGTGCGGCACTCATGCCGAGCCGGTAGATACGCTCCGCCTCGGCATGCTCTCCCGCGTCGGAAGCGACCCACCCGGCGATCTGTGCCAACTCGCTAATAGTCCGCAGCAGTTCGCGGCCGACCTCTTCGGTATGCACTCCCTCGCGGTAGAGCTTTACCGCCGCTCGCAGCTCGCGCAGGGCGGGTCCGATCAGGTCCTTGCCGTACACCACGTCGTCGGCCAGCCGCAGGCCGTGGACCCGCTGGGCCAGGTCGGCCACCTGCCCGGCCCCGATCCGACGGCCCGAACGGGCGGTCAGTGGGGACAGCGGGTCGCCCTCGGGCAGGAAGTCGGCCACGGACCGTACGTGCGCAGCGCACTCGACAGGCGCAGCAGCCTTCGCCGCTTCCAGCATCTCGCGCGGGACCTGAAGCACCCGCGCGAGGAACGGCAGCCACTCGCGTGGGGACCGCTTCCCGATCTCCCAGCGGGACACGTCATTTCGTGTCGGAGGAACACGCCCAGGCGCAGCCTCAGCCAGCGCCTCGGCGAGCCGCCCCTGACTCCACCCTCGCGCCAGACGCAGCCGCCTGACCAGTTCCCCGATCGTCTCTCGCACCCAACCAGCTTGGCAGACAGCAAGGCAGACACGCTGGCTACTCCCAAAGGCTCACACCAGCGAAACCATGATCAATAGTCCCGAGGCGAGTCGAGGAGAGGGAACAGGATGGCCGAGCGAGCGACACAAGAGCCCGGAGGCATCACGGCGCAGGGGCCGCGACTGCTGCCGTGGACCACCGAGGGCGGAAATCCCTGTTACCTGAGCACCGACGGCCAGGGCTACCTCACCAACCTCGCCGACAACATCGAAGCCATACAGCTGGGCATGGGTGAGGACCTGCTGGGATACGCCCGAGACGTCATGGCCCCTGACGCGAAGACTTTGTCGGCGACCGAATACCACTGGCTGGCCCGCCGGCTGACCGAAGCCCTCTCCGACGCGCTCAGGGTCGCCGACTCGCGCGGTCAGCGCCTCACCGACCCGGAAGAGGTGACCGAGGATGCCTGACTCCGCGAACACCGACGCACAGTCCCGCAGCGCCACACGAGGGCGCTACCGATTCCGCGAGTACCACGTGACCACCGTCCCCGACCCCCTGGCTCTGCCGGCCTTCACGGCGGTCTGCGTCACCGGCGAGGAAAGCAACTGCGGTGCCACATCCGGCGCCCTGCACACTCCGGACGAGTTGACGCACTGGATCGCCGAACACTGCGCCACCACCGGCCATGGGCTGTATGAGCAGACCGTCCGAGCCATACTCCGTGCCGAGCCCGGAGCGTGGCAGTAAAGTCCCCCTGCGTCGTCACCGTGCCAGCGGCAGCACCACCGTGCGCCCCGCGCTCCTGACGGCAGTAGCGACGGCAGCAACCACGGATTCCCCCGCACAACCACGGACACTAGCGGAACCCGAAACCACCGCTGATCTGCGAATATACAGATAGAGGGGGGTCGCGTAGCACACGTACTATGTGCTGGCGGGCGCCACTTCGGTTCTGGTTCACAATTGCGGCGACGCTGAACTTCAGAGTGAGCTGACCCAGCTTGGCAAAGCTCGGATCGAAGAGGTCAAGGGCAGCCTTTCCGAAGGTGAAATCCTGCCGGGCGCGTTCAGCGTAGGGCGTGACCGAAACACCGGAATGACCTACTACGACGAGAGTGGACCCGCCACTGGGCACCACGCCGGTGTGACCTCCCGGCTACCTGGGGAATCCCAGCTTCCCAACGGTCGCCCGCCAGGCGTGTGCGCCGGAGCGCGAATGTGCACTAACGCCCTAAATGATGGAGCGTCGTTGCAGGACTTGGATATCATCACCCTCAACCAGAAAGGAAAGAAGTTCAAGATGTGCCCCAACTGTCAAGTATGGGTGCCGGGCGCGGTCAGGAGTGTACTCACCGGATGAGCGGGTTCAACGGCACTTCCCGGCGGCAGAGATTGCATGATGCCTTCCCTGGCGCAACCCGAGTAGACCTGGGGGCAGCCTCTATCGATCAGGTGTCCAGGCGCTACGAAGAGGCTGGCTATGACGTAGGGGTAGAGTTGCGCGGATTTCTCGAAGAGTATCGAGAGTTCTCCATTTCGTGGATCTATCGCGAAATGGAAGTGGGTGTGCAAATTGACGCAGAAGAAGCCCTTTCTTTCTATCCCGGTAATATTCGCATATATTCTCAGAGGGTGGGGCGCCCTCTGGTCCCCGTTGGTTCTGCGTTCGCCTCCGAAGAAGTGGTATTGATCGCGAGCGATGGAGACGTGTTTCTCGCTGGGGATGCCGGAATGCAGTATGTCGGGAACGGTTTTATGCAATCCATGCAAGCCCTGATTTCTGGAAATTGGGACAAGACCTTCTTCTGAAGGGTGCAGTCTCTGCTTGTGTGTGCTGGGGGCTTCTGACGGCAGTAGTTGACGGCAACGTCAGCGGATGGGAGCTGCACAGAGCGGTGGTTCGCTGCGATCGTCGGGCTGGCTGATGGCGTCTTCAGAGTGCTGGAGGGCGCGGCCGAGGAGGTCGATGGCGTTGCGCTGGAGTCGGAGTCGGAGTCGGACGTGGGCGTAGACGGTGGCGGTGACGCCGATGTGGGTGTGGCCGAGGAGTTCCTTGATCACGACGAGTTCGACGCCTTGTTTCCAGGAGGGGAGTGGCGGTGGAGTGTCGTAGGTCGTGGAAGCGGAAGCGCCGGAGCCCTGCCCGGTCGAGGAGGGCGCGGAAGTTGCGATTGAGGTTCGCGAGATCGATCGGCCCTCCCGTCCGTGTGGTGAAGACGGGTGCGCTGGAGGGTACGTCGGATGCTGGCAGTGCCCTTCTGGAGGTCGAGGTCTTCCCACTGGAGGCCGAGGAGTTCGCCCTTGCGGAGTCCGGTGCGGAGGGCGAGTTCGTACAGCACGAACAGTCGGTCATAGCGGACGGCAGCGAGGAACTGTCGGGCTTCATCTGCACTGGCAGGTGGTGCGGAGTCTGTCGAGGAAGGTGCGGACGTCCTTGGCGGTGAGCCGTGCGGCGCGACGTTGCGGAGAAGTGGCTCCGGCCAGTGCGAAATCGGCGAAGTCACCCGGTTCTGGCGTCGCCGTCAGTTCCGCAACCGGTGTCGCATCTGCGTCAGGCGGCGGTCGAAGCGCAGGTGGAACCAGGTCATCCAGGCCATGAACACGACCGCGAAGGCCAGCATCCAGCCGCCCGCGGTGACCGAGCCGGCGGTGAACCACAGGATGGCCGTGCCGAAGGAGGTGATGGTCAGAATCGGGAACGCCCACCAGCGGTTGCGCCGCAGCCGCCGCTGACGGGAGTCGACCAGGGCCGCCATCTCCCGTCGTCGCGCCGGGTCCTCGGGCGGGGCCTCGCCCTTGAGGATCTGCCGTTCCATGCCGGGTACGTCCTCCGGTTCGGTGCCCGAGGCGGTCGCCTCCTTGCGGCGCAGGCGCTGGACCAGCCAGGGAACCCACGCTGCCATCGCCAGGGCGCCGAACACGGCTGACGGCCACCCCGAGAGTCCGTCGACGGCGAAGCGAGCTACGATGCCGCCGGCCAGTACGAACAGGGCGATGGCCCACAGGCTGTCCCGCCGACGCCGCTTCGGACGGTTCGGACGGTTCGGACGACCCGGACGACTCGGATGGCCGTCGTATCGCTCACCGCTTCCCATGCCCGCCCCTTCTCCGTACCGGCCCGGCCTCATATGGCCGACCGACCGACCGGATACCCGCCCCGGTGGCGTGAATGCGGGACGGATCGTCAACCAGGCCATCAGGGACGGGAATTGGACCTACGCCGCCCGACCCGTTGACCTTCTCCCGGCGCCCTCATACCTTGTCGGCGTTCGTCAGGTCAGATGTTGTTCGTCATATCGAACGTCACCTCATCGAGAGGGTCTCCCCACATGAGCCGCGCCGACGACCGACCCGACGCCCCCAGCCGCCGCCTGCTGCTGAAGGGCGCCGCCGCCGCAAGCGCCCTGACCGCCGCCCCCGTCGTACTCGGCACCGCCGCCCAGGCGGCTCCGGCCCGGCCGGCCGGCCCCTATCCGAACCCGCTCGTCCGCAACCGCGCCGACCCGCACATCCGGCGCCACACCGACGGCTTCTCCTACTTCACGGCGACCGTCCCGGAGTACGACCGGATCGTCCTGCGCCGCTCGCGCACCCTGGGCGGCCTCGCGACCGCCGCCGAGTCGGTGCTCTGGCGCAAGCACGCCACCGGCGACATGGGCGCGCACATCTGGGCGCCGGAGCTGCACCACATCGACGGCAAGTGGTACGTCTACTTCGCCGCCGCGCCCGCCGAACGCGTCTGGGACATCCGCATCTGGGTGCTGGAGAACGCCCACCCGGACCCCTTCCGGGGGACCTGGACGGAAAAGGGGCAGCTCAGGACCGCCTGGGAGACGTTCTCCCTGGACGCCACCACCTTCACCCACCGCGGCGGCCGCTACCTCGCCTGGGCGCAGTACGAGCCCGGCATGGACCACAACACCGCCCTGTGGCTGTCCCGGATGGCCGGCCCCTGGACCCTGACCGGACCGCAGATCCGGCTCTCCACGCCCGAGTACGCCTGGGAGTGCGTCGGTTACAAGGTCAACGAGGGCCCGGCGGTGATCGTCCGCAACGGGCGGGTCTTCCTCACGTACTCCGCCGCCGCCACCGACGCCAACTACTGCATGGGCCTGCTGACCGCCGACGCGGACGCCGACCTGATGGACCCCGCCTCCTGGTCCAAGTCGCCCACGCCCGTCTTCACCAGCGACGACACCACCGGGCAGTACGGCCCCGGCCACAACAGCTTCACCGTCGCCGAGGACGGCCGCACCGACGTGCTCGTCTACCACGCCCGGCAGTACAAGGAGATCGACGGCGACCCGTTGCACGACCCCAACCGCCACACCCGCGTGCAGCGGCTGGGCTGGAAGCGGGACGGCACCCCGGACTTCGGGGTCCCGGTCGCGGACACGGTGTGAGGAGGGGACAGTTGATGCTCATGGGCCCCTTGAGCCGCACGGGACGACGAGTGGCGTCCGTCGCGCTGGCGGCGGCCGGCGTTCTCGTCGCCGGCGCGGGGACGGCCGTACCCGCGCCGGCCGCGCCCCTCCACCCCCATGAGCGGCAGCGCTCCTGGGGCCTGGCCGACTGCACCGCCGCCACCTGCCACTTCGACGTGCCCCCGGGCACGTACGACGTACGGGTGGTGCTCGGCGGCGACGCGGCCTCCCGGACCGCGATCGGCGGCGAGACCCGGCGGGCCCTGCTGCCGGAGACGGCCGCGGGGTCGGGGGAGCGGGTCGTCCGGTCCTTCACCGTCGATGTGCGCACCCCGGAGGGCGAGCCCACCGGCGCCGACGGCACCCCGGGTCTCGACCTGGCCGTCGGCGGTGCCGCGCCCGCCCTCGCCGGCATCCGCGTCACCCCCGCCCGGCACGCCCGGCAGATCCTGCTGATCGGCGACTCCACCGTCTGCGACCAGCCCGTCGACCCGTACACCGGCTGGGGCCAGCGGCTGCCCCGGTACCTGCGCCGAGGGGTCTCCGTCGCCAATCACGCCGACTCCGGCGAGAGCACGGTCAGCTACCTCGCCGACCAGCGCCTGTGGGGCACCGTGCGGCCGCTGATCCGCCCCGGCGACCTGGTGCTGGTCCAGCTCGCCCACAACGACAAGACGACGGACGCCGATACTTACCGGTCCAACCTCCAAGCGCTGGTGCGGGGCGTGCGGGCCCAGGGCGGCCGGCCCGTCCTGGTCACGCCGATCGTGCGCCGCTGGTTCAACGCCGACGGCACCCTGGACAACGACACCGCCCTGCTCGTCAACGGCCTCGGCGTCGACCACCCGGCCGTCGTCCGCTCGGTCGCCACCGACGCGCGCGTCCCGCTGATCGACCTCACCGCGCGGACGAAGGCGCTGGTGGAGTCCCTGGGAGTGGAGGGCTCCAAGGCGCTCTACCTCACCGACGACAAGCGCGACAACACGCACACCTCCGCGTACGGGGCCGACGTCTACGCGGGCCTCGTACGGGACGCGCTCGCCGCCCGCGACCTGCTGCCCGCCCGGTACCTCCGCCCGTGACACCGGGCTCGCGGACAGCAGGTCCGCGGACAGCGGGCTCGCGGACAGCAGGCTCGCGGACAGCGGCCGTGTCGGATACGTCCGGCGCTCACCCCCAAGTCGTACAAGATTCACCTTCCCCGACGATTCTCCTCGGGCGGCCCCCGTTCCCCCCACGGGCCGGCCGCCACACAGCCGCGCCAGACGGCGGCCATCCACGAGGAGCGACATGGGTCACGGGCACGCGCACGGGCACGGCCATCACCACCACGACCATGACCACGGTCACCCGCACGACCACGAGACGGCGCCGCTGCCGGCCGCGTTCGACACGACCGTTCCCGACGCGGCCCTCAGCCCCGAGCAGCAGTCCCGCCGCACGCTGCTGCGCCGGGCGGGCCTGCTCGGCGCCGGTCTGGCCGCGAGCAGCGTGCTGGCCGGTGCGGCGTCCGCGCCCGCGTTCGCCGGGTCGAACTCCGGCAGCCGCCGGGGCAAGGGCTTCCTCTGGCTGGCCGGCGACCACCACATCCACACGCAGTACAGCAGCGACGGCAAGTACCGCGTCATCGACCAGGTCCGCCAGGGCGCCCGGCACGGCATGGATTGGCTGGTCATCACCGACCACGGCAGCGGCACGCACGCCAAGATCGGTGTGGAGAAGGTCAACCCGGACATCAGGGAAGCGCGTTCGGCGTACGAGGACACCCTCGTCTTCCAGGGCCTGGAGTGGAACATCCCGGCCGCCGAGCACGGCACCGTCTTCGTCCACCCGGGCAAGAACGAGGTCTCCGTCCTCAAGCAGTTCGAGACCGGTTACGACGGTGCCGTCAAGGCCGCCACCGGCTCCTCGCCCGCCAACGAGGCGCTCGCCATCTCGGGCCTCGCCTTCCTGTCCGACCAGGTCAAGCGGCGCAAGGTCAAGGACGCCCTGATGCTCGCCAACCACCCGGCGCGCAAGGGCATCGACTCCCCGCACGAGATCCGCGCCTGGCGCGACGCCACCCCGTCGAGCCACCGCATCGCGGTCGGCTTCGAGGGCGCCCCCGGCCACCAGGCCGGCGGCCTGCCGGGGCCCCTCGGCCCGGGGGGCGCCCGCGGCATCTACGACAACAGCCCCGGCAGCGACTCCTTCGCCGCCTACCCGCTGGAGAGCTACCGCACCTGGGGCGGCTTCGACTGGATGACCGCCACCGTCGGCGGCCTCTGGGACAGCCTCCTCGCCGAGGGCAAGCCCTGGTGGATCACCGCCAACTCCGACTCCCACCAGATCTACGGCGACACCGCGGCCCGCGGCGGCGGCGACTTCAACGCCAACGGCCGGTACGACGACCCGGTCTACGGCGGCTCGATCGACATCACCGAGAACGACTTCTGGCCCGGCTACTACAGCCGCACCCACGTCGGCGCCGAGGACTTCTCGTACGCGGCCGTCATGGACGGCATCCGGGCCGGCCGGGTCTGGGTCGACCACGGCCAGCTCCTCTCCGGCCTCGACGTCCGGGTCTCCGGCGGCAGCCGCTGGGCCACCCTCGGCGGCGCCCTCCAGGTCAAGAAGGGCACCCGGGTCACCCTCAGCGTGGACGTGGCGACGGCCGGCGGCCCCAACTGGGCCGGCTTCCAGCCCACCCTGGCCCGCGTCGACGTCATCCAGGGCGACGTCACCGGCGAGGTCAAGGACAAGGACACCTTCACCGCGCCCAGCGCCAAGGTCGTCAAGTCCTACGAGGTGAACAAGAACGCCGGCACGGTCACCCTCACCTACGACCTCGGCCGCGTCGACCGCCCCGTCTACCTCCGCCTGCGCGGCACCGACGGCAACCGCTCCGCGGTGGGCGCCCGGGGCGCGGCCGTCGACCCGGCGGGCCCGGCCATCGACGTCGTCGGCGACGCCGACCCGTGGAAGGACCTGTGGTTCTACTCCAACCCGGTCTGGGTCCTGCCCTCATGACCCCACCGCCGTACGCCCTCCGTATCGACACCGACGTGACGACGCTGCGCGCGGCCGACCACCTGCTGCGCGGCCTCGCCGCCGGGCTCGGCCTGCCCGGGGACACGTTCGGCTGCACCCACCTGGTGTCGGAGGGCGGCCGGCGGCGGGTGGCACTGTCCCTGGCGGCCTCGTCCCGCGCGGTGCTCGACACCGCGCGCGACCGGCTCACCGCCCAGGGCCGCACGGTGACGGACGGCGTCTGGGACGAGGCCGGGCGGGCGGTGCTCTTTCCGGGCGCCGCCCGGCTGACCGGCACGCTGACGGTCGCGGAGGTGCTGGAGCGCTCGGCGATCGAACGGGTCCGCGTCCTCGGCACACCCGACGCGCCCGGCCCCGGCACGCGCCTGAACACCCGGGAGTTCGTCCGCCCGCGGTGGGAGGACGGCGAACTGGTGCTCGCCGCGATGCCCGCCGCCGGCTCCACCCTGGTCCCGTTCGAGGACCCGGCCCCGACACCCTGCTGCGCGGATCACTGAGGTTGTCGTACACAGGGCGCGGCTCCGGCTCCCCGGGGCCGCGCCCCCGCCCCGGTGCCGGTCATCCGTTGAGCACGTCCCGGACGAACGCGTTGGTGAACTTCCCCTCCGGGTCCAGCTCTCCCACCAGCGCCCGGAAGTCCCCGAGCCGCGGGTACAGCTCACGCAAGGTCGGTGCCGGTGTCGTGAACACCTTCCCCCAGTGCGGCCGGGCCGCGAATCCGGCCAGCGCCTCCTCCACCCGGCGCACCACCGGCAGCACCGCCGCCGTGTCCTCGACCCAGGTGAAGTGCACCGCCACCGTGTCCCGCCCGTACGACGGGCTCAGCCACTGCGCGTCGGCGGCGACCGTGCGCACCTCGCAGGTCTGCAGCACCGGCGCCACCGTCGCCCGTATCGCGTCCAGCGCGTGCAGCGCGTCGAGGGCGTGCTCGCGCGCCATCAGGTACTCCGACTGGAGCTCCACCCCGCTGCTGGGCATGAAGTCGGCCCGGAAGTGCGGCAGCCGCTCGTGCCAGGGCCCCGGCACCCCGAACTGCTCCGTGCAGTTCACCGCCGGCATGCCCGGCACCGGATGCATCTTCACCTTGGCCGGGACGGCCCACGGGAAGCCGGGCAGCGGCCGGCCGGCGCGGTGCTTGAGCCACACCTGCCGGAAACCGGGGTCCCGCCAGTCGGTGAACAGGCTCACGCTGTACGCCGCCGAGAGCACCGTCTCCAGCGTCTCGGCGTCCAGCCCGGCGAGCGGCAGCTCGGTGAAGACATGCTGCTCCACCTCGTAGGCCGGCTCCAGGTCCAGGGTGAGCGAGGTCACCACGCCGAGGGCGCCGAGGGAGGTGACCGCCCCGCCGAACCGCTCGTCGTCCCGGCCGAGCGTCAGGACCGTACCGTCGGCCGTGACCAGTTCCACCTCGCGCACGGCCGAGGCGAGCGAGCCGTTGGTCACTCCCGAGCCGTGGGTGCCGGTCGCCACCGACCCGGCGACCGAGATGTGGGGGAGGGAGGCCATGTTCGGCAGGGCCAGACCGTGGCCGTGCAGGGCGCGGGCCAGCTCCGCGTACCGGACGCCGCCGCCCACCCGTACCGTCCGGGCCGCCGGGTCCACGTCGACGGCGGCCGGCAGCGCCGCCAGCGACAGCAGGGTGCCCCCGGGGCCCGGCTCGGCGATCTCGTTGAAGGAGTGCCCGCTGCCCAGCACCCGCACCAGGGTGCGCTCCGCCACCAGCCGCCGGAGCGCGTCGAGCGTCTCCGGCCGGTGCAGCTCATCGGCGGTGTAGGTGATGTTCCCGGCCCAGTTGGTCACGGTTTCGGTCATCGGACAGGCCCTTCCTGTGCTGTGCGGGGACCAGGAGTCCCCCGCCCGGAAACCTACCTGGCGCGGTGGAGGGGGCCCCGGGCGGGAAGACGCGCGGGCGGGGGCATACCGTGAGAAGTCGAACGCGAGCCGGGAGGAGAACAGGGATGGGCAGCCGTACCGCGCTGGTCGAGGATCTGATGGAGCGCTTCCCGCAGGTGCCGCGGGAAGCGGTCTTCAAGGAGGACCTGCTGCGCGGCGGGGTGGCCTTCGACCCCTCCGCGCTCAGTGACAACGAGGACGGCGAGGTCAAGCCGAAGTCCTACTTCATCTTCTCCTTCGACCACGGCACCCTGCCGGAGCTGGGCGAGGCCGCGCTGCGCCGCCCGCCCGAGGAGATCATCCTCACCGGCGGCCCCTACGACCTGCGGCGCACGGTCGTCTCGGTCCGGGTCAACCCGTCCTCGCCCTACCGGGTCGCCGCCGACGAGCACGGCGTCCTCGGCCTCTACCTCGACGGCAGGCGGATCTCCGACGTCGGTGTGCCGCCCATGCCGGAGTACTACCGGCACAAGCTCTCCAACGGGAAGTCGGTCATGGAGGTGGCCCCGACCATCCAGTGGGGCTACCTGATCTACCTGACCGCGTTCCGCGTCTGCCAGTACTTCGGCGCCAAGGAGGAGTGCCAGTACTGCGACATCAACCACAACTGGCGCCAGCACAAGGCGGCGGGCCGGCCCTACACGGGCGTCAAGGACGTCGACGAGGTCCTGGAGGCGCTGGAGATCATCGACAAGTACGACACCGCCAAGATCTCCACCGCGTACACGCTCACCGGCGGCGCGATCACGTCGAAGGTCCAGGGGCTGGACGAGGCGGACTTCTACGGCCGCTACGCCAAGGCCATCGAGGAGCACTTCCCGGGCCGCTGGATCGGCAAGGTCGTCGCCCAGGCGCTGCCGAAGCCCGACGTCCAGCGGTTCAAGGACTACGGCGTGCAGATCTACCACCCCAACTTCGAGGTGTGGGACGAGTACCTGTTCAAGATGTACTGCCCCGGCAAGGAGCGGTACGTCGGCCGCGACGAGTGGCACCGGCGCATCCTGGACTCCACCGAGGTCTTCGGCGCGCGCAATGTGATCCCGAACTTCGTCGCGGGCGTGGAGATGGCCGAGCCCTTCGGCTTCAAGACGGTCGACGAGGCCATCGACTCCACCACCGAGGGCCTGCGCTTCTTCATGTCGCACGGCATCACGCCCCGGTTCACCACCTGGTGCCCCGAGCCCACCACCCCGCTGGGCAAGACCAACCCCGACGGCGCCCCGCTGGAGTACCACATCCGGCTGCTCCAGGCGTACCGCCAGACCATGGAGGACTTCGGTCTCTCCTCACCCCCCGGCTACGGCCCGCCCGGCGCCGGCAACGCGGTCTTCTCCGTCAGCTCCTTCATGGACAGCCTGCCGGCGGACACGCCCGTGGAGGTGTGAGAGGCCGGTGCCGCGGCCGGTTGCCCGGGGCTGCCCCGCGTTCCCCCGCTGAGCGGCGCCGCCCCGAAGGCTGGTGAAGCGCTGAAACCCCTCCCTGTGGCGAGGGCCGCGGGTACCCTGCTGCTGCCGTCGTGCGCGCAGGGGCGCCGGCTAGTGCGAGGGGGACAGACATGGCGAAGATCGTGATGTGCCATGGGGTCGGCTACACCTACAAGCACCGGGAAGGCATGCACTCCGACTGGTACCGGGCCCTGCGTTCCGGACTGGTCGACACCGGCCTGCCCCCCGTGCCGGACGCCGACGTGGCGGCCGTCTACTACGGCAACTGCTTCCGGACCGCCGGGGCCAAGGGAGCGGAGGTCATCACCGACGAACTCGCGGCAGTCCCGAACTACGGGCCGATGGACCTCGACACGGAACTCGAACTCGAACTTCTGCGCGCCTTCGCGGAGAACACCGAACGCGAGGACGCCGGTGCCAAGGGCGCGGTCCAGAGCCTCCTGCGGCGCCTGGAACGCAGCCGGCTGCTCGGCGATGTCCCGGCCAAGGCGATCATCTGGATGATCAAACAGGTCCATCGGTACCTGACCGAAGAGCCCCTGCGCGATGCCGTGCTCGCCCGCTGGGAGGGCGTCGTGACCCCGGAGACCCGCGTGGTCGTGGGGCATTCACTGGGCAGCGTGGTGGCCTACGACGCCCTGTGCGCTCACCCGGAATGGAAGATCGACACCCTGATCACCCTGGGGTCCCCACTGGGTCTGGGGGCCGTCTCGTCCCGTCTGCGGCCGCCCCTGGTACCCGGTGAAGAGGCGCGGTGGCCGGGGGTGCGGCGCTGGGTCAACATCGCCGCGCTGGAGGATCCGGTCGCCCTCATCAAGGAACTCGCCCCGCTTTTCGGCAAGGACATCCAGGACAAGCCGGTACGCAACGGCCGCTTCGCCGTGCACTCGGTGAACCGCTATCTCACCACCGAGGAAGCCGCGAAGGGGATCGCGGATGGCCTCGGCAGCCACTGACAGCGAGGACGCATCGCGCAGGCTCGGTGTCGTAGCGGGCACCGAGCACTACGGCGCCGGTCTGCGGGACCTCTCCCACGTGCCCCGGGAGGTGGCGCTGGTCCGCAGCGTCCTCGGCGACATGGGCATGGACATCCAGGACGGCCTTGCTCTCGATCCCAGCGCCGACGATCTACGCCGCGTCCTGAGCCGGGCCATGGACGACGGGACCAGAACGCCTCACGACACCGTGGTCTTCTACTACTCCGGGCACGGCTACACCACCAACACCGGCGGTTACCGGCTGGCCACCTTCCGGGGCAGTTACGGAACCAGCGACGACTTCGCCACCAGCATCTCGGCCCACGAGCTGGCGGAAATAGTGAACGAGCCCGGCCCGGCCCAGGTGGTCGTGGTGGTGGACGCCTGCGAGTCCGGCGCGGCCGGGGACGCCTTCCGGCACCTGCAGGACATGATCACCGCGTTGCGCGGCAAGGGGCCCGACGTCTACCTCATCACGGCCGCCGACCGTATCGAGGAGGCCCACCAGATGGCCTTCGCGGACGCCTTCGCCGCGGCCCTGAGGACACCGGGCGTACCGACGGGCATGCGCTACATCGAGGCCACCGCACTCTGCCGGGACATCAACTACCGGATGAGGATGCGGGGAGCCGGACAGACCGCCCAGTGCGCACCCTCGCCCGCGGCCGCGCACCGGGCTCTGCGGGCCTTCCCCAACCCCCAGTACGCCAGGCAGCGGCCGCAGCACCTCCCCGAGGCCGCCGAAGGTTCCGGTTGGGCCTTCTGCGGCCGTAAACGGGCAGCGCACGAACTGGTCCAGCACGTCAGCGGTGTCGACCCGGACCCACGGCCGATCGTGGTGACGGGCCCTGCGGGGTGGGGCAAGTCCACCCTCCTGGCATGGCTGGCCACAGCGTCGGACGGGCAGCCGCTGCCGACCGCCGACGGCCCCGCGGCGGAGCGAGTCCCCGAGGGCTGTGCGGTCCTCGTGCAGGCCCGCGGCCAACCGTGGCAGAGCGTCCTGCGGGACATCGGCAACGAGCTGGGGGTGTCCTACCGGGGCCCCGAGCCGTTCTTCCGCGCCCTGGCGGACCTGCCGACCCTCACCGGCGTACTCATCGACTCCGTGAACCGCGTAGGCGCCCTGGACACCGACGAGAACGACCCGACGGTCGTCCAGACCTTCGTGGAGCAGGTCCTCGTGCCGCTGAGCCAGGTGGACACCGTGCGCCTGGTCGTCGCGGCCGAGGCGCCCCTGGGCGCCATCGACATGCGGGAGATACCGCTCGCCGATGCGGAATACTTCGAACCGGCCGATCTCGACATGCTGGTACGCGGTGTTCTCACCGGCCGTAGCGGATCGCTGCACCGGCATGCACCGGGGCATGCGCTCGACCGAATGGCCGCAGGCGTGCGTGAGCGGTCCGAGGGGTCGTTCCTCCGGGCCTACCTCTTCGCCGTCGATCTGACAGGACGCGAGCCAACAGAAGACGAGGCCGCGGTGCAGTCCTCCATGGTGGACGTGTTCCAACAACAGCTCACCCGAGTGAAGCGGGACGACCCGACCTGGGCGCGGGACCTCCTGACGCCGCTGGCACTGGCCCTCGGCCCGGGCATGCCCGACTTCCCGCTCTGGATGGACATCGTGCACCGGCTCTCGGGCCGGGAAGTCGACCATGCGGGACTCGAACACCTGCTCCGGGTCGCGGGTGAGTACATCGCGGACTCACCGGCCGGACCGGGCCGGGCCGGATGGCAACTGCGCCGGGACGAGTTCGCCTCCTCGCTCGCGCAGCGGCACGACCTCACCGAGGCGCACGCGGCCTTCACCGAGGCACTGCTGAGCACTCTGGGCCTGGGCGAGGACCGCAGACCGCGGTGGAACACGGCTGACGAGTACGCCCGGCGCAACTTCGCCGAGCACGCTCAACGCGCCGGGGTGCTGGACGGATTCCTCCTCGATCCCGACTTCCTGTTCTCCGTCGACCCGCTGCGTCTGAGACGGGCGCTCACCCTGTCGGGCACCCCGCGCGCCCGCGACGTGCGCAACGTGCTCGACCTGATCCACGACCGGGACCGGAGCGACGGCTGCGACCTGGCCCGCCTGCAGTTCCTGGCACTGGCCCACGACCAGACCGAGCTGGCCCGCAACGCCGCTCAGGCCAACGGAAAGTGGACGAGCGCCTGGCTGCACCGGGCGCCGGCCGACGAGGTCACCGTGGTGCCCGGCGTCCGCGGCGGGGGCTACGTCGTGGTGGGCACCCAGGACGGCGGGGCACTCGTCGGCGAACGGAACAGAACGGGCCTGCGCGAGTTGCAGTCCGCCGACGACCCGGTCTCCGCGTCGGGGGCGGGTCTGTGGAACGGCCGGCCGCTGGCGGCCCTGGGTACCTGGAGCGGGCGTCTCACCCTGCACGAACTCGACACCGGCAGACACCATTCCCTGGAGGACGCCGTCCCGGACTTCCACCGGGTGGTCACCTGCGAGGTGGGCGAGCACGGCCTGCTGGTGGCCACGGCACATGCCTGGAGACGCTACGGGACGGCCGGCGGCGACGAACGGCACGTCGATACGGACGGGCTGGTGCTGGCCTCCGCGGCCACCGCCACCGTGGCCGGAGAACACCGGACAGTGGGCTGCTCCTCGGGCCGGGTGGCGGTCTGGGAGGCCGACGGACGTCTCTCCCACACCTTCCGGACGCCGCAGTCGCGCGCGCTCACCCGGATCGTGGCGCACGAGGACCGCATCTACACGGCAAGCGACGACGGCACCGTCTGCGCCAGCTCCCTCGACGGGACGGACCAGCGCGTCGTCGCCCGGCACGCGGACCAGCCGGTGACCTCCATGAGGGTCCTGCGGACGGCCAAGGGCACGTCGCTGCTCACCACCGGGCTCGACGGCACCTTGCGGGTCGCCGCCCTGGAGCGGCACCGGCAAGGGGAGCCGGCTGTTCCGGTGGACGTGGGCCTCGGCATCAAGGCGGCGGACCTGGAGGACGAGGCCACGCTGATCGTCTGCACGAATCACGGGACAGCACGTATCAGGCTCTGACGGTCGCCGGCCGAGCCGTATCAGCTCAGGGGGATGTCAGCTTGCAAGGAAGCGGCAGGACACAGCTCACCACGGATCAGGACGCCTACCGGACGACGTTGGCGCTGCACGCGCTCGCGGTGCTCACCCGGCGACCGGGCGGCTCGCCCGCCGAAGCGGTCCGGCTCGTACGCGCACTGACGGACGGCACGTCGCGGTTGTCCGCGGCCGCACCGGTCCCGATGGATTCGCTCCGCTACGCGGCGCCCAGAGAACAGATGAGCGGTGCGGGGGCGCTGATCGCCGAGGACATGACGCCGGGATCCATGGGCCTGCTCGCCCACCTGGCCGCCCTGCGGGAAGCCGGTCTGGTCGAAGGTCTGTATGAATTCGTGACGCGAGCGGAGGATCTCCACCCCGCCGACGGACCACCGTCCCGCATACCCCTCCCCGCGACGCCGGCGCCCCGCGGCACGGTGCACACCCTGCTGCGGCCCTCGGGGAGCTGGTCGGTGATCGCGGCCGTCACCGCCGAGTTCTCAGCCCGTGCCACGACGCCGCCGGGAGCCGCCGCCACCGGGCAGCCGGTCACCGAACCGGCCGCCTCCTGGTCTCCGCTGAGCGACGGTTTCCGCACCGAGGCGGAGCTCGCGACGGCCCAGGCCCGTCAACTCGCCAAGGTGCGCGGACGGCCCCAGCCACCGGCGGTGTCCGTCACCTTCGCCTGCCCGGACATCCTCTTCCCCTCCGCGGTCCAGGACGGGGTGAGCGCGGCGGCGGTCGCTCTCACCTACCTCGCCCAAGAGGCGGAGCTGCCCAGCCCGGCCGAGAAGAACGTCTTCGTCATGGCGGGCATCGCACCCGACGGCCGGTGGACCGCGGCGCCGGACAGCCGGCAGCTCTGGGAGACGGCCCGCGCCGGCGGTCTGGCGATCCTCAGCCGAAGCGCCGAAGGATGGGTCCTGAAGGGCCAGGGAGCACCGAGGACATCCACCGACCACTCCCTGAACGGGGCGGCCGAACTCCTGTGGGAGGACGAGTGGGACGCCACCCGGGACCGGTGGCACACCGAGGTTCTGCGGGAGCAGGGCTGGCGCGTCCTCTACACCACTCCCGGCCCCGGTGCCGCGCAGGACGTCTCGACCTGGCAGCGGAATCCCGAGGAGCCGCCGCTGGCCGAGGCCGACCAGGCCGGCGCCCTGCAGACGCAATACCTTCTCCAGCCCAGACTGGGGATGGTGCTCGGGGGGCCGCCGAACAGCGGCAAGACGGTGATCGCCCGGCAGCTCACCGCCAAACTCGAGGGGCGCCGGTGGAACGTCCTGACCCTCGCCCCCATCGACCGGCAACTGCCCGTCCAAGGGGATCTGCCGGGTCTCGTCCGGTCGGCGATGCACCTGCACGGCATCACGCCGGGAGCGAAGACCCTGGTCGTGATCGAGGATCTGCACCCCTTGACCCGCGGCAACCTCGGCCGTGCCGTCTCCTCACTCGTCAGTGAACTCGAAGTCGGCGTCCTGGCCCTCGCCAGGTTCGCCGAGAACTCCCACGTCGAGTGGGACTCCACCGATGTGTCACCGATGACCGCCGTGGTGGGCCAGACCGAAGTGGCGGACCTGGCCGCGCGGATGATCGAGCAGCACCCGGACACCTACGGCAGGGCCGCCCAGGTGCTGCCGCAACTCCAGGAGGAAGCCCGAGGAGACCTGTGGCTCCTGAGCCGTTTCATGCGCGACGCGGCGGTGACACCCGCGGCGGGGCGCCCGGCGGACACGGCTTCCTGGGGCACGACCGAGATCCTCGCGGCCGCGAGCCCGGCGGACCGCACCGGTCTCCGGCTGGTCGCCGCGGTCTCCCGCCTCGGCGAGGGGGTGCCGGAGGACTACCTTCCGGCCAGCACTCGCGACCTGCTCGCCACCGTCGGCGTACGCGCCTTGCGGGGACTGATCCAGATCCCCAGCCGCCAGTACGCGCGGACCCTGCTCCGGGCCGTCGTCCCGGCCCCGGAGGCCGGGGCGGGGGCCGGGACGGGGGCCGGCACCGAACTGGAGCACCTGCTGGAGACGGCGGAAGCCTACTTGCTGAGGCTTCTTGAGGAGAACCGGGTCCGCCCTCTCATCGGCCTGCTCCAGATGTGCCGCGCCTACGACCCGATCCTGCTGGGCAGACTGCTGTCCGGGACGGCCGCCCGGGACGCTCTGGCGCAGTGGACGACCGTCGGTGACGTGGCGGCGGCGGCCGTCGTCCTGACGATCTGTGACCGCTACCTCGGCGTGGACTGGGTGGTGCCCAGGCTCCCCGCGCTCATGACGCGGGTGCTCGCGTCGGCGTGCCTCCCCGTTCGCGGACTCTCGTCGGTGCTGCGGCTCATGTCCTACTACCAGCACCAGTTGCGCCACACCGACGAGTTCGAGGCGTTCATGCTGTGGCTGGCGAAACCGGGCGAGGGCCTCGACGCGGTGATGCGCGGACCAGCCCGCATCGCCGACCGCTACCACCTGGCACGCCGCGTCTTCCGGCTCGACCACGAGAGTTCCCCCGGGCTGCTCCTCGCGCTCATGGACACACTCGTCCGGGACGTCCGCCCCGACGTGGTCGAAGACCTGGTGCACGTGCGCAAGCTCGACGTGCTGTTGCAGCGCTGCCATCGCCGAGTCGTGCTGCCCGGCAAGGAGCGGAGCCGCTGCCCCCTGGAGAAATACGCGGAGGTCCAGGATCTGCTGGAGCACCGCCCGCCGGGCGACGCGAGCTTCGGAGTGGTGATCGGCTGGATGTCCCTGCAGCTCCACTTCAACGAGAAGAAGATCGACTGGGACCATTTCATCAGCTCCCACGAGCTGGGCGTCCGCGCGGCGCTCGGCCGGGCGACCGCCGCCGAGCTGAGCCTGGTTCTGAGCGACCTCGCCCAGAACCACCGCGGCTTCTGCACCCGGCTCCTGCACAAGATCCGCATGGCGGAGCCGCTCCGTGCCATCCTGCGCGAAGCCGCGCCCACCGGAGCCGCTCATCTCATCTCGGTCCTCGCCAACATTCACAGCGTCACCGTCCAGTACCTGCTCTATCGCGAGGCCGGCGGTGCGTTCGAGGTGGACGCCACGCTCGCGCGGGCTCTGGCCGGGCGGGTGCTGAAGCTCAAGGACGGCAAGGGGGCCGGCCTGTTGCTGTCCGCCACCCACCGGGTCGATGAGCTGTACTGCCACACCGGCCGCACCTTCGCCGGTGAGCTGGCGGCCCAGCTCGGAGAGTCGTTCGCCCTCGAACTCCTGGGCAGGGAGCGCCGTCCGTCGATCCTCTACTACTTCCTGCGAGGACTCTGGGAGGCGGAGGCGGCATACCGGCAGAAGGCCGAAGGCAGCGCGTTCCGGCTGATCGTCGAGTCGATCGGCTCCCCCTACCGGGTGCACCGGCCGTGGGCGGCACGGCTGGCACTTCTGCTGTGCGAGGACGACTACTTCGGCGAGGAACTGCTGACCAGACTCTCCGAGGCGATCGATCCCGCTCTGCTGGCGCAGCGGATGACCGAACGGGGCCTGCGGGCGGAGAGCCTCACTTATCTGCACCGGCTCGCGCAGGCGGTGCATCCCGACATCCCGAGGCGCTATCGGGCCAGATTCGACATGGAGCATCTGCTCGCCTCCCTCGTCCCCGCCTCGGCCGACTCGGTGGCCCTGCGTCTGCGGGTCACCGCTTCCACCCTGCGGATGAGCGGTGAGGAGAGCGCGAACGCCAGGCTGCTGGCGACGTTCAAGGAACACGACCCCTCCTGGAACTGGCCGGAGGAGATTCGCAAGGCCGGTACCACCGCGGCACTCGTGCAGTCCCTGGACCATGTGCGCAAGCTCGATCCGATGCTCGCGACCAGTGTCGTCCATGCCCTCGACGAAGTGGGTGAGGAACAGCAGTCCAGCTTCCTGATGGATGCGGTGCTGCGGTCCGCCTTGTTCCCGGAACAACTCGCCGGTCTGCTGCGAGCGGTGGATGTGATCCAGCCCGGGGCCGGAACGCGGCTGCTGACCGCTCTGCGCACCCGCAGGGGGTGGGACGACTTCACCGAGGAATTCCAGTACGAACAGGACCCCGGCAACCAGGGCAGGCTCGGCAGGCAACTGGCCAGGTTCGGCCTGCTCCCCAGGCAGGGCAACGTGAGTTGGATGAAGGCCCTTGTGCATGACAAGTGGCTGCGGATCGTCCAGAATCTCGCCAGTCCCCGCGCTGTCTGCGAGCTGTTGAAACTGACGTACATCTGGGACGAGCAGTGGGGGCACCAGATCGCGGCCAGTGTCGACGGGGGGCGGCTCCTGAGCCGTGTCGACCGCAGGAGCACCGCCGATCTGAGGGAGGTCCCCGGCCTCCTGCACATTCTGGCGCTGGCCGGCCGGCGCGAGTTGGCCCAGGAACTCATCGACCGGATGACGGCGGTGGAACCCGACGTCCTCGCCCGGAGCCTGGGCATCAGGGGTGCCTCCCAACTGCTGCGGCGACTGCACGTGCTGAGCCGGGGCGACGTCGACCGATTCGGGGCCGCCACCGCCCGCCTTCTCGAATCGGTCATGGAACGTCACCTGGTCGTCGCCCCGGACGACCACTGGGCGTCCATCGGCTGGGCGGCCCAGGCCCTTCGCGAGGTGGGCCTGGAACAGCTCCTCCCGACCAGGGAGCCGAACGTGGCGGTCAACGTGGCCTACGGGGCCGAAGTGAGCTGGGCGGCCACTTGGCTGCCGGAGTCGCCGTGGAGGACGGCCGCTCTGGAGGCGGCTCTCCCCGCCTTCAAACGGTCGGTCCGCACCTGGCGACAGTCCGAGCACACGGCCATGGCGCTGATCGCGAGCGCCCGAGCCGGTCTCATCCAGGACCTGGCCGACAACGAGACCTACTGGAGCCTGATCGCCGAGGCGTCCCCGGGGGTGCTGACTCTGGCCTACCGTTGCGCGCCGGACGACGAGACCCTGACCGGGTTCCTGCGGAGTCTGACACCCGCCGTGGACAAGCGGCTGCGGTCGCCGGTGCATCACATCGACCCGTGGCTGACGGAACTGCGTACCCTGCTGCGCGGGCTGAGCGGCCCGGGACAGCAACGGCCGGCCCTGTTCGCCCCGGGAGGGCCGCTGGCTCCGCGCTGAGTGCCGCTCGCAGGGCGGGAATCGGGGCCGTGAGCGGGACTCTGGGCACGCGGCTCACCTGCTGTGTGTGCGGGGGGCGTTGTACTGGTCGTCGGTGATGTGTTCCAGCCAGGTGGTCTCGGGGCGGTCGTCGTCGGGGGCGGTGCCGTCCCACAGGGCGAGGTGCTGCATGAAGCGGTCGGCGGTGGCGCCGTGCCAGTGCTCCTCGCCGGGCGGGCAGGTCACCGTCTCGCCGGGGTGGGCGGCGTAGACGGTGCCGTCGCGGGTGCCGATCAGGGCGGTGCCGGCGATGACGTGCAGGGTCTGGCCGACGGCGTGGTGGTGCCAGGCGGTACGGGCGCCGGGGGCGAAGCGCACCATGTTGGCGCGCAGGCGGGAGGGCTCGGTGCCGGCGTGGATGACGTCGAACCAGACGTCACCGTTGAACCAGTCCTCGGGTCCCTTGCCGGTGGGCTGCGGCTCGACGAACTCCACGGGGTGCTCCTTGCGTTGGTGCGGCGGGTCGGGGGTGGGGTGGNGAAGGGTGGGGTGGGGAAGGGAACGCGGGTCAGCGTTCCAGCATGGCCAGGCCGGCTTCGGTGTGGGTGTCGCCCGCCGCCGGAGGCAGACCGGAGAGCTTCGCCAGGACCTCGTCGGTGAGCCGGAGGCTGTCGGCGGCGGTGTTCTCCTCGACGCGGGTGACGCGCTTGGTGCCGGGGATGGGGGCGATGTCGTCGCCCTGAGCGAGGAGCCAGGCGATGGCGACCTGGGCGGGGGTGGCGCCGACCTGGGCGGCGATGGCCTGGACCTCGTCGGCGAGGGCCAGGTTGCGCCGGAAGTTCTCGCCGGTGAAGCGTGGGTTGCCGCGCCGGAAGTCGCCCTCTTCGAAGTCGCTCTCGTCACGGACGCTGCCGGTGAGGAACCCATGTCCGAGCGGGGCGAACGGCACCAGGCCGATGCCCAGCTCCCGCAGCACGGGCAGGACCCGGTCCTCGACGCCGCGGGTCCACAGCGAGTACTCGGACTGCACGGCGGCGACGGGATGGACGGCGTGGGCGCGGCGGATGGTGTCCGGGCCGGCCTCGGACAGGCCGAAGTGGCGGACCTTGCCCTCGGCGATCAGTTCGGCGACGGCGCCGGCGGTCTCCTCGATGGGGGTGTCCGGGTCGACGCGGTGCTGGTAGTACAGGTCGATGTGGTCGGTCCCGAGGCGTTCGAGGGAACCCTCGACCGAGGTGCGGATGTTGGCCGGGGTGGAGTTGAGGTTCCAGGCGCCGGCCCCGCCGTGGTCGATCATGCCGAACTTGGTGGCGAGGACGACCTGGTCACGGCGGCCCTTGAGGGCCTGTCCGACGAGGTCTTCGTTGACGTAGGGGCCGTAGATCTCGGCGGTGTCGATGAGGGTGACGCCGAGGTCGAGGGCGCGGTGGATGGTGCGGATGGACTCCGCGTCGTCGCTGCCGGCGCCGGTCAGGCCGTGGGACATGCCCATCGCGCCCAGACCGATCCGGGAGACTTCCAGGTCACCCAGGTTGATGTACTTCATGGTTCGTGATTCTCCTGTCGGGTCGGCGGCTGTTCCCTGCGGCGTCCGGCGTCCGGTCTCCCGCGTTCAGCCGTCCAGGCGGCGCTTGCTGAGCCAGGCGACCATCTCGGGGTCGTGGTGGTCGAAGAACAGCGTCCTGCCCGTGTCGAGGGCGGCGATCCGTGTCATCTCCTCGTCGGTGAGGGCGAAGTCGAAGACGTCGAAGTTCTGCGCCATGCGGTCGGGGTCGACCGACTTGGGGATCGTGACGATCTCCCGCTGGATCAGCCAGCGCAGTACGACCTGGGCGGCGGACTTGTCGTGCGCCGTGCCGATCTCGCTCAGGACGGGGTGGGTGAACAGGTTGTTCTTGCCTTCGGCGAAGCCGCCCCAGGACTGGTGCCGCACGCCGTCTGGACCCACAGTTTGGTGGTGACGAACAGTTCCTCGCGCGGGACACCCGCGGCCTTGACGGCCCGGCCGACGGCTTCCTCGTTGCCGTAGGCGGCCGCGGTGTCCAGGAGCCGGTAGCCGGCCGCGAGGGCGTCGGCGACGGCCCGCTCGGTCTGTTCCGGCGGGATCTGGTAGACGCCGAAGCCGAGGATCGGCATCTCGATGCCGTTGTTCAGGGTGACGGTTCGCACGCGAATTCTCCTTGTCGTCGGGGTGCCCGGCGGCGACCGGGTCTGTGCCGGTGTGATGTGCTCCCGCCCGCGTTCCGGGCAGCGGTCACTCCCCGAGCGGGAAGTCCGTGGAGGCCGCGAGGTCGCGCTGCGTCTCGAAGCCGTCGATCCGCTTGCGCCGCACACCGAGGGTGGATTCCAGGGCCTGGGAGCCGAGGACCATCCGCAGCGGGGCGGGCTCGGTGTCGACGGACTCGATGATGCGGGCGGCCATGCGCTGCGGGTCACCGGGGGCGAGACCGCCTGCGGGGTCCAGCATGGCCCGGAAGGCGTGGGCGGGGTTGCCCTCGTAGGCGTCGATCGGGTCGGCGACCTTGTCCAGGGCGCGGACGGTGCCGATGACCGTGTCACCGCGCTCCAGGAGCCGGGTGGTCAGCGCGTGGCCGAAGCCGCTGCCGACGCCGGTGATGAGCCAGGTACGTGTAGCGGTCATGCGGGGTCCTCCGCGGTCGGGGCGGTGCCGGCGGGAGCGGTGTCGGCGGGTGCGGTGGCGTCGACGGCGGCCAGCGCGTTGAGGGTGTGGGGATAGCCGATGAACGGCAGCAGGCCGGTCAGGACGGCGAGCAGGGCGGCGCGGGTGTTGCCGACGTGGACTGGCCCTCCAGGGGCAGTTCGATGCCGCGGCCGGTGAGGACGTCGTTGGTGGCGTGCAGGAAGTCGAAGACCCGGGCCATCTCACGGACGGACCACCACCTTGAGGCGGGTGCGGTCGTCCATGGCCCGGTAGGCGTCGGCGACCTGGTCGAGGCCGACCTCGGCGTCGAACACCCGGCCCGGGTCGATGCGGCCCTCCAGCACGTCCGGGATCGCCTGCTCGAGGTAGGCGCGCACGGGGGCGGGGCCGCCGGTCAGACCGGCGTTCTTCCCGAACAGCGACCCGAAACCGACCGGGGCCTCCTCGTACTGCGGGACTCCGACCCGGGAGATGATCCCGCCGGCCCGGACGATGCCGTACGCCTGCTCGTAGGCGGGCATCAGGCCGACGGCTTCGAGGACGACGTGGGAACCCTCGCCGCCGGTCAGCTCCAGCACCTTCGCGATGCCCTCCGCGCCGCGCTCGGCGACGACCTCGGTGGCGCCCCACTCCCTGCCCAGGTCGGTACGGGAGGTGTGGCGGCCCATGAGGATGATGCGCTCGGCGCCCATCCGGCGGGAGGCCAGTACGGCGGACAGGCCCACCGCGCCGTCACCGATCACGGTGACGGTCCGACCGGCCCCGACCCGGCCCATGTGGGCGGCGTGATGGCCGGTGAGGTAGACGTCGCTCAGGGCGAGCAGCGAGGGCAGGAGGGCCTTGTCCACGGCCGCGGGGATCTTGACCAGGGTGCCGTCGGCCTGCGGTACCCGGATGGCCTCGGCCTGGGCGCCGCCGACACCTCCGGCGCCGTACCAGCCGCCGTGCGGACAGGCGGTGTGGAAACCGTCCCGGCAGATCGGACAGGTGTTGTCCGCGAACGCGAACGGCGAGACGACGAAGTCGCCGCGCTGGAGACCGGTGACCTCGGAACCGGTCTCCTCGACCACGCCGAGGAACTCGTGCCCCATCGGGACACCCTCGTCGGTCTTGTCCATGGAGTGGTAAGGGTGCAGGTCGGAGCCGCAGACGCAGGCCAGGGTGATCCGGACGATCGCGTCGGTGGGCTCGACGATCCGCGGGTCGGGGACGTTCTCGACCCGGACGTCGCCGGGGCCGTACATGAAGGTGGCACGCATGGGGGTCTTGCCTTTCCGACTACAGAAGCTTGGTGCGGGGGTGCAGAGGGGGCGGGGCGGCCATGGGGTCGGCGCGATGCGGAGCGTTTCGGAGTGGTTCAGTACGGTTCGGCGGACATGTTCGTCGCCTTCCACCGTGGCTCACCCCCACCCGGGCCGCCATCGGGGAGGACACCGCCCGCGGCCGCGCGGCGAGGCCGGCGGTGGGGCCCGCGATCAGCCGTTCAGAGTCGCGATGTCGATCACGAACCGGTGGCGGACGTCGGAGGGACAGACACCGGTGTGTTTGATCTCGATGGCGGAGGTGGCGGCGTACGCCTGGACGGTCGGCATGCTTCTCCAGTTCGGTCCCGGTTCGCGGGACAGGGGGCGCGGCGGCACCGTCCAGACTGCCGCGCCGAGCCCGCGCCAGGCAGGCCGAGCTGTGCCACGGGCTGGCCAGCGGGGGTGTAGCAGGGCTCCCCTCGACGGACATGTTCCGAGGGCGACGGAGAGACACTGGCGCCATGGCACCCGAGCAGCACAGCGGCGGCGACGAACTGGCACGGTTCCTGCGCGCCCGCCGGACGCAGACCAGCCCCCAGTCCGCCGGCCTCACCCCAGGCCCCGGGGTACGCCGCACCCCGGGCCTGCGCCGTGAGGAGCTGGCCACCCTCGCCGGGGTCAGCATCGATTACTACACCCGCATCGAACGCGGCAAGGAGACCCGCCCCAGCCTCGCCGTGGTCGACGCCCTGGCCCGCGCCCTGCGGCTGGACGACGCCGAGCACCAGCATCTGCGGGACCTCGCCGTCCGCGCCGCCCGCTACGCGCCGCAGGCCGCCCCGGCGCCCAGCCGCACCGTGCGCCCCCCTGCGAAACTCATCCTGGAAGCCGTGCGGCCCAGTCCGGCCTACGTCGTCAGCCGCAGCATGGACGTCCTCGCCCACAACCCGGGCGGCCTCGCTCTCTACGCCGGCCTGACCGACTGGCCCGCCACCCAGCGCAACCTCGCCCGCTACCTCTTCCTGCACCCGGCCGCCCGTGACGTCTTCCCCGACTGGGACAGCCAGATCCGCGGGTGCGTCGCCCGCCTGCGCGCCCTGGCCGGCACCGACCCCGACGCCCCCGACCTCACCCACCTCGTCGGCGAGCTGCTCCTGAAGAGTCCCGCCTTCGCCGGACTGTGGGAGCGCTACGAGGTCACCGGCCGCAAAATCGCCGCCAAGACCTTCCAGCACCCTCAGGTCGGGAAGATCACTCTCGGCTACCAGGGAATGGCCCTCGAAGGCACCCTCGGCCAGCGCATGGTCGTCTACACCGCCGAACCGGGGACACCCGACCACGACGCGATGCTCCTGCTCGACCTGACCGCCGCGCCCGCCGAACCGAGGCCGTCCCCGCAGAAGCGGTGACGGGCTGCGCGCACGCCGGCACGGTCGCCCTATCGCCGCGGGACGACGGTCGCGAGTACTCCGCGTGCGGCCGACCCGTCCGGCCAGGTCCACCCGGCGACGAGATCGCCGGACGACCCCTGTACGGGTTGCGCCTGTACGGGTCGCGCCGACCGCAGGACGCGGTTGATCCGCACGTCGGCCCCGTCGGCAGGGCCGGTTCCCCGCACGGTGACGGTCGGGTCGAGGGTGTCGCTCACGCTCTGGTGCTGCGGCACCGCCTCGCCGCGCAGGAGCGCGCGCAACCGCTCCGTCACCACGGGGTCGCGGGCACCGTCGTAGACCCACCGGGTGCCGAGCACACCATGCTCCGAGGTACCGATCAGCGCCTCGTCGACATCGTCTGCCAGCGCCGCATCCCGGTAGCCCAGAGGGACCAGATACGCCACCGGCTCCGCCGTCGCGGCATCCGCCACGATCATGAACTCGATCCCGACCGCGCCCTGCGGATCGTCCAGCCGGAACCCACCCGCCGTGACCAGTTCCGGCGCCTCCGGATCACCCGCGTACCAGTCCTGCTTCGGCAGCCAGCCGGTGAGCAGTTCCAGCTTGGTGGGCGTCATGGTGGTGCGGTGGATGGTGGCCACGCGAATCCCCTCACGAGTCGGTCCTGACCCGTCCGCCGACGGGATGTGATCGAACCTATAGGAAGCGGCCGGGCTGACCGGGACTTCTGGGGCACGGCCTCCGCGATGACGGGTCGGTGGAAGGCGCGGGTGTCCGTACGGGCGCGGTCGTGTTCGGCGCGGGCCCGGTAATCGGCTGGTGCATCCCCGAGCGGGGTGGCTAAGGTTGGACGCGATCCGGTGGTCAGGTGGCCGCCGGCACTCGTTCCACGTGAGGGAGGTGTTGACCGATGGCTGTCGTTGCGATGGGCGTTGCCCGCATCCGAAAGCTCGTCCAGTCCACCTCCGTGGCCGCCGGCTGACCTCACTGCTCACCTTCCGTGCCCGCCGGGCGCGGTGCCGGGGCCACCCCTGTGAAGGGTCACCCCTTGTCTTCCTCCTCCTCTGCCTCTGCCTCTGCCTCTTCCTCCTCTCTTCCCTCTCTTCCGGGTTCGTCCTCGTTGTCCTCGGCGGCCGCGCATCCGCTGGTGCCGTACGGCTGGGACGCGGGCTGGGAGGCCGAGTTCGCCCCGTACGCCGGGCGGGGTCTCGTGCCCGGTCGTGTCGTCCGGGTCGATCGCGGGCTCTGTGACGTCGTCACACCGGCCGGCACCGTCCGCGCCGACACCGAGTTCGTCGTCCCGCGCGATCCGATGAAGGTCGTGTGCACGGGGGACTGGGCCGCCGTCGACCCGGACGGCAGTGATCCGCTGTACGTACGGACGCTGCTGCCCCGCCGTACCGCCTTCGTCCGCTCCACCTCCTCCAAGCGGTCCGAGGGACAGATCCTCGCGGCCAACGTCGATCACGTGATCGTCGCCGTCTCGCTCGCCGTCGAACTCGACCTCGCCCGCGTCGAGCGGTTCCTCGCGCTGGCCTGGGAATCCGGGGCGCAACCCGTGGTGGTGCTCTCCAAGGCCGACCTCGTGCCCGACCCGGTGACGCTCGCGCACCTCGTCCAGGATGTCGGGACGGCCGCGCCCGGCGTGCCGGTGCTGCCCGTCAGTGCCCTGCACGGCGACGGACTGGACGTGCTGGCCGCCGTCGTCTCCGGCTCGACCGCCGTGCTGCTCGGGCAGTCCGGCGCGGGCAAGTCCACCCTCGCCAACTCGCTCGTCGGCGCGGACGTCATGGACGTACGGGCGGCCCGTGACGTCGACGGCAAGGGACGCCACACCACCACCACCCGCAACCTGCTCGTCCTGCCCGGCGGGGGAGTGCTGATCGACACCCCCGGGCTGCGCGGCGTCGGGCTGTGGGACGCCGGACACGGGGTCGGGCAGGTCTTCTCCGAGATCGAGGAGCTGGCCGCCGACTGCCGGTTCCACGACTGCGCCCACGAGAGCGAGCCGGGCTGCGCGGTGCTGGCCGCCGTCGACACCGGTGAGCTGCCCGAACGCCGGCTGGAGAGCTACCGCAAGCTGCTGCGGGAGAACCAGCGGATCGTCGCCAAGACCGACGCCCGGCTCCGCGCGGAGATCCGCAAGGAGTGGAAGCGCCGGGGCGCCGAGGGCCGCGCCGCGATGGAGGTCAAGCGGGGCCGGGTGCGGTGATCCTGGCGGGAGCGAGCCGGGTGCGGCAGCCCCCACCCCGTGAGCCATGTCCGATTTCCGCCAGCCCGGACCCCGGGACTGGCGGAGACTGGACGGTGTGAAGGACGACGACAGCAGGTACGAGGCGGTGCGTGGCCGGGACGCCCGGTTCGACGGGGCGTTCTTCTTCGCCGTCGTCACGACCGGCATCTACTGCCGGCCGAGCTGCCCGGCGCGTACGCCGGTCCGGCGCAACGTGCGGTTCTACGCGACGGCCGCCGCCGCGCAGGGGTCGGGGTTCCGGGCCTGCCGGCGGTGCCGCCCGGACGCCGTGCCGGGCTCGGCCGACTGGAACGTCCGCGCCGACGTCGTGGGCCGCGCCATGCGGCTGATCGCAGACGGCGTCGTCGACCGCGAGGGCGTCGCCGGCCTCGCCACGCGGCTCGGGTACAGCGCCCGGCAGGTGCAGCGCCAGCTCACCGCCGAACTGGGCGCCGGACCGGTCGCGCTGGCCCGCGCCCAGCGCGCGCACACCGCGCGGATACTGCTGCGCACCACCGGCCTGCCCGTCACCGAGGTCGCCTTCGCCGCCGGGTTCGCCAGCGTGCGCCAGTTCAACGACACCGTCCGGGCCGTGTACGCGGCCACCCCGAGCGCGCTGCGCGCCGCCACCCCGGTCCGCGACCAGGCCGCCCGCCGCGCGGCCACCCCGTCCACCGGCATACCCTTGCGCCTCGCCCACCGGGGCCCCTACCAGCCAGGACCCGTCTTCGACCTGCTCCAGCGGGAGGCCCTCACGGGCGTCGAGGAGGTCACCGGACCGCCCGGCCGCCGCCGCTACCGGCGCACCCTGCGGCTGCCGTACGGCACCGGCATCGTCACCGTCGACGAGCGGCCCGGCCGACCGGGCACCGGCGGAACGGGCACCGGCGGCTGGCTGGAGGCCGGACTGCGCCTCACCGACCCGCGTGACCTGACCACCGCCGTACAACGGCTGCGGCGCCTGTTCGACCTCGACGCCGACCCGTACGCCGTCGACGAGCGGCTCGCCGCCGACCCCCGGCTCGCCCCACTGGTCGCGGCCCGCCCGGGGCTGCGCCCGCCCGGCACCGCCGACCCCGAGGAGTTCGCCGTCCGCGCCCTGGTGGGGCGGGCCGAGGCGGAACGGCTCGTCCGGCGGTACGGCACCACACTGGACGCCCCCTGCGGCACCCTCACCCACCTCTTCCCCGAACCGGCGGTCCTCGCCGAGGCCGAACCGGACGGCACCGCCGGCGCCCTCACCGCCGCCCTCGCCGACGGCACCGTACGCCTCGACCCCGGCGCCGACCGGGACGACGCCGAGCGCGCGCTGCTCGCCCTGCCCGGCATGGACCCGGCCACCGCGGCCGCCGTCCGCGCCCGGGGACTCGGCGACCCGGACGCCGCCGCGCCCGGCGCGCACGCCCCCGACACCTGGCGCCCCTGGCGCTCCTACGCCCTGAACCACCTGCGCACCGCGCGAGAGTCGGAGTAACCCATGCACAGCCTCCTCACCACCCACTGGACCGCGATCGACAGCCCGGTCGGCCCGCTGCTGCTGACCGCCGCCGCCGACGGGGCGCTGACCTCCTTGTCCGTGCCCGGGCAGAAGGGCGGCCGGAGCGTCCAGGAGGGCTGGCGGTCCGACCCGGGACCGTTCCGCGCGGCCGCCGAGCAGCTCGCCGCCTACTTCGCCGGGGAGCCGGTCGTCTTCCGGCTGCCGCTGCGCGCCGAGGGCACCGTCTTCCGCACCAAGGTGTGGGACGCCCTCGACGCCGTCCCCTACGGCACCACCACCACGTACGGCGAGATCGCCGCCCGCGTCGGTGCCTCCCGGGCCGCGGTACGGGCCGTCGGCGGCGCGATCGGCGCCAACCCGCTGCTGATCCTGCGCCCCTGCCACCGGGTGATCGGCGCCGACGGTTCGCTGACGGGGTACGCCGGCGGACTGGACCGCAAGATCCGGCTGCTCGCCCTGGAGGGTGTGCCGGTGCCGGTGCCGGTGCGGGGTCGGCCCGCGCCCGGCGCGCGCGGATCGGGCTGACGGGTTCAGCGGTCGCGGGCCACCCAGCCGCGCTCGTAGGCGTGCCAGCCCAGTTGCAGGCGGGTGGTCACCCCGGTGAGTTCCATCAGCCGCTTCACCCGGCGCTGTACGGTCCGCAGCCCCAGGTCGAGCTGTTTGGCCACGCTCGCGTCGGTCAGACCGGCCAGCAGCAGCGAAAGGATCTCCAGGTCGGTGCCGTCGGGGCCGTCGGGCTCCCGCTCGCTCACCCCGGTCGTACCGAGCCGCAGCGGCAGCGCGCCGCGCCACACCGACTCGAAGAGACCGGAGAGCAGTTCCAGCAGGCCGCTGGCGTGCACGACCAGCGCGGCGGGCTCCGCGGACCGGGCGGTGAGCGGCACCAGCGCGAGCGCGCCGTCGGCGATCACCAGCTTGGTCGGCACCCGGTCCACCACCCGTACCCGCTCGTCGCGGCCGAGCGCCGCGGTCAGCTCCGTGATGCCGTCCGGCCGGTCCAGTACCGACCGCTCCACCACCACCCGGTAGCGCACCCCGCGCCCGGTGGCCTGCTCCTCCGCGTCGTTCTCCATGCCGGTGACGGCGACGGGGCTGCCGGTGACCAGGGCGCACACCTCCTCGGCGGCGCCGAGCTGGAGTTGGAGGAAGCGCCGGGTGACCGCCGCCGCGCCGGTCACCACCTCGACCAGGTCGTGCACGGCCGGTTCGCCCGCCGAGGCCCGGTACTCCTCGGCCAGCAGCACCGCCGCCAGCTCCGCCTTCTCCAGCTCGTGGCGCTGCTGGGTGAGCAGGGCGCCCAGCGCCACCCCGGGCGGTGCCGCCACCCAGCGGCCCGGCCGGGCCGACGACTGCGCCGCCAGCCCGCTCTGCTCCAGGCGGCGCAGGGCCCGCTCGGTGGCCCGCTCGCCGAGTGCCAGCCGCCGGGCCAGATCGGGCACGTCGGCCGCCCCGACGGACACCAGCGCCCGGTAGGCCGCCTCCTGCGTCTCCTCCAGCCCCAGCACTCCCAGCATCAGCGCCCGTCCCTCCCCTGGACCACGAACCTCGGGATGGCGTCCGTGGCGGGAAACGGCCACGGCGCAAACCCGCCTTCGTACATCATCGCGGTTGTACGCGTCACTCTGCCAAGGTGGCGTCAGCGCAGCGCCGACCGGTGCCCCGGCCTCGGGGGAGGTCCGCCGCCATGCCGTGATCCGGGCCCGTGACGTGCGCCGACCCGCGCCCGCCGGGGGAACGCGCCCGGATCGCTTCGCAGTCGCCGGGCGGTCCTCCCGTGGGGGGTGGGGCCGCCCGGCGACCTCCGGCGTGCCCCCGCTATTTCCGGACGCCCCGTTTCCCCGCGGCCCGCGCGGTCGACAATTAGGGGCATGAGCCAGCAGGGGGGAAGTCCCACCGGCCACGAGGACGACGACTGGTGGGGTCAGCTTTACGACGACTCCACGGGTGACACGGGAGCCGCGGCCGCGGCCGACTCCCTGGACGACCGGTTCGCCTCGGCGGCGGACACGGTGGACGGGGGAGAGGACACCGGGGCCTCCGGCGTACCGACCGGCGTACCGACCAGCACACCGACCGAGGCGCTCCCGGCGGCCCGCGCCGAAGCGGCGCCGGACCCCGGCCCACCGGCACACGCCCCCTGGCAACCACCGCCGGCCACCCCCACCGGGCCGACGACCTTCCCGGCGGCCTTTCCCGCGGCCCTCCCGGCGGCGGCGCCGCCCGCACCGAGCGCCCGACCGCCCGTCACCTCGCCCGCCCCACCGGCCGTCCTCCCCACCACCCCTCCACCTCCCACCAGCGCCCCTCCACCTCCTACCGCCCCTCCGCCCCCCGCCTCGCCCCCGCCCCCGCTGCCCGCGTCCTGGCGCCCCGCCGCTGGTCGCGCCGCGCCGGTGGAGGCGGGGACGGCCGCCTCCCGGGAGACGGGGGCCGTCGCGTCCGGCGAGGCGGAGCCCGTCGCGGCCCGGGAGTACGTCGGTTCCGGGCCGCCCACCTACCACGCGGAGCCCACCGCGCTGCCGCCCGCCGACCCCGCCGACCTCGGCGGACTGGTGGCCGACACCGTGCTGGACGGAGCCCGGTACGGGGCCTGCACGCTGCGGGCGCTGTCCTCGCGCGGGGACTCCGCGCGGTTCCGGGGCGACCCGCGCCGCGACGCGCTGCTCACCGCCCGCTTCGGCACCGGCGACCAGGCCCTGGTCCTGGTGGCGACGGCGACCGGCACCCGGGCCGCCGAGGGCGCGCACCGCGCCGCCGCCGAGGTCTGCCGCTGGATCGGCCGGGCCGTGGGCCGCAGCCACGTCCGGCTGGCCGAGGACCTCCGGGCCGGCCGCCGCGGCGACCTCAAGTCCGGCCTGCACCGCCTCACCGACCGCAGCCTCGGCAGGCTCCGGGCCAGCGCCGTCGAACAGGGCCTGGCGCCGGACGCGTACGCCGCCACCCTGCGCTGCCTGCTGCTCCCCGCCGATCCGCACTGCCGTACCCGCGTCTTCTTCGGCGTCGGCACGGGCGGACTCTGGCGGCTGCGGGACGGGGACTGGCAGGACATCGAGCCCCGCCCGGCCGACACCGTCGGCGAGCCCGTCGTGGGCTTCGGCTCGCAGCCCGCCGAGACGCCCGAGGGCGACCGGCTCACCATGGACCTCGGCATCCCCACCCCGCCGAGCCCGTACCAGGACCCGGTCGCCGAGCCGCCCCGCGAACCCTTCCGGTTCCGCGCCTCGGTCGCCCGCCCGGGTGATGTGCTGCTGCTGTGCGGCGCGGGCCTGGCCGAGCCCCTGCGGGGCGAGCCCGCGCTCCGCGCCCACCTCGCCGCCCGGTGGTCCGGCCCCACCGCACCGGGCCTGGCCGACTTCCTCGCCGACGGCCTGACCCGCGTCAAGGGGTACGCCGACGACCGTACGGCCGCCGCGGTGTGGGAGGCGTGAACGCAAGCCCTGTGCCTTCATGGACCGGAGGGAACGCGGCGGACCAGTGGACGCGGCGGAACACCGACGGAACGGAACGAAGGGGCACCCAAGGGCCATGGCCAAAGCGAGACAGAACGTCGCCGAGCAGTTCGTCGACATCCTCACCCGCGCCGGAGTGGAACGCCTCTACGGCGTCGTCGGCGACAGCCTCAACCCGGTCGTGGACGCCGTGCGCCGCCACCCCGGCATCGAGTGGGTGCACGTACGGCACGAGGAGACCGCCGCCTTCGCGGCCGGCGCCGAGGCGCAGATCACCGGCAGGCTGGCCGCCTGCGCCGGTTCCTGCGGCCCCGGCAACCTGCACCTCATCAACGGGCTGTACGACGCCCACCGTTCGATGGCCCCGGTGCTCGCCCTCGCCTCGCAGATCCCGGCCGGCGAGATCGGCCTCGGCTACTTCCAGGAGACCCACCCCGACCGGCTCTTCCAGGAGTGCAGCCACTACAGCGAGCTGATCTCCAGCCCGAAGCAGATGCCCCGGCTGCTGCACACCGCGATCCAGAACGCCGTCGGCCGCTCCGGCGTCAGCGTCGTCTCGCTGCCCGGCGACATCGCGGGTGAACCCGCCCCGGAGCGGGCCGCCGGGACCGCCCTGGTCACCTCCCGGCCGAGCGTCCGCCCCGGCGACGCGGAGATCGACCGGCTGGTCCGGCTGATCGACGACGCCGACAAGGTCACCCTGTTCTGCGGCAGCGGCACCGCGGGCGCGCACGCCGAGGTCATGGAGTTCGCCCGGAAGGTCAAGTCGCCGGTGGGCCACGCCCTGCGCGGCAAGGAGTACATCCAGTACGACAATCCGTACGACGTCGGTATGAGCGGTCTGCTCGGGTACGGCGCCGCCTACGAGGCCACCCACGAGTGCGATCTGCTGATCCTGCTCGGCACCGACTTCCCGTACAACGCCTTCCTGCCCGACGACGTCAAGATCGCCCAGATCGACGTCCGGCCCGAGCATCTGGGCCGCCGCTCCAAGCTGGACCTCGCCGTGTGGGGCGACGCCCGGGAGACCCTGCGGTGCCTGATCCCCCGGGTGCGGGAGAAGAAGAGCCGCAAGTTCCTCGACCGCATGCTGAAGAAGCACGCGGACGCCCTGGAGGGCGTGGTCAAGGCGTACACCCGCAAGGTCGACAAGCAGGTGCCGATCCACCCCGAGTACGTGGCGGCGGTGCTGGACGAGGTCGCCGCCGACGACGCGGTCTTCACGGTCGACACCGGGATGTGCAACGTGTGGGCGGCCCGGTACCTCTCGCCCAACGGGCGCCGCCGGATCATCGGTTCGTTCTCGCACGGCTCGATGGCCAACGCGCTGCCGATGGCGATCGGCGCGCAGTTCACCGACCGCGGCCGCCAGGTCGTCTCCATGTCGGGCGACGGCGGCTTCTCGATGCTGATGGGCGACTTCCTCACCCTCGTCCAGTACGACCTGCCGGTGAAGGTCGTCCTGTTCGACAACTCCGCCCTCGGCATGGTCGAACTGGAGATGCTGGTCGCCGGGCTCCCCTCGCACGGCACCACGAACAAGAACCCCGACTTCGCGGCCGTGGCCGAGGCGTGCGGTGCCTTCGGGGTCCGGGTGGAGAAACCGAGGGATCTGGCGGGGGCGTTGAAGGCGGCGTTCAAGCACAAGGGCCCGGCCCTCGTGGACGTCGTCACCGACCCCGACGCCCTGTCCATCCCGCCGAAGATCAGCTCCGACATGGTGACCGGCTTCGCCCTCTCCGCCTCGAAGATCGTCCTGGACGGAGGCGTCGGCCGGATGCTCCAGATGGCTCGATCGAATCTGCGCAACCTGCCCCGGCCCTGAACACACCGCCGCCCGGAACAGCGGTATCGGCCATTCCGGTGGCCGAAGACCCGATCGTCGGGGGTCGCGTGACTGGCCGACGCCCGATCGGGCACACAACCTTAGTGAATGTGTTCGAGAAGAAGGGGATCCGGCAGCGGTACGCGAGCGGGGGGTCATGGACAGGCAGCAGGTACGAGGGAGCGCGACCGCGCTGGTAGGGGTCGCTCGGGCGGACGGCGCGACGACCACGCCGCACGCGAACGCGATGAACGCGACGGACGCGACGAAGGGGAAGGCCGGCGACATCATGGACGCGGCGCCCCAGCTCAGGCGCAGACTGGGGCGGTCCGACCTGGAGGCGGTACCCGAGGCGCGGCGGGCGCTGCGCGAGCTGCTGCGGCACTGGGGCCGGCCCGGTCGTTCGGAGGTGGCGGAGCTGCTCACCAGCGAGCTGGTCACCAACGCGCTGTTGCACACCGAGCACGACGCGGTCCTGACGGCCACCGTCGGGCCCGGGTCGCTGCGCGTGGAGGTACGGGACTTCGTGGGCCGGTGGCCGCGCCCGCGGCCGGCCGGCCCCGAGGACGGCATGTACGGGGACGGTACGCACGGCCGGGGCCTGATCCTGGTGCAGTCCCTCGCGGACGCCTGGGGCGTGCGGGCGCACGGCGTGGGCAAGGCGGTCTGGTTCGAACTGGACGCCGAGGGGGCGTGACCCGAAGGTCACGCCCCCTTCCGGAGCGGTCCGGCGGTCCGGCGGTCCGGCGGTCCGGCGGTCCGGACCCGGCGCGGGGCTCAGCCGAACTGCTGCTCCAGGTCCTTGAGCTTGCGCTCCAAGGAGTCCAGGCGCGGCAGCGCCTGGGTGTCGTCCTCCGCGGTCAGGTCGACGGTGATCGCGTCGATCCCTCCTTTGGGCACGGGCTGCAGCGAGGGGCGGTGACGCATGGGCAGCTCGGGCGTGGCTATCGCAGGCTCCGCGGCGGCGCGGTCGGAGTCCCGCTCCACCTGCACCTCGACCTCGGCCTTGCGGCCGCCGCGGCCCGGGGGGTTCCCGTGGCCCCGGCTGATCGCCTTGAGCTGCGCCCGCTCCATGCGCCCGTGCTCGCGCCGGCGCTGACGGGTCTCGTCCTTCTTCCGCTTCTCGTCGCGGACCTCCTCGACCGCCTCGTCCAGGCTCCGCACGCCTTCGAGGAGCATCAGCGACCAGGCGCCGTACGTCTCCCGGGGAGCGCGCAGCCAGCGGACGATACGGATCTGCGGCAGCGGACGCGGCACCAGGCCCTGCTCGCGCAGGGCGGCCCGGCGGGTCTGCTTCAGCGCGCGGTCGAACAGCACCGCCGCCGACATGGACATGCCCGCGAAGAAGTGCGGGGCGCCGGCGTGGCCGAGACCGCGGGGGGCGTGCACCCAGTTGAACCAGGCCGCCGCCAGCGCGAACGTCCATACGAGTATCCGGGAGCCGAGCGCCGCGTCACCGTGGCTGGCCTCGCGGACCGCGAGGACGGAGCAGAACATCGCCGCGCCGTCGAGGCCGAACGGGACCAGGTACTGCCATCCGTCGGACAGGCCGAGGTTCTGCTCGCCGAACCCGACCAGACCGTGGAAGGAGAGTGCCGCGGCGACCGCGGCACAGCAGAAGAGGAGGATGTAGGAGAACGTTCCGTACAGCGCTTCCTTGCGCCTGCGGCGCTCTTCCGCACGCTCCCACGAGTCGTCCGCGCTCGTGTCCTTCCCCGAGGAGCGCTTGCCGCGCGCGAGTACCGCCACCGCCGCCAGCATGCCCAGGAGCAGTACGGCGCCCGGAAGCAGCCAGTTCAGCGATATGTCGGTCAGTCTCATCTAGGGGTCCCTTGCAGTGGGATAGGGCGTAATGCCCGCCATAGTGGCCCAAGCACGCCGGCCCTCAGGGGTTTTCGGGGCAAGATGCCGCCAAGGGAGTGCGGGGGTTTGCCCGGGACGGCACTCTGCTCGAACTGCCTCATGAGGGGCAGGAGTTGAGTTCGAATAACAGTACCCGTACGGATGGTTCCTCGGAAAGTTCCCGTGGCCGGTGGGGGAGGCGTGAATCCGGTCCGGTGAATCCACGGTGACCGCACGGGGGTCGCACCTACGCATGATCTTAGGACACGCCCGGGGGTGCTCCGGACCGGCGGACCGGCGGACCCCCGGGCCGACGGGTCGTCAGCCGGTGCTGGCCAGCAGCTTGTTCACCCGGTCCGCGTCGCAGGTGCGCGGGCAGGTGACGCAGGTGTCCTCGGGGCGCAGGGTGTAGAACATGCAGCAGCTCGCCCGGTCCCGGGTGGGCAGCGGCTCGCCGTCCGGCCCGGTCAGTTCCCGGAACGCCGGGGTGCCCACGTACGGCCGGGTCGTCCCCGGCAGCAGCAGCTCCAGTTCGCGCCGGGCCCGTTCCTGCTCGCCGAGCAGCTCGCCCACGTACCAGAGTCCCTCGACGATCTCGTCGGTCGCCATGCCCCACAGGGCCCGTCCGCGCCTGCGGGTGCGCGGTCCGAAGCCGGCCAGCACCGGTTCCAGGTGGTCCGCGACCGCCGCCCGCACCTCGGCCCGCAGCGCGTCCTCGTCGGCGACGACGCGGGCGCCGGGCAGCGCGGCGGCCGGGTCGCCGGGCAGGCAGGCGAAGCCGTCCGGCCGCACGGCCAGGCGGCCCATCGGCAGGTCGTCGGCGCCGCGGTCGTAGGCGACGTGCGTCACGGGGAGGCGGGGGACCCGGCGGTGCAGGAACCACGGCACGGTGATCAGCAGACAGGCCGGCCACGCGTACCGGTGCAGACCGAAGCTCGCGACCACGTCCGGGCGGGCCCGCTGCCCGTAGTCCCGCACCACCTGGGCGTCGTCCCGGGCGAGGAAGGCGTCCAGGGCGCCGCCGCCCGCCGCGAGGGCGGCGGCCGGCACCCAGCCGCCGCCCGACGGCACCGCGTCCCCCGCCGCCAGCTCGGTGATGCCCAGCTCGGGGAGGACCTCGGTCAGGCGTGCGTAGGCGTCCGCGACGGCCGAACGGGGCACAGGCATGCGATCCACCGATCCCTGTCAGATCACCGGCAATTTGGAGGTAAGCCTTACCTTACCCAAGATCCGCTGTATTTGGAGCTGTATTTGACCTGGCGCGGTCTGCGCCTAGGGTGCTTGACGGGTGGGTGACAACTCGCCGTAATGACCTCAAGTACCGACACGTCCTTTGGAGGACCCCGTGCAGCCAGGCGCGCAGAGTTCCGCCGGGCCGGAGGTCCCCCGGGTCCGGACCGCCCCGCCGGCCGCGGCACCGGTGGTCCGGGTGCCGGCGCAGCCCGGGGCGGGCGGCGCCGAACGCGGCGAGCACACCCGCACCCACGCCCACACCCACGCCGACCCCGCCCCTGCCGAGCCCACCCGCCCGCCGGCCCCGCCGCCGCTGTCCCGCACGCGCCCCCTCGTCCAGCGGTCCTCGGTGCGCGGGCAGGTCCTCGCCGCGCTGCGGGCCGCGCTGGTCGCGGGCGAGCTGCGGCCCGGCGAGGTCTACTCGGGGCCCGCGCTCGGCGACCGCTTCGGGGTCTCGGCGACACCCGTGCGGGAGGCGATGCAGCAGCTCGCGCTGGAGGGCGCCGTCGAGGTCGTGCCCAACCGGGGCTTCCGGGTCGTCGAGCGGGCCCCCCGGGAACTGGCCGAGCTGGCCGAGGTGCGGGCCCTGATCGAGGTCCCGGTGATGCTGCGGCTGGCCCGCACGGTGCCCGCCGAGCGCTGGGCGGAGCTGCGCCCGCAGGCCGAGGCGACCGTCCGCGCCGCCTCCTCCGGCTGCCGCGCCACCTACGCCGAGGCCGACCGCGCCTTCCACCGCGCGGTGCTCGCCCTGTCCGGCAACGAGCAGCTCGTGCGGATCGCGGACGACGTGCACCGCCGCGCGCAGTGGCCGCTCGTCGGCGGCCCCGCCGCCCGCGGCCGGGCCGACCTCGTCGCCGACGCGCACGAGCACACGGCGCTGCTGGACGCGCTGATCGCCGGGGACACGGACATGGTCCGCACGCTCGTGGCGGAACATTTCACCGGGACGCGCTGAACCGCGCCGGGTCCGGTCCGGCCCTCGGCGCCCGGCCCCGGGGGCGACCCCCGCCTCCGGCGCGCGAACGTAGGGGCGGGCCTACGCGCGCGAACCGGCCGGCGTCAGGCCGTGGCCTGGGCCGCCGCGCCCGGTGCCGGCGGGGGTGCCAGGTGCCGGGCGAGCCAGGTCGGGACGCCGCCGAGGAGGCGGAAGAGGCGGCGGGCCTCCTCGCGGAGCCGGGACGCCTCCGGTTCCGCCGCCGTCTCCGCGAGCGAGGCCAGCGCCGGTGCCGTACCGACGAGGTAGCCCAGCTCCTCCCGGATGCGCAGGGACTCGGTGAAGCCGTGCCGGGCCTCGGCGAGGTCGCCGTCGCGCAGCGCCAGCCCGGCCAGGTGCCGCCAGGTGAACGACAGCAGCAGCGGGTCGGCGTGGGCGGTGGCCCCGGCGTGCGCCCGCCGGTAGGCGGCCCGCGCCGACTGCGGCGAGTGCGCCAGGTTCTCCGCGAGCAGCCCGCGCCGGAAGTCCAGCAGGGCCCGCCCGGGGGCCCCCGGCGCGATCAGCGCCGCCGCCCGGCCGAGCGCCGCCCGCGCCTCGTCGGAGCGGTCCCGCACCGCGTGCAGCGTGGCGGCGTAGGCGAGGTGCCCGCGTTCGCACGCGGCGGCCCCCCGCTCCTCGTCGCTGTCGGCCAGCGCCTCCGCGGTGCGCAGCGCGTCCTCGGCCTCCGCCCACCCCTGCTCGGTGTAGAGACACCGCTCCACCAGCAGCGCGGCCCGCTGGAGCGCGGCGGCCGCCGTGTCCGGCCGCAGCAGCGCCGCCGCGTCGACCCAGCAGGCCCGCGAACGCAGCCGCCATATCGCGGTCTGGAGCGGATCGTCGTTGGCGGTGGATCCCCTGCCGGACATGGCGGGATGCGCCACGTTGCCCTCCTCAGCACACCGTCGAGCCCGAGTGGTGGCCGCATCAGAGCACGGAACGACCGGCCCGGCCAAGAGGGCGGGTGAAGGATTTCACAAAGTCGTGGGACTCCCGGCGGACGCGGTGGGGAGCGTGGCGGACCCCGCCGGGCCCCGCGGGTCAGCTCATCCGCAGCGCGAGGAAGAAGTCGAGCTTGTCCTCCAGGCGGGACAGGTCACGGCCCGTCAACTGCTCGATCCGGCCGACGCGGTAACGCAGCGTGTTGACGTGCAGGTGGAGCCGGGCCGCGCAGCGCGTCCAGGAGCCGTCGCTGTCCAGGAACGCCTCCAGGGTCGGGATCAGCTCGGCGCGGTGGCGCCGGTCGTAGTCGCGCAGCGGGTCGAGGAGCCGGGCGGTGAAGGCCCGGCGCACGTCGTCGGGGACGAAGGGGAGCAGCAGTACGTGCGAGGCCAGTTCCTGGTGGCCCGCCGCGCAGACCCGCCCCGGACGGGCCGCGGCCACCCGCCGGGCGTGCCGTGCCTCCTCCAGCGCGCCGCGCAGCCCCTCCGCCGAGTGCACGGCCGCGCTGACGCCGAGCGTGACCCGCCCGTCCCCGTCCAGCCCGGCCGTCAGCGGGTCCCGTACGGCCTCCAGCAGCGCCTCGGCCCGCACGCCCGCCTCGAAGCCGTCGTGCTCGCCGGCCACCGCCGGCAGCGGGACCAGGGCGATCGCCTCGGCACCGTCGTGCGCGACGGCGATCCGGTCGGAGTGCTCGGGGCCCGTCGCCCGCGGGTCGACGAGGATCTCCTCCAGCAGCGTCTGGGCCACCGGACCGCTGTCCGGGTCGCCGCCGTCCCACTCCACCCGGGCCACCACGATCTGCCAGTGCGGGGCCGCGCCGACGCCGGGCAGCAGCACGGGGGCGGCGACCCGCAGCCGGGCGGCCGTCTCGGCGGGCGCGGCGCCGGTCCGGACCAGTTCGAGGACCTCCTGCGCCAGGCGCCGCCGCACCGTGCGGGCCGCGTCCCGCCGGTCCCGTTCGACCGCGATGAGCTGGGTGACGCCGTACAGCAGGTCGAGCCGTTCCTCGGCCCAGTCCCCGGCGTCCGCCTCGACGGCCAGCAGCCAGTCGGACAGCACCGTCGCGCGCGCGTCCCGGCCGCCCGCCTCCCGGCCGCCCCGCTCGGGCCGGTCCGCCGCGCCCGGCCGCTGCCCCCAGCCGCGTACCGGGAACAGGCTGTACGTCGTCGCGCCCAGCACCACCCGGTGCGGGGCCCGGCGCCCCGCGCGGGTGGCCGCGAGATGCTCCGCCGCGAGCCTCGCGCACACCTCGGGGGGCAGCGCGTCACCGGCGGTTCGCGGCCCCGCGACCGGCCGCCCGGTCGGCGACAGCACCCACGCCCGCAGATCCAGGTCGGAGCCGAGCAGGTCCAGGACGACGTCCGGGCCGCCGCCCGCCGGACCGGCGGTCATCATCCGGCGGTGCCGGTCCACGACGGCCGCGAGGTCGCCCGCGCGCTCCCCGGAGACCTGCCGCACCACATGCTCGGTGATGGTCGCGAACGCCACCGACTCGTGCACCGCGAAGAGCGGCAGCCGGTGCCGGACGCACGCCGCCACCAGGTCCTCCGGCACCCGGCCCAGCTCGGCCTCACCGGCGGCCAGCGCGGTCACCCCGGCCTGCGCCAGCAGACGGACGAACGGCTCCGAGTCGCCGGCGTCCCGCCGCCAGGCCAGCCCGGTCAGGACCAGTTCCCCGCCCGACAGATAGCGGCTGGGGTCCCGCAGGTCGGTGGTCATCACACCCCGCACCGTGCGGTCCAGCTCGTCCTCGCCGCCGAGCAGCCTGAGGCCCAGCGCGTCGGTGTCCAGCAGTGCGCGCAGCCGCATTCTCGTCGCCGCCGTTCTCTGTCTCTTGGGTCCGTGGGATGGGTCTGTGGGGTCTGGGGGGTTCATCGGGTGGGGACTGACGGCCGTGTCGCAGGTCACGCGATCGGGTCGCGCGTTTCCTCGGGAAAACGTGGAGGTTACCGGAGGTCCTCCCTTCATACGAATCTACAAGGCGGCCGTCCTGGCCAGCCAACTCCTTCATGGTTTCGGTGACTGACCCCGGTGGAGCACAGAGCGGTGTACTGAGGCCACTCCACGTGAACAGCACATGAACGAGCCCGGCCGGCCGCAACCGGTGTGGCTCGATCTGTATGCCCCACACGACTCCAGAAGAGAGCCGGTCATGGACTTCCTTCGCCCCGCAAGCTGGGAGGAGGCGCTCGCCGCCAAGGCCGAGCACCCCACCGCCGTCCCCCTCGCGGGTGGCACCGACGTGATGGTCGAGATCAACTTCGATCACCGCCGGCCCGAGTACCTCCTGGACCTGAACCGCGTCGGCGAGCTGGCCGAGTGGGAGGCCGCAGCGGACACCGTACGGCTCGGCGCCGCCGTGCCCTACACGAAGATCATGGAGAACCTCCGCGCCGAGCTGCCGGGCCTCGCCCTCGCCTCGCACACCGTCGCCTCCCCGCAGATCCGCAACCGCGGCGGCGTCGGCGGGAACCTCGGCACCGCCTCCCCGGCCGGCGACGCCCACCCGGCGCTGCTCGCCGCCGGTGCCGAGGTCGAGGCCGAGTCGGTGCGCGGGTCGCGCCGCATCCCGATCGACGCGTTCTACACCGGCGTGAAGCGCAACGCCCTGGAGCCCGACGAGCTGATCCGCGCCGTGCACATCAAGAAGGCCGACGGCCCGCAGCAGTTCTCCAAGGTCGGCACCCGCAACGCCATGGTCATCGCGGTCTGCGCGTTCGGCCTCGCCCTGCACCCCGAGACCCGCACGGTCCGCACCGGCATCGGCTCGGCCGCGCCCACGCCGGTGCGGGCGAAGACGGCCGAGGAGTTCCTGAACGCGGCGCTCGACGAGGGCGGCTTCTGGGAGAACGGAAAGATCATCACCCCGTCGGTCGCCAGACAGTTCGCGGAGCTGTGCGCCGCCGCCTGCAACCCGATCGACGACGTCCGGGGCACCGCGAGCTACCGCCGCCACGCGATCGGCGTGCTGGCCCGGCGGACGCTCACCTGGACCTGGGAGACCTACCGCGGCACCCGCCGCACCACCAAGGGAGCTGCGTGATGCGCGTCAACCTCACCGTCAACGGACGCCCGCAGGAGGCCGACGACGTCTGGGAGGGCGAGTCCCTCCTCTACCTCCTGCGCGAGCGCCTCGGCCTGCCCGGCTCCAAGAACGCCTGCGAGCAGGGCGAGTGCGGCTCCTGCACGGTCCGCCTGGACGGCGTGCCGGTCTGCTCCTGCCTGGTCGCCGCCGGACAGGCCCAGGACCGCGAGGTCGTCACCGTGGAGGGCCTGGCGGACTTCGCCAAGGAGCGCTCCCGCGGCAGCGGGGCCCGCGGCACCTCCCTGCCGGACGCCCGGCGCCGGCCGCCCGGCGGCACCGACTCCCAGACCGGCGAGGGCACCGGACTCGCCCCGGTCCAGCAGGCGTTCATCGACGCCGGGGCCGTCCAGTGCGGCTTCTGCACCCCCGGTCTGCTGGTCGCCGCCGACGAGATGCTGGAGCGCAACCCGAACCCCTCCGACGCCGACATCCGCGAGGCGCTCTCGGGCAACCTGTGCCGCTGCACCGGCTACGAGAAGATCATGGACGCGGTCCGCCTGGCGGCCGCCCGCCAGTCCGAGGAGGTCTGAGCATGGCTGCCAACGGCGCACCCACCGAACTCACCCAGGGCTACCGGACCAAGGGCGGCATCGGCGAGTCCACGCTCCGCCCGGACGGCACCCTGAAGGTCACCGGCGAGTTCGCGTACTCCTCCGACATGTGGCACGAGGACATGCTCTGGGGCCAGATCCTGCGCTCCACCGTCGCGCACGCCGAGATCGTCTCCATCGACACCGGCGAGGCCCTCGCGCTGCCGGGCGTGTACGCCGTCATGACCTACGACGACCTGCCCACCGAGGTGCGCCACTACGGCCTGGAGATCCAGGACACCCCGGTCCTCGCCCACGGCCGGGTCCGCCACCACGGCGAGCCGGTCGCGATCGTCGCCGCCGACCACCCGGAGACCGCCCGCCGCGCCGCCGCCAAGATCAAGGTGGTGTACCGGGAGCTGCCCGTCCTCACCGACGAGGCGTCCGCCACCGCCCCCGGCGCGCTGCTGATCCACGAGAACCGCGACGACCACCACATCGGCCACGTCCCGCACCCCAACATCGTGCACCGCCAGCCGATCGTGCGCGGCGACGCCGACGCGGCCGCGCGCCGCGCCGACGTCGTCGTCAGGGGCGAGTACTACTTCGGCATGCAGGACCAGGCGTTCCTCGGCCCCGAGTCCGGCCTCGCGGTACCCGCCGAGGACGGCGGCGTCGAGCTGTACATCGCCACCCAGTGGCTCCACTCCGACCTGCGCCAGATCGCGCCCGTGCTCGGCCTGCCCGAGGACAAGGTCCGGATGACGCTCTCCGGCGTCGGCGGCGCCTTCGGCGGGCGCGAGGACCTGTCGATGCAGATCCACGCCTGTCTGCTGGCGCTGCGCACCGGCAAACCCGTCAAGATCGTTTACAACCGCTTCGAGTCCTTCTTCGGCCACGTCCACCGCCACCCCGCCCGCCTCACCTACGAGCACGGCGCCACCAGGGACGGCAAGCTCACCCACATGAAGTGCCGGATCGTCCTGGACGGCGGCGCCTACGCCTCCGCCTCCCCGGCGGTCGTCGGCAACGCCTCCTCGCTCTCGGTGGGCCCGTACGTGATCGAGGACGTCGACATCGAGGCGATCGCCCTCTACACCAACAACCCGCCCTGCGGTGCGATGCGCGGCTTCGGCGCGGTGCAGGCGTGCTTCGCCTACGAGGCGCAGATGGACAAGGTGGCCCGGGAACTCGGCATGGACCCGGTGGAGTTCCGCCGGCTCAACGCCATGGAGCAGGGCACCCTCCTGCCCACCGGCCAGCGCGTCGACTCACCCGCGCCGGTCGCCGAACTGCTGCGCCGCGTCAAGGCGATGCCGATGCCGCCGGAGCGCCAGTGGGAGTCCAGCGAGGGTGCCGACGTACGGCAACTGCCCGGCGGCCTGTCCAACACCACCCACGGCGAGGGTGTCGTCCGCGGCGTCGGCTACGCGGTCGGCCTGAAGAACGTCGGCTTCTCCGAGGGGTTCGACGACTACTCCACCGCCCGCGTGCGCATGGAGGTGGTCGGCGGCGAGCCCGTCGCCACCGTCCACACGGCGATGGCCGAGGTCGGCCAGGGCGGCGTCACCGTCCACGCGCAGATCGCCCGCACCGAGCTGGGCGTCACGCAGGTCACCATCCAGCCGGCCGACACCCAGGTCGGCTCGGCCGGTTCGACCTCGGCCTCCCGGCAGACGTACGTCACCGGCGGCGCCGTGAAGAACGCCTGCGAGCTGGTCCGGGAGCGGGTCCTGGAGATCGGGCGCCGCAAGTTCGGCTCGTACCACCCGGCCTGGGCGAACGCCGAACTCCTCCTGGAGGACGGCAAGGTCGTCACCGACGGCGGCGAGGTCCTCGCCGGCCTCGCGGACGTCCTGGAGGACGAGGCCGTCGAGGTGGAGGAGGAGTGGCGGCACCGGCCCACCGAGGCGTTCCACCCGCGCACCGGGCAGGGCGACGGTCACGTCCAGTACTCCTTCGCCGCGCACCGCGCGGTCGTCGAGGTGGACACCGAACTCGGCCTGGTGAAGGTGATCGAGCTGGCCTGCGCCCAGGACGTCGGCAAGGCCCTCAACCCGCTCTCCGTCATCGGCCAGATCCAGGGCGGCACCACCCAGGGCCTGGGCATGGCGGTGATGGAGGAGATCGTCGTCGACCCGAAGACCGCCAAGGTCAGGAACCCGTCCTTCACGGACTACCTGATCCCCACCATCCTGGACACGCCGACCATCCCGGTCGACGTGCTCGAACTCGCCGACGACAACGCCCCGTACGGGCTGCGCGGCATCGGCGAGGCACCCACCCTGTCGTCCACCCCGGCGGTCCTCGCGGCCATCCGGAACGCGACGGGCCTGGCGCTCGACCGGACTCCGGTACGCCCGGAGCATCTGACCGGCACCAGTACCTGAGCGGTACCGGACCGGTACTCGTACCAACCGGTACCTGAGCGGTACCGGACCGGTATCCGCACCCGAGCGGTACCCGACCGGCACCGGTACCCCCAGCGGTACCCGACCGGCACCGGACTGTTCGCCCTGGGCCGTCCCCCGGGTCGTGCATCCCCGATCCCGCACCCGCCGTCCGCCGCAGGCGATCGCGGGTGCCCCTGTGAACCTTGGGAGACGGCACCATGACCCAGCAGTCAGTGGAGCCCACGACCACCGCCGAGGACGCGGGCGCGGGTTCCCGCGTCCCGGCCGGCCGGTCGTGGCTCGACCGCTACTTCCACATATCCCGGCGGGGATCGACGGTCGCGCGCGAAGTGCGCGGCGGCGTCACCACCTTCATGGCGATGGCGTACATCCTCCTGCTCAACCCGCTGATCCTGTCCGGCGAGGACGCGGCGGGCGACACCCTCGCCGCCAAGGCGCTGATCACCGCCACCGCGTTCGCCGCCGCCTTCACCACCCTCCTGATGGGCTTCGTCGGCAAGGTGCCGCTCGCGCTCGCGGCCGGCCTGTCCGTCTCCGGCGTCCTCGCGTCCCAGGTCGCCCCCGAGATGACCTGGCCGCAGGCGATGGGCATGTGCGTGCTGTACGGCGTGGTCATCATGCTGCTGGTGGTCACCGGCCTGCGCGAGATGATCATGAACGCGATCCCGCTCGCCCTCAAGCACGGCATCACCATGGGCATCGGCCTGTTCATCGCGCTCATCGGCTTCTACAAGGCAGGGTTCGTCCACCAGGGCGAGGCCACCCCGCTCAGCCTCGGCCCGGCGGGCGAACTCACCGGCTGGCCGGTGCTGCTCTTCTGCTGCACCCTCCTGCTGATCTTCATGCTGCAGGCCCGCGAGGTCCCCGGCGCGATCCTCGTCGGCATCGTCGTGGGCACGCTCGCCGCGGCCCTGCTCAACGCCGCCGGGGTCATCGACCCCGGGCAGTGGGCGGGCGGCGTCGCCCCCGCACTGCACGGCAGCGCGGTCTCCATGCCGGACTTCTCGCTCTTCGGCGAGGTCGAGTTCGGCGGCTGGGGCGAGGTCGGCGCGATGACCGTCGGCATGATCGTCTTCACCCTGGTGCTGGCCGGTTTCTTCGACGCGATGGCGACCATCATCGGCGTCGGCACCGAGGCGAAGCTCGCCGACGACAAGGGCCGGATGCCGGGCCTGTCCAAGGCGCTGTTCATCGACGGCGCCGGCGGCGCGATCGGCGGGGTGGCGGGCGGCAGCGGCCAGACGGTGTTCATCGAGTCCGCCACCGGCGTCGGCGAGGGCGCCCGCACCGGCCTCGCCTCCGTCGTCACCGGCGCGTTCTTCGCGGCCTGTCTCTTCTTCACCCCGCTCACCGCGATCGTCCCGCAGGAGGTCGCCGCCGCGGCCCTGGTGGTCATCGGCGCGATGATGCTGATGAACGCCCGGCACGTCGACTGGGCGGACCGGGCCACCGCGATCCCGGTCTTCCTCACCGTGGTGCTGATGCCGTTCACTTACACCATCACCACCGGCGTCGCCGCGGGCGTCGTCGCGTACACCGCCATCAAGGCCGCCCAGGGCAGGGCCAGGGAGATCGGTGTCTTCATGTGGGTCCTGACGGTGATCTTCGTCGTCTACTTCGCCCTGCACCCGATCGAGAGCCTGCTGGGCGTGCACTAGCGGCCCGCCCGGGAACCCGTCCACCCGGCCCCGCACCAGGATTTCCCCCTCACTCCAAGGAGACCGAACAGATGCTGGACATCGCCGAAGAGCTGCACCGGTGGGTCGAGCAGGGACGTGACTTCGCCGTGGCCACCGTGGTGGCCGTCGGCGGCAGCGCCCCGCGCCTGCCCGGCGCCGCCCTCGCGGTGGACGCCGACGGCACGGCGGTCGGCTCGGTCTCCGGGGGCTGCGTGGAGGGCGCCGTCTACGAGCTGTGCGGCCAGGCGCTCGCGGACGGCGAGACCGTCACCGAGCGCTTCGGCTACAGCGACGCGGACGCCTTCGCGGTCGGTCTGACCTGCGGCGGCGTCCTTGATGTCCTGGTCACGCCGGTACGGGCCGGCGACCCGGCCCGCCCGGTGCTGGCCGCCGCGCTCGCCGCCACCGTACGCGGGGAGGCGGCGGCCCTCGCCAGGATCGTGGCGGGCCCGCCCGGCCTGCGGGGACGCGCGCTCGGGGTCCGTCCGGACGGCTCCTGGTACGGCGGCTTCGGCGCCCGTCCCGAACTGGACCGCACGGTGGCCGCCGAGGCGGGCGCCTTCCTGGCCGCCGGACGCACCGGCACCCTGGAGATTGGTGAGCGGGGCGCCCGCTGCGGAGCGCCGCTCACGGTGCTGGTGGAGTCCTCGGTGCCACCGCCGCGCATGATCGTCTTCGGTGCGATCGACTTCGCCGCCGCGCTGACCCGGGCCGGCAAGTTCCTCGGCTACCGGGTGACGGTGTGCGACGCGCGTCCCGTCTTCGCCACCGAGGCGCGCTTCCCCGACGCCGACGAGATCGTCGTGGCGTGGCCGCACGAGTACCTGGAGCGCACGGAGGTGGACGACCGCACCGTCCTGTGCGTCCTCACCCACGACGCCAAGTTCGACGTACCGCTGCTGGAACGGGCGCTGCGGCTGCCGGTGGCGTACGTCGGTGCGATGGGCTCGCGCCGCACCCACCTGGACCGGGCGGCGCGGCTGCGCGAGGTCGGCGTGACAGACCTGGAACTGGCCCGCCTCAAGTCCCCGATCGGCCTCGACCTGGGCGCCCGCACCCCCGAGGAGACGGCTCTGTCCATCGCCGCCGAGATCGTCGCGGCGCGGCACGGAGGCACGGGGGTGCCGCTGACGGGGGCGCACACGCCGATCCACCATGACGGGGCGGCGGCGGCGCCGCGGCGGCGGGCCGGGTCGGTGGCCTGAGCCGCTTCTGCGCCGTTCGGGTGGTTTTCACGGCCGTCTCAGCAACTGGTTGACGGCACGGCCGAACACGTACCGTCCCGAGCGGCCCACCAGCCCGTCGAGCGGGGACGGGAGGACGTCCAGCCGCTCCCGCCACAGCACGCGGGTGCGGCCGCCCGGGCCGGGGCGGACCTCGATCTCCGCCCAGCCCCGGACCAGCCGGCCCCGCTTCTCCAGGCGGCAGCGGCCGGGCCCGTCGTCGTGCGGGGGTTCCCAGACGGTCACCTCCATCGGGTCGTCGAAGGCCAGCGGGCCGACGCCGGTGCGGGCGACGACCAGGGTGCCGACACGGGTGGGCGCGTCCGGGGTGACGGTGACGCGGGTCAGTGGCACCGCCGCACCGTGGCGGTGCCACTCGGTGAGCCGGCGCCAGGTCTCGTCCAGCGGCAGCGGTGCCGTGCGTTCCAGGAAGAAGGTGGCCACCCGACGATCGTAGGGAACGGCCCCCGTAGCCGGTGAACGCGCCGCGCGGCGGCCTGTCGAATGATCGTTCGAGGTACGGAAGGCGTCCGCCGGGTTACTCGCGCCGACACGCGTGTGAAGGCGAGAGGAAGGAGAGCCCCGTGAGCGACAGCCTCGTGAGCGGCCGGCCCTGGCGCCGGGCGCTGGTGACCGGCGGAGCCGGATTCGTGGGATCCCACCTGTGCGACCGGCTGTTCGGCACCGGCGCCGAGGTGGTGTGCCTGGACAACCTGGCCACCGGTTCCCGGAGCAACGTGGCCGCCCTGGAGCGGGAGCCCCGCTTCCGCTTCGTCCGGGCCGACGCCACCGACGCCGGCGCCCTGCGCGGCCTGCCCGGCCGGTTCGACCTGGTCCTGCACTTCGCCTGCCCGGCCTCGCCCCTCGACTACCTCCGGCTCCCGCTGGAGACCCTCGACGTCGGCTCCACCGGCACCCGCAACGCCCTGGAGCGGGCCCACGCCGACGGCGCCCGCTTCCTGCTCGCCTCCACCTCCGAGGTCTACGGCGACCCGCTGGAGCACCCGCAGCGCGAGACGTACTGGGGCAACGTCAACCCGGTCGGACCGCGCAGCGTCTACGACGAGTCCAAGCGGTTCGCGGAGGCCCTCACCACCGCCCACCGCCAGGTCCACGGCACCGACACGGCCGTCGTCCGCATCTTCAACACCTACGGCCCCCGCATGCGTACCGGTGACGGCCGCGCGGTGCCCGCCTTCATCGCCCAGGCGCTGGACGGCGTGCCGCTCACGGTCGCCGGGGACGGCGGGCAGACCCGCTCCCTGTGCTTCGTGGACGACACCGTGGACGGGGTCCTCGCCCTCGCCGCGTCCGGCGAGAGCGGGCCGATGAACATCGGCGGCACCGAGGAGATCACCGTGCTGGAACTGGCCCGGCGGATCATCGACCTGACCGGCTCCGGCTCCCGGGTCCGGTTCGTCGAACGCCCCGTCGACGACCCCGGCCGGCGCCGGCCGGACACCACCCTGGCCCGCGAACGGCTCGGCTGGCGGCCCCGCACCGACTGGAACGAGGGACTGCAGCGGACCATCGGGTGGTTCGCACACGCCGTCGCGGCGTGACCCGAAACGCCACTCGAAAGAAGTCACCGAGGTCACCGAGGTCACCGAGGTCACCGAGGTCACCGAGACCGTCGCGGTCACCGAGGGCGGTTCGGTGCCCGTTTCCTGAATTGGGTGATTTGTTGGTGTTTGAGGTCATCTCTGCGCGGCACCCACAGACACGGAGAGAAACCGACCGACACCGACCGGCACCGAACGCCTCAGCAGCACCATCCGCCGCAGGGACGGAGCACACCCCATGCGCATCCTTGGTATCAACGCCCTGTTCCACGACCCCGCCGCCGCCCTCGTCGTGGACGGCGGGACCGTGGCGGCCGCCGAGGAGGAGCGGTTCAGCCGCCGCAAGCACGGCAAGCGGCCCGTGCCCTTCTCGGCCTGGGAGGTACCGGAGCTGTCGGCCCGCTGGTGCCTGGAGCACGCGGGCGTCCGCCCCGGGGAGCTGGACGCGGTCGCCTACTCCTACGACCCGAAGCTCGCCCGCCCCGCCCGCGACCTGGGCCTGGACGACCCGTGGGACCCGCTGCGCCAGGAGTACGCCCGGCGGGCCCCCGAGTTCCTGGCCGAGGCGCTGCCCGGACTCGACCCCGAGCAGGTCGTCTTCGTCCCGCACCACATGGCGCACGCCGCCTCCGCGGGGCCCGCCTCCCCGTACCCCGACAGCGACGTCCTCGTCCTCGACGGACGCGGCGAGTGCGCCTCCCACCTGGCCGGCCGCTACCGCGACGGCAAGCTGGACACCCTCGCCGCCCAGGCCCTGCCGCACTCGCTCGGCCTGCTCTACGAGGACCTGACCGAGCACCTCGGCTTCCTGCGCAGCAGCGACGAGTTCAAGGTGATGGCACTCGCCTCCTACGGCACCCCCCGCTTCCTCGACGCGCTGCGCGCCCGCGTCCACGCCACCGGCGACGGCGGCTTCCGCACCCACGGCGTCGACTGGGCCTCGCTCGCCCCGGCCCGCCCCGGCGGCCAGGACTGGACCCGGGACCACGCCGACCTCGCCGCCAGCGCCCAGGCGGTCCTGGAGGAGACGCTGCTCGAACTCGTCCACTGGCTGCACGGCGAGGCCGGCGGCGAGGCCCTCACCATGGCGGGCGGCGTCGCCCTCAACTGCGTCGCCAACTCGAAGATCGCCGAGCGCGGACCGTACCGGCACGTCTGGGTGCAGCCCGCCGCCGGTGACGCCGGCACCGCGCTCGGCGCCGCCCTGCACGTCGCCGCCGCCCGGGAGGGCACCGCCCCGCGGCCGATGCCCGGCGCCGACCTCGGCCGGAGCTGGACCGGCGAGGAGATCCGGGCCTGGCTGGAGACGGCCGCGATCCCCTTCGAGGAACCGGACGACATCGCCGAGACGGTCGCCGAGGAGCTGGCCCGGGACGGGATCGTGGCCTGGTTCCAGGGGCGGGGCGAGTACGGGCCGCGCGCCCTCGGACACCGCTCCCTGCTGGCCCACCCGGGCCGCGCGGAGAACCTGGAGCGGCTCAACCGCGTCAAGGGCCGGGAGGAGTTCCGCCCGGTCGCGCCCATGGTGCTCGCCGACCGCGCCGCCGAGATCTTCGCCGGGCCGCTGCCGAGCCCGTACATGCTCTTCGTGCACGAGGTCGCCGCCGGGTGGCGGGCGCGTGTCCCGGCCGTCGTGCACGTCGACGGCACCGCCCGCGTCCAGACCGTCGAGGCGCGCCGCGAACCCCTCGTCGCCAGGATGCTGACCGCCTTCGAGCGGCGCACCGGGCTGCCCGTCGTGGTCAACACCAGCCTCAACACCGCCGGGCGGCCCATGGTCGACGACCCGCGCGACGCGCTGGAGTGCTTCGGCTCCGCGCCGGTGGACCTGCTGGCGATCGGCCCGTTCGCGGTGCGCCGGGGGAGGGTCTTCGCATGACCGGCCCCACGAACCCCGGTCCCACGGACTCCGGCCCCACGGACTCCGGCCCCGCGACGACCGGGTACGCCGTCGTGATCCCCACCCTCGTGCGGACCACGCTCGCCGACTGCCTGGCCGCGCTGGTCGCCGCCAACGGGCCCCGCCCCGACGAGATCGTCCTCGTCGACGACCGGCCGGAACACGACCGCCGCGCACTCGACGCCACACCCGGCGCCGGCCCCGACGCGCTGGAGCACCCGCTCGGCGTCCTCGGCGACCTGCGCGAACGCACGATCGTGCTGCGCGGCGGCGGACGCGGTCCCGCCGCCGCGCGCAACACCGGGCTCGGCGCGGTCACCACCGAATGGGCCGTCTTCCTCGACGACGACGTCCAGGTCGGCCCGCACTGGTGCGAACAGCTCCGCCAGGACCTCGACGGGGCCGGCCCGGACACCGGCGGCATCCCGGGCGTGATCGCCGTGCCGCTGCCCGGCGAACGCCGCCCCACCGACTGGGAACGCGGCACCGCCGGCCTCGCCACCGCCCGCTGGATCACCGCCGACATGGCGTACCGCACCGAGACGCTCAAACAGGTCGGCGGCTTCGACGAACGGTTCACCCGCGCCTTCCGCGAGGACGCCGACCTGGCGCTGCGCGTCCTCGACGCCGGGTGGCGCATCCGGCAGGGCCGGCGCACCACCCGGCACCCGGTGCGCTCCGCCTCCCGCTGGGTGTCGCTGCGGCAGCAGCGCGGCAACGCCGACGACGCCCTCATGCGCCGCCTGCACGGCCCCACCTGGTGGGCGAAGGCGATGGCCCCCAGGGGCCGGGTCCGCCGGCACGCCGCGATCACCGCGGCGGGCGCCGCGGCTCTCGCGCTGGCCGCCGCCGGCCGGCCCCGGGCCGCCGCCCTCGCCGGGCTCGGCTGGGCGGCCGGCACCGCCGAGTTCGCCTGGGCCCGGATCGCGCCCGGACCGCGCACCCGGCACGAGGTGACGACCATGGCCGTCACCAGCGTCCTCATCCCGCCGGCCGCCACCTGGCACCGGCTCAGCGGGGAGTGGCGGCACCGGTCCGCCCCCGCCTGGCAGGAGGTGGTCGCATGAGCCCCGTCAAAGCCGTCCTGTTCGACCGCGACGGCACCCTCGTCCACGACGTCCCCTACAACGGCGACCCCGATCGGGTACGGCCCGTCGCCGGCGCCCGCGAGGCCGTCGACCTGCTGCGCGCGCACGGCATCCGCACCGGCGTCGTCACCAACCAGTCGGGCATCGCCCGCGGCCTGCTCACCCACGCCGACGTCCGCCGCGTCCACCACCGGCTCGGCGAACTGCTCGGCCCGTTCGACGTCGTCGCCCTCTGCCCGCACGGCCCCGACGACGGCTGCCCCTGCCGCAAACCGCGGCCGGGCATGGTGCGGTGGGCGGCCGGCCGCCTCGGTCTCCCGCCCGCCGACTGCGCCGTCATCGGTGACATCGGCGCCGACGTCGAGGCCGCCCGGCGCGCGGGCGCCCACGGCATCCTCGTCCCGAACGCCCGCACCCGGCCCGCGGAGATCAGCGCCGCCCCGCGCGTCGCCCCCGACCTGCGGGCCGCCGTACGCGCGCTGCTCGACGGCCCGCCCGCGGGCCGGGTCCGGGGCACCGCTGCGGGGAGCGCGCGATGAGAGCCCTGGTCGCCCGGCTGGACAGTTTCGGCGACGTGCTGCTCGCCGGGCCCGCCGTCCGCGCCGTCGCCGCCCGCGCCGACCACGTCACCCTGCTGTGCGGGCCGCGCGGCGCCCCCGCCGCCCGGCTGCTGCCGGGCGTGGACGAGGTCCTCGTCTGGGAGGCGCCCTGGGGCGGATTCCGGCCGCCGCCCGTGGACCGCGCGGAGATCGACGCCCTCGCCGACCGGATCGACGCCGACACCGGCCTGATCCTCACCTCCTTCCACCAGTCCCCGCTGCCCACCGCCCTGCTGCTGCGGCTGGCCGGGGTCCGCCGCCTGGCCGCCGACAGCGAGGACTACCCCGGCTCCCTGCTCGACGTGCGCCACCACCGCGCCCCGCACGCCCACGAGGCCGAGGCCGCACTCGACCTCGCCGAGGCCGCCGGGTTCCCCCGGCCCGACGACGGGCGGCTGCGGGTCCGCAGACCCCCGGACACCACCGCCCTGACCGGCCCCGGCCGCTATGTCGTGCTGCACCCCGGCGCCGCCGTCCCCGCCCGCGCCTGGAGCCCCGGCCGGGCCGCCGAGGCCGTGCGCGAACTCACCGCCGCCGGACACCGGGTGCTGGTCACCGGCGGACCGGACGAACGCGAACTCACCGCGTACGTCGCCGGAACGCACGGCACCGACCTGGGCGGCCGTACCCGGGCACCGGAACTCGCCGGCGTCCTCGCGGGCGCCGCGGCCGTCGTCACCGGCAACACCGCCCCCGCCCACCTCGCCGCTGCCGTCGGCACCCCCGTCGTCTCCCTGTTCGCGCCGGTCGTCCCGGCCGAACGCTGGGGACCGTACGGAGTGCCGTACGTCCTCCTCGGCGACCAGGCCGCGCCCTGCGCCGGCAGCCGGGCCCGGCGGTGCCCCGTCCCCGGCCACCCCTGCCTGGACACCGTCACCGCCACCGACGTGACCGCCGCCGTCGGCAAACTCGTCGGGGAGGCGTCATGAGAATCCTCCTGTGGCACGTGCACGGGTCGTGGACCACGTCCTTCGTGCAGGGCCCGCACACCTACCTGCTGCCCGTCACCCCCGGCCGCGGACCCGACGGCCTCGGCCGCGCCCGCACCTGGGACTGGCCCGACTCGGTGGTCGAGGTCCCGCCGGAGCGGCTGCGCGACGCCGACATCGACCTCGTGGTGCTGCAACGCCCGCACGAACTCGGCCTGGTCGACCGGTGGCTGGGCCGCCGCCCGCCGCTGGTGTACCTGGAGCACAACGCCCCGCACGGCCCGCCCGGGGTGCCCGACACCCGCCACCCGGCCGCCGCGATCCCCGGCGTCACCCTCGTCCACGTCACCCACTTCAACCGGCTGATGTGGGACGCGGGCCGCACCGAGACGGCCGTCGTCGAGCACGGCGTCGTCGACCCCGGCCACCGCTGGACCGGCGAACTGGAGCGGGCGGCCGTCGTCGTCAACGAACCCGTCCGGCGCGGCCGTACCACCGGCACCGACCTGCTGCCCGCGCTCTCCCGCGCCGCCCCCCTCGACGTGTTCGGCATGCGCGCCGAAGGACTCGCCGAACACCTCGGCCTGGCCCCCGACCGCTGCCGCGCGCGGGACGTCGTCCAGAGCGAACTGCACACCGAACTGGCCCGGCGGCGCGTCTACCTCCACCCCGTGCGCTGGACCTCCCTCGGCCTGTCCCTGCTGGAGGCCATGCACCTGGGCATGCCCGTCGTCGCCCTCGCCACCACCGAGGTGACCGAGGCGGTGCCGCCCGGCGCCGGGGTGGTCTCGAACCGCGTCGACGTACTGACCGACGCCGTACGCGGCTTCCTCGCCGACCCCTCGCACGCGCGCGCGGTCGGCGACGAGGCGCGCGCGGCGGCCCTCGCCCGCTACGGGCTGTCCCGCTTCCTGGACGACTGGGAGCGGCTGCTGAAGGAGGTGACCCGATGAGGATCGCCATGGTGTCCGAGCACGCCAGTCCGCTCGCCGCGCTCGGCGGCGTCGACGCCGGAGGACAGAACGTCTACGTGGCACGGCTCAGCGAGGAACTGGCCCGCCGGGGCCACGAGGTCACGGTGTACACCCGCCGCGACTCGCTCGACCTGCCCGACCGGGTACCGCTGCCCGGCGGCGCCGCCGTCGAGCACGTCCCCGCCGGACCGGCCGAGATCCTGCCCAAGGACGACCTGTTCCCGCACATGCCGGCCTTCGGCGCCCATCTGGCGCGGGTCTGGACGGCCGCACGGCCCGACGTGGTGCACGCCCACTTCTGGATGTCCGGGCTGGCCGCACAGATCGGCGTACAGCCGCACGGCGTCCCGCTGGTGCAGACCTTCCACGCCCTCGGCACCGTCAAGCGGCGCCACCAGGGACTGCGGGACACCAGCCCGTACGCCCGCGTCGGCATCGAGCGGCAGATCGGCCGCACCTGCGCGCGGACCCTGGCGACCTGCACCGACGAGGTCGTCGAACTCGGTGAGATGGGCGTGCCCCCGCGCCGGATCTCCGTGGTGCCCTGCGGCGTGGACGCCACCCACTTCCGGCCCGGCGCCGACGCCGGGCGCGCCCCCGCGCGCGGACGGCGCCACCGGCTCCTGTCCTGCGGCCGGCTCGTCCCCCGCAAGGGTTACGAGGACGCCGTGCGCGCCCTGGCCGGCCTGCCCGACGCCGAACTCCTCATCGCCGGCGGCCCGCCCGCCGACGCGCTGGCCGCCGACCCCGAGGCGCGGCGGCTGACGGCGCTCGCGCACCGGCTGGGCGTCGCCGACCGCGTCCACCTGCTCGGCGCGGTCGACCCGCACCACATGCCCACCCTGATGGGCAGCGCCGACCTCGTCCTGTGCACCCCGCACTACGAGCCGTTCGGCATCGTGCCGCTGGAGGCGATGGCGTGCGGGGTGCCGGTGCTCGCCACCGACGTCGGCGGCCACCGGGACTCCGTGTCGGACGGCGTCACCGGACGCCTCGTACCGCCGCGCGACCCCGGGGCGGTCGCGGCCGCCGCCCGCGAACTGCTCGCCGCCGAGGAGCTGCGCCGCGAGTACGGGGCGGCCGGGCGGGCACGCGTGCTGCGGCACTACACCTGGCGGCGGGTCGCGGACGGCGCCGAACAGGTGTACCGCCTGACCGTCGCCGATCACGAGCTGGCCGAGGAGGTGGCGTGATGACCGTGCACCCGCCCGTCGTCGATCACTGCGACGAACTCCGGGACGCCCTGGCGGCGTTCCGCCGCTCCGCGCACATCACCCAGCGCTGGGGCGAACGGCTCGCGTCGGTGCTCTCCGGCGGCGGCCGGCTGCTGGCCGCGGGCAACGGCGGCAGCGCCGCCCAGGCCCAGCACCTCACCGCCGAACTCGTCGGCCGCTACCGCGAGGACCGGCCGCCGTTCTCCGCGATCGCCCTGCACGCCGACACCTCAAGCACCACCGCCATCGCCAACGACTACGGCGTGCACGAGGTGTTCGCCCGGCAGGTCCGCGCGCACGGCCGCGACGGCGACGTACTGATGCTGCTGTCCACCTCCGGCGCCAGCGCCAACCTGCTCTCCGCCGCCGACGCGGGCCGCGCGGTCGGCGTCCGGGTGTGGGCGCTCACCGGCTGCGAACCCAACCCGCTGATGGCGGGCAGCGACGAGTCGCTGTGCGTGGCGGCGCCCGGCACCGCGACCGTCCAGGAGATCCACCTGGTCGCCGTGCACATGATCTGCGCGGCCTTCGACGCCGCCCTCGACCGGGGCGCGGACGCGAGGGGTGCCCATGGCTGAGCGGACCCCCCTCGTCGTGGTGGGCGACGCCCTGCTGGACCGGGACCTGACCGGCTCGGCCGACCGGCTCGCGCCGGACGCGCCGGTCCCGGTGGTCCGGGACTGCGCCGAGCGGGTCCGTCCCGGGGGCGCCGCGCTCGCCGCCTGGCTCGCCGCCCGCGACGGCCGCGACGTCACGCTGATCACCGCCCTGGGCGACGACCCCGCCGCCCGAGAGCTGCGCGCCCTGCTCGACCCCTGGCTGACGCTGATCGCGCTGCCGTCCACCGGCACGCTGCCCGAGAAGACCCGCGTCCTGGCGCGGGCGCACCCGGTGGTCCGGCTCGACCGGGGCGGCGGACGCGCCCGCGCCGCCACCGACGAGGCCCGCGCCGCGCTGCGCTCCGCCCCGGCCGTCCTCGTCTCCGACTACGGCCGGGGCACCGCCGACGCCCTCCGGGACGTGCTCGCCGCCCGGCCGCCGCTGGTCTGGGACCCGCATCCGCGCGGCGGCGCCCCCGTGCCGGGCACCCGGCTGGTGACGCCCGCCGAGCAGGAGGCGCACGGGTTCGCCCCGCCGGAGGGCCGGCCCGGCAGCGGCCTCGGCGCCGCCGCGCACAGCGCCGCCGCCCTGGTGCGGAACTGGCGGGTCGCCGCGGTGGCGGTGACCCTCGGCCCGCGCGGCGCCCTGCTCTCCTACGGCGAGCACCCGCTGCTCGTGCCCGCGCCCGACGCCCACCCCGGCGACTCCTGCGGCGCGGGCGACCGGTTCGCCGCGACGGCCGCCGGGCTGCTGGCCGACGGGGCGCTGGTCGGCGAGGCCGTCGAGGCCGCGGTGGGCGCCGCCACCGCCTTCGTCGCCGCGGGCGGCGCGAGCGCCCTCCCGGACGCCGGTCGCGGACCGGTCCGGGTCCTGCCGGAGGCCGGGCGCGGACCCGTCCGGGCCGCGTCGGGTGCCGGCCGAGGGCCCGTCCGGGCCGTGTCGGGTGCCGGTCGCGGGCCTGTCGACGTCGGGTCGGGTACCGGTTGGGGAGCGGGCGATGTCGTGTCGGGTGCCGGGGATGGACCTGTCGCCGATCCGAGGGGCGGGCGCGGGTCCGTCGCGGCCCGGCCGGGCGTCCGTTGCGGACCCGACGCCCCGGAATCCGGTTTCGAGGACCCGCGTGTCCTCGCCGACCGGGTCCGCGCCCAGCACGGCACGGTCGTCGCCGCGGGCGGCTGCTTCGACCTGCTGCACGCCGGGCACGTCGGTCTGCTCCAGGCGGCCCGGCGGCTCGGTGACTGCCTGGTGGTCTGCGTCAACTCCGACGCCTCCGTACGGCGCCGCAAGGGCGACGGCCGCCCGGTCAACCCCCTCGCCGACCGCGTCCGCGTCCTGCGCGCCCTGGCCTGCGTCGACGCCGTCGCCGTCTTCGACGAGGACACCCCCGAACGCCTCCTGGGCGACCTGCGCCCCGACGTCTGGGTCAAGGGCGGCGACTACGCCGGCGCGGACCTCCCCGAGGCCGGACTCCTGGCGGAGTGGGGCGGCCAGGCCGTCCTCCTCCCCTACCTCGACGGCCGCTCCTCCACCGCCCTGCTGGCCCGCGCGGCGGAGCGAGCCCGGTGACGACGGCACGGGCCCCCGGCACGTCCGCGCCCCTCGAACCCGGGGCCGGCCCGGAGTCCGGGGCCGCTTCGGACCGCGCGCCGGTGCCCCGCCTGCTCGTCCTGCGGGCGCTCGGACTGGGGGATCTGCTCGCCGGGGTCCCCGCGCTGCGCGCGCTGCGACGGGCGTACCCGGGGCACGACCTCGTGCTGGCCGGACCCGAGGAGCTGGCCCCCGTCGCGGCCGCGACCGGTGCCGTCGACCGGCTGCTGCCCGCCGCCGGACCCGGCCGCACCGTGCCCCGTGCCCTGCACTGGACCGGCCCGCCCCCCGAGGTCGCCGTCGACCTGCACGGCAACGGCCCGTCCAGCCACCGCCTGCTGGCCGGAGTGCGCCCGCGCAGACTGCTGGCGTTCGCCCACCCTGACCTGCCGCGCGGCGACGGGCCGCCCTGGTACGCCGAGGAGCACGAACGCGACCGCTGGTGCCGGCTGCTGACGGCGTACGGCATCGCCGCCGACCCCACCGACCTGCTGCTGCCCCGCCCGCGGGCGGCGTCCCCGGCCCCCGGGGCGGTCGTCCTGCACCCCGGCGCCGGCGCCCCCTCCCGCTGCTGGCCCGTCGAGCGGTACGCGGCGCTCGCCCGCCGGCTCCGGGAGCGGGGCCTGCGCGTCGTGGTGACCGGGGGAGGGGCCGAGGGCGGCCTCGTGACCCGGCTGGCCGCCCTGGCCGGCCTGCCCGGCACCGACGTCTTCGGCGGCGGCCTGCCCTACGACCGGCTCGCCGCGCTGGTCGCCGAAGCCCACGCCGTGGTGAGCGGCGACACCGGCGTCGCGCACCTCGCCGTCGCCCTCGCCACGCCCACCGTCACCCTCTTCGGACCGGTGCCGCCCAGCCGCTGGGGCCCGCCCGCGCACCCCCGCCACCGGGCCCTGTGGCACCCCGGCCCGGACGGCGACCCGCACGGCCGCGCCGTCGACCCCGCCCTGCTGCGCATCACCACCACCGAGGTCCTGGACGCCCTCGACACGCTCGACGCCCTCTGCGAGGCCCTGTGAACCACGCCCCCTCGACCACCCGCACCCCGGCCGGCACCGCACGCCCCGGCCCGGCCCCGATGGGCCTCGTCCTCGCCACCCGCGACCGCTCCGCCGGCCTCGCCCGCTCCCTGCGGCACCTGCTCGCGCTCCCCGAGCGGCCCGAGATCCTGGTCGTCGACAACGCCTCCACCGACGACACCCGCGCCCTGCTGGCCCGCGACTTCCCGCAAGTACGGGTCCTGCCCCTGCCGTCCGACCGCGGCGCCCTCGCCCGCACCGACGGCGTCCGCGCCCTCGACACGCCGTACGTGGCCTTCTGCGACGACGACTCCTGGTGGGCGCCCGGCGCGCTCGCCACCGCCGCCCAGCTGCTGGACGAGCACCCCCGGCTCGGCCTGCTCTCCGCCCGCGCCCTGGTCGGGCCCGCCGAGTACGCCGACCCGCTCAGCGGCGTCCTCGCCGCCTCGCCCCTCGGCCCGGCCGCCGACCTCCCCGGCATCCAGATCCTCGACTTCCTCGGCCGCGCCGCCGTCGTCCGCCGCGAGGCGTACCTCGACGCGGGCGGTTACCACCCCCTGCTGTTCTCCGGTGCCGAGGAGACCCTCCTCGCCTACGACCTGGCCGCCCGCGGCTGGGGCGTCACCCACTGCCCCGAGGTCACCGCCCACCACCATCCGCACCCGGACCCGCGCACCGGCCACCAGGCCGCCGTCAGCCGCAACGCGCTGCTCACCGCCTGGCTGCGCCGCCCCCTGCCGTACGCCCTGGCCCGCACCCGCGCGCTCGCCGCCGAGGCCCGGCACGACCCGCACGCCCGGGACGCCCTGCGCCAGGCCCTCAACCGCCTGCCCGCCGCCCTGCGGCACCGCAGACCCCTGCCGGCGCACGTCGAACGGGCCGCCCGCCGCCTGGACGCGGCGGTCATGGAGAGGGGGCGTTGCGGGCCGCTCGTGGTGGCCCGCAACGCCCCCCGGCACGACACCTGAGGGCTCCTCAGGTCCGCACGGGCGTGTGGGGGACACGGGGATCTCGGGACAGAGCCCCGTGCGTCCGTGCGGGTGGCACACCCACACGCTAGGGAACCGCCCCCGGCCCGCCCAAGAGGGGGAACCCCCTATGCGGACCGGGCAGGGATAACCCTCGGTCCCCGCGCTCACCGCGCCAGTTGCCCCGCCGCCAGCCGGACCAGGTCCACCCGGGAGCGGATGCCCAGTTTGCGGTAGACCCGGGTCAGGGTCGCCTCCACGGTCTTGACGCTGACGAACAGCCGCCCGGCGACCTCCCGGTTGGTCGCCCCCTCCATGACCAGCGCGGCCACCTGCCGTTCCATCGCGGCGAGTCCCGCGAGCCCCGCCCCCGGCGCGCCCGGCCCCACCGCGCCCGCCGCCGCCTCCACCCGCCGCAGCCACGGCAGCGCCCGGCACCGCCGGAACAGCCGCGCCGCCTCGTCGTACGCCCCCGGCCCCGCCTCCGGTCCGCCCAGCGCCGCCAGCGCGAACGCGGCCCGCGCCTCCTCCAGGCCGTGCCCCAGGGCGCCGAGCCGGTCCCGTACCGCCGCCAGCCGGACGAGCGCCTCCTCGGGTTCGCCGCGGGCCGCCCGTACCAGCGCCTCGGCCCGGTCCAGGACGGCCAGCACACTCTGCCGGCCCAGCCGCAGGGCGTGCCCGCGGGCCCCGTCGACCACCTGCTGCGCCTCGTCGGTCTCGCCGATCCGTACCAGCGCCTCCGCGAGGTCGCCCTGCCACCGGCCGCGCGCCGGGTCGGTGATCCCCGCCCCGGCCTCCAGGCCCCGCACCCGCCGCAGTTCCCGTACGGCCGCCCCCGCGTCGCCCGCGACCAGGTGGGCGTGGCCGAGCGCGGCCAGCGCGCGGGAGAGGTAGACGGCGTCCCCGTCCTCCTCGGCCCGGTCCACCGCCTCCCGGGCCAGCGCGAGCGCCCGCTCCACGGCACCGCCGTCGGCCTCGGCGAGCGAGGCGAGCATCGCGCCCGCGCCCTCCCCGATGCCCGCGTCCCGGGCCAGGGCGAGGCTCTCGTGGGCCAGTTCCAGGGCCCGGCCGCAGTTCCCGGCCCGCAGTTCGGTCTCGGCGAGGAAGCGCAGGTAGTGGACCTCGCTCTCGGCCATCCCGCGCCGCCGCACCTCGCGCAGCAGCGCGGTGACGGCGGACCTGGCCTCGGCCAGCCGGTCGCTCATGACCAGCCAGCGGAAACGGGCGGAACCCGCGCCGTTGTGATGGCAGGCCACGCGCGGGTCCTGCGGTTCGCGCAGCGCCCGTTCGATGGTGTCCGGGGCGTCCGGATGCCCCATCAGGATCTCGGCCTGCGCCTGGAAGGCGAGCGCCAGCAGTTCGGTGCGCCGGTCCCCGGCCCGCGCGGCCAGCCGGGCGGCGTGCGCGGCCTCCCGCCGGCCCTCGGCGAAGTCCCCCTGGAGCACCAGGCCGCGCCAGGCGAGCTGGTAGTGGACCAGGGCCAGCAGCCGGGGCTCCTCGCCCGCGTCGGCCAGCGCCTGCGGGAAGACGGCGTCGACCTCGCCGAGCGCCTGCCCGGCCGCCTCGATCACCACCATCCAGGCCCGCACCCGTTCGCCGGGCGCGCTCGCCCGGGTCAGCACCTCGCGGGCGACGTCCCGCGCCAGGTCGGTCTCCCCGGCGGTCAGCGCGTCCTCGGCGGCCTGCAACCGCCGCTCGTCCGGTCCCGGTTCGCCGCCGGCCGGGGTGTGCCGGGCCGCGAGCAGCCCGAGCGAGGCCGCCACCGACGGCGCCCCCCGGTCCCGGGCCAGGGCGGCCGCCCCGGCCAGCTTCGCCGCGACCCGCGGATCGGTGCCGGTGCTGGCCAGGGCCAGGTGCCGGGCGCGTTCGATCGGGTCGGGCGCCGCCGTGGAGAGCGCCGCGTGCGCGGCCCGCCGTTCGGGCGCCGGGGCCTCGGCGTACAGCGCGGCGGAGATCAGCGGATGCGCGAACCGTACGGCGGGACCCTCGGGTTCGGTGGCGAGCAGGCCCAGTTCGGCGGCGCGCGCGGTCTCCGCCTCGGCGTCGGGCCGGCCGGCCGCGCGCAGCAGGGCGAGGGTGGGGCGGGCGCCCGCGCTGGCCACCAGGAGGGTGCGGCGGGCCTCGTCCGGGAGCAGCTCCAGGCGGCTGAGGACCAGGGCCCGCAGCGAGGTCGGCACCGGCAGCGGCTCGCCCGGCCGGGGCGGCGCGGGGCTCTCGGCGAGCGCCCGGCCCAGTTCGCGCGCGAAGAGCGGGTTGCCGCCGCTGGTGCGGTGGATGTCGCGGACGGTGGAACGGGGCAGACCGCGGTGGCCGTGCGCGGCGAGCAGCGCCGACACCTCGGCCAGGGCCAGCGGCTCCAGCCGGACCGCGAGGGTGTCCGCCGGGAAGGCCGGCAGCCGCCGGTCGTACGCGTCGCCCTCGGTGCGCACCGCGCCCACCAGCCGCACCGGGATGGAGCCCAGCCGGCGGGCGGCGAAGCCGAGGATCTCCGCGCTGGCCGCGTCCAGCCACTGGAGGTCGTCGGCGACGACCAGCACCGGCCCCTCGGCGGCGAGCGCGCGCAGCGCGGAGAGCACCGCCAGCCGCAGCGCCAGCGCGTCGCGCCGCAGCGTGGACTCGCCGCGTCCGGTGAGCGCCGACTCCAGCGCGGCCCGCTGGGCCTCGGGCAGGGCGCCGGACACCTCGTCCAGGACCAGCCCGAGAAGGTCGGCGAGGGCCAGGAAGGGCAGGTGGGACTCCGACTCGGTGGCGGAGCAGCGCAGCACGGTCCGCGCGGTGCGGCCGTACTCCGCGGCGAGGGTCGCGAGGACGGTGGACTTGCCGATCCCGGCCGGGCCGTGCAGGAGGACGCTGCCCCCGCGGTCGAGCTGCCCGCGCGCGGCGCCGAGGGGTTCGAGGCGGCCGACGAGCGGGGCGGGGCGGTGCCGGGCGGATTCCTCTTGGTCCCGCTGGTCCCGTCGCACGGTCACCGCTCCCTCCGTGTGTCGTGTCCCGGCCAATGGTAGGCAACGGGGGCGTTCCCGCACCTTCCTCCGTATGCTGCCGGGATGACGACGGCGACCGACACCTTCCGCGGGGCACGGGACTTCCTGCTCCGGCACCGCGAGGACTACACCCGCGCCTACCAGGGCTTCGAGTGGCCCCGCCCGGCACACTTCAACTGGGCGCTGGACTGGTTCGACGTCATCGCCGACGGCAACGGCCGCACGGCGCTGCACATCGTCGAGGAGGACGGCACCGAGACCCGCCGGACCTTCGCCGAACTGTCCGCGCGCAGCGACCGGGTCGCGAACCGGCTGCGCGAGTGGGGCGTCGCGGCCGGGGACCGGATCCTGGTCATGCTGGGCAACCAGGCCGAGCTGTGGGAGACGGCGCTGGCCGCGATGAAGCTGCGGGCCGTCGTCATCCCGGCCACCCCGCTGCTCGGCCCCGCCGACCTGCGTGACCGCGTCGAGCGCGGCCGGGTCGCCCAGGTGGTCGTACGCGCCGAGGACGCGGCCAAGTTCGAGGAGGTGCCCGGCGCGTACACGCGGATCGCGGTCGGCGGCGCGCCGGCCGGCTGGCTGCCGTACGAGGACACGGCCACGGCCCCCGACGGCTTCACCCCGGACGGTCCGACCCGCGCCGAGGACCCGCTGATGCTCTACTTCACCTCCGGGACCACGGCCCGCCCCAAGCTGGTCGAGCACACCCACGTCTCCTACCCGGTGGGGCACCTGGCGACGATGTACTGGGTCGGCCTGAAGCCCGGCGACGTCCACCTGAACATCTCCTCGCCCGGCTGGGCCAAGCACGCCTGGTCGAACCTGTTCGCGCCGTGGAACGCGGAGGCGACCGTCTTCCTCCTCAACTACACGCGGTTCGACGCCACCCGGCTGATGGCGGAGATGGACCGGGCGGGCGTCACCACCTTCTGCGCCCCGCCGACGGTGTGGCGCATGCTCGTCCAGGCCGACCTGTCCCGGCTGCGCACCCGCCCCCGCGAGGTCGTCGCCGCGGGGGAGCCGCTCAACCCCGAGGTGATCGAACAGGTCCGCGCGGCCTGGGGGGTCACCGTCCGGGACGGCTTCGGGCAGACCGAGACCGCCGTGCAGGTCGCCAACAGCCCCGGCCAGCCGCTGAAGACCGGCTCCATGGGCCGCCCCAGCCCCGGCTACCGCGTCGAACTCCTCGACCCGGTCACCGGCGCCCCCGGCGCCACCGAGGGAGAGATCGCCCTCGACCTGTCCGCCCGCCCCGTCGGCCTGATGACCGGCTACCACGGCGACCCGGGCCGTACGGCCGAGGCGATGGCGGACGGTTACTACCGCACCGGCGACATCGGCGCGCGGGACGCGGAGGGCTACCTGACGTACATCGGCCGGAGCGACGACGTCTTCAAGGCCAGCGACTACAAGATCTCCCCGTTCGAGCTGGAGAGCGCGCTCCTGGAGCACGAGGCGGTCGCCGAGGCCGCCGTGGTCCCCGCGCCGGACCCGCTGCGCCTGGCGGTCCCGAAGGCGTACGTCGTCCTCGCGGCGGGCTGGGAACCCGGCGCGGACACCGCGAGGGCGCTCTTCGCGCACTCCCGCAAGACCCTCGCCCCCTACAAGCGCCTCCGCCGCCTGGAGTTCGCCGACCTCCCCAAGACGGTCTCGGGCAAGATCCGCCGCATCGAACTGCGCGAGGCGACGGCGGCGGGCTCGGAGGGGGAGTACCGGGAGGAGGACTTCCGGTGACCCGCCCTGGCCCTCATGGGCCAGGCCCTACCCTCGGAACATGGCAGAGCACTTGGGCGACCGTCTGGCGTGTCTGCGCCGACTGGCCGACCTCACGCAGGAGAGCCTGGCCGAGCTGTCCGGGCTCTCCGTGGACGTGATCAAGAAGCTGGAACAGAAGCGCAAGCACTCCGCGCGGCTGCCCACCCTGCACGCCCTCGCCAAGGGCCTCGGCGTCGAGCTGACGGCCCTGCTCGGCGACCCGCCCGGGGTACCGAGCACCGGGGACGTCGACTCACCCAGGCTCGTCGCCCTGCGCCGCGCCGTCATGCCCCCCCTGTTCGCCGCGCCCCCCGAACCGGGCGACACCGAGCGCCTGACCGTCCCGCTCATGCGCCGGGAACTCGCGGCCGCCTGGACCCTTTACCACGACGCCGACTTCGGGCGGCTCATGGCCGCCCTGCCCGGCATCGTCGACGACGCCCGCTTCCTCACCTCCGTGGGTACCCCGGAGGACCGCGCGGCGGGTCAGGCGGCCCTCGGCAAAGCCCTCCAGCTCGCCGGACACCTCGCGATCCGGCTGGGCAAGGTGGACCTGGCCCTCTCCGCGCTGGAGCGCGCGATGAACGCGGCCGAGCAGTCCTCCGACCCGCTGCTCCCGTCGATGATCGCGAACTCGGTGGCGTGGAACTACCAGCGCCAGAACCGTCTCGACGACGCGACGAACCTGGCCGTCCACGCGGCCGACAAGGTCGAGCGAGAGCAGCGGGACACCGCCGAGAGCGTGCGGGTGTGGGGCGGCTTGGTGATGTCGGCCGCGACATCGGCGGCCCGCTCCGGTGACTACGACACGGCCTCCGAGATGATGTCGACCGCCGAGAGCGCCACCAGGCGGCTCGCGAAGCTGCCGCCGCCTGTCGACGGCAAGCTGGTGTCCGTGTTCAGCCGCTCGTCGGTCCGGATCGAACGGGTGCGGCTCGCGGTGCAGCACGCGCGCCCCGATGAGGCTCTGCACCTCGCCGAGGGAATGCGGCTGAGCTCCGACACGCCCGTGTCGTGGCGTACCTGGCTCCTCCTCGACGTCGCACGCGCCCACGCCGATCTCGGTGACGCCGAAGGCGCCGTGCGGGCCCTCACGAAGTTGCGGGAGATCGCGCCGGCCTGGATACGGCATCACACGCTCGCCGTCACCATCGTCGGGGACCTCTGGGCCGGCCCCGCCCGCCCTCCGGGCCTGCGGAAGCTCGCCGAGTTCCTGGGAATGACCTCGTAAGCGCGCAGAAAGGGGGACATTCCCTCCCTGTAGCCTCTGCCGAACTCGCGTGAGGCTGTCGTGTGACAGCCGACACGAGGAGCAACCGTCATGGCGAGCAGCGCACGAGCGGCACTGTCCGAGGCCATCGAGCAGTACGGCGTCAACGGTCGGCTGCTCGTGTTCCACGACCCCGGTGACCCGTTCGGCACCGCTGAGGAATGGGCCGACCGACCGCCGTACGGAGGCGATCAGGGTGGGCGTTCCCGGTTGCGCGAGAAGGTCGCCCAAGCCAACGCCCGAAGCCGGGGCGAGACCCTGTAGGAGCCCGAAAGTGGCCCGTGGCGGTCGGTCGACGCGGTCATGGCCGGCCGCACTCCGTCCGGGCCGGGTCATTTCCCGTGCGGGTCCGCCGCGTTGAGGGTCCGCACGACCTGGTCGTAGTCGCCGCGGGCCGCGCCGTGACGCAGGAACTTCACGCGCTCGACCTGGATCTCCTTCGCGTCGGGCCGGGCCTCGATCAGGGCGACGGTCTCGGCGACGAACTCGGCCAGGTCCATCGCGAACTCGCTCTCCTCCTGGCCGGGCAGCAGCGCGGTGCGCACGGCGGGCGGGACGAGTTCCACGACCTTCACCGAGGTGTCCGCGAGCTGGAGCCGCAGCGACTCGCTGAGCATGTGGATCGCGGCCTTCGACGCGTTGTAGCTCGGTGTGACCTTGAGCGGGGCGAACGCGAGGCCCGAGGAGACGGTCATGATCGTGGCGTCCGGCCGGGTCCGCAGGTGCTCGACGAACGCGGCGATGAGCCGGATCGGACCGAGGACGTTCGTCGTCACCGTCTCCTCCGCCGACGCGAGGAACGAGTCCGGGGTGTGCCAGTCCTCGACGCGCATCACGCCCGCCATGGTGACGAGCACGTTGAGGTCCGGGTGGTTCGCCAGGACCTCCGTCGCGGCGGAGGCGATGCTCGCCGGGTCGGCGGTGTCGATCCGCACGGTGTCGATGCCCGGGTGCTCGGCGGCGATCCGCTCCAGCAGTTCGACCCGCCGGCCGCCCACGATGACGGTGTTGCCCCGGGCCCGCAGCTCCAGGGCGAGGGCGAGACCGATGCCGCTGGTGGAGCCGGGGACGAAGACGGTGTTTCCGGAGATGTTCATGGCTCCAGCCTCGCTCATCCAGCGCCGCGAGGGCAGGGACCGGTTGTCGGGGGACCGGCGATCCCTGGCTCCCCCGCCGCCCGCGGACGATACTCGTACCCATGGACCGTGCAGCTCTGGCCGACTTCCTGCGCCGCCGCCGCGCCGCGCTCCGACCGCAGGACCTCGGCCTGCCCACCGGCCCCCGCCGGCGGACCGAGGGGCTGCGGCGCGAGGAGGTCGCGTCCCTCGCCGTGATGTCCACGGACTACTACACGCGGCTGGAACAGCGGCGGGGCCCGCAGCCGAGCGAGCAGATGCTGTCCTCCCTCGCCCGTGCGCTGCGCCTGACGACCGACGAGCGCGACTACCTGTACCGGGTCGCCGGGCACAACGCCCCGTCCCCGCGGTCGGCCTCGACACACGTCGCTCCCGCCCTGCTGCGGGTGCTGGACCGGCTGGACGAGACGCCGGCGCTCATCCTGTCCGAGCTGGGCGAGACGCTGGCGCAGAACAGGATGGCGGCCGCCCTGCTGGGGGACGCGTCCCGGTTCACGGGGCTCGCCCGCAGCGCGATCCTGCGCTGGTTCACGGACCCCGCGGAGCGGGAGCGCTACCCCGAGGCGGACCGGGACCGGCAGAGCCGCGCCCAGGTCGCGACGTTGCGGGTCGCCTACGGGCTGCGCGGCCCCCGGTCCCGGGCCGGTGAACTGGTGCGCGCCCTGCGCAAGGCCAGCGCCGAGTTCGCCGAGCTGTGGGAGCGGCACGAGGTCGCGCAGCGCTTCGAGGACCACAAGACCCTCGTCCACCCCGAGCTGGGCGCGATCGAGGTGGACTGCCAGGCGCTGTTCACCGAGGACCAGTCCCAGGTGCTCCTGGTGCTGACCACCCCGCCGCGCACCGAGGCCCACGAGAAGCTCCAACTGCTGAGCGTGATCGGCCCGGACCGGTTCGTCGGCACGGAGCGTCACTGAGCGCGGCCGCGTCGGCGGATGCGGCACGGCAGCGGTCCCGGCCTCCGTCGCGGATGGTGAGCGTCGCGCGCCGGTGTCAGTCTTCCGGCTTCGGGTCAAGCCGGTGGGCCGGTGTGTATCTGGCGAGCATGGTCCGGACGGCCTCTTCGACGGCGTCGTGGATGTCGGAGGCCGCGGGGTTCCAGTCGGTCAGCAGCATGCGGGGCCACAGGACGTAGTTGGCGATCATGCCGAGGAACTGGTTCGCGGCGCTCGCCGCGTCCGGGACATCGGCGTTGCCCGCCTCGTGCTCGGCTTCCAGGTAGTGCTGAACGGAGGTGAAGTAGGGCAGTTTGCCGAGCTGGAACTGCATCCGTCCCAGTTCGGGGAAGCGAGGCAGTTCGGCGATGACGATCCGGAACAGGGCTGTCATGCCGGGCCGGCCGACCAGGTCGGCATAGCGGTGGCCGACGGTGGTCAGTCCGGAGCGCAGATCTCCGGCCTGGGGCCGCGCGTCGGCGTCGCCGGCGTCACGCTGCCAGGACTCGGTGACGATGGCCTCGAAGAGGGCCGCCTTGGTGGGGAACCGCTTGAACAGGGTGGATTTCGAGACTCCGGCCGCTTCGGCGATCCGGGCCAGTGAGGTGCCGTCGTAGCCACGCTCCAAGAACAGCTCGGTGGCCGCGCTGGTGATCGCCTCGCGTTTCTGCTGAGCGAGTCTGCGGTGGTGTGCGGAGAGTTCTGCGGCCATGCGCACAGTATGCCGCAGCCCCGAGGCGAGTCACTTGACTCGCCTCAATGATCCTGCCTACGGTGCGAGTGGAAGGTGAGTCGAGTGACTCGCCTCGTGTCTGTGGCGCCGACTGAGTCCCGGTAGCCGCGCGGTGGAGGAACAGCTCATGACGATCGACAGGACCGCTTTGGTGACCGGAGCGAATCGCGGCCTCGGACGCAGTGCGGCCATCGCCCTGGCCACACGCGGGGTGCGGGTCTTGGTCACCCACCGCGGTGATGCGGCCGGGGCGGAGAAGACGGTGGAACAGGTGCGGGCGGTGGGTGGGACTGCCGCTGTTCTCCGGCTCGACATCGGCGACGTCTCCTCTTTCGCGTCCTTCACCTCCGAACTGGGCGAGCAGTTGGAGCGCTGGGGTACTTCGCGGCTCGACATCCTGGTCAACAACGCGGGCGTGGGGATCTTCGGACCGCTGGAGGACGTCACGGTCGACGACTTCGACACGGTGATGGGCACCAACGTCCGGGGCACGTTCTTCCTCATCCAGTCACTTGTGCCGCTGCTGGCCCGAGGTGGCCGCGTCATCAACGTCTCGACCTCACTGACCCGCCACACCAGCCCCGCCACCTCGGTCTACACCGCCTCGAAGGCTGCCGTCGAAGCCTTGAGCCGCACCCTCGCCGCGGAACTCGGCCCGCGCGGAATCCGGGTCAACTCCCTCGCCCCGGGGCCGACCGCCACCGATTTCAACGGCGGAGCGATGCGGGACGACGCCGGGACGCGCCAGGTCCTGGCCGGGCAGACCGCGCTCGGCCGCGTCGGCGAACCCGAGGAGATCGGCGACGCCATCGCCACGCTGGCCTCCGAGGGCCTGCGCTGGGTCACCGCCCAGCGCGTCGAGGTCTCCGGCGGCGCCCTCCTCTGATCGGCCGGGCGGCGCCCGGTGCGGACGAGGGCGGCGACGGCCCCGACTCACTCCCGGCCGGTCTCGTCCTCCAGGCGGCCGGAGGCCGGTCGGTCCGCACCCCGGTCCGCGAGACCCGGGGCCCCGTTACAGGCTCCTGCTCGGGCCGTCGGCAGCAGGGACCCTTGACGGCCCCCGGCGGCCCACCTAGATTATTTCCAGATAGTAGAACTTGAATTTCGCTATGCGGAAAACACACGGAGAGCGCACTCACCGCGGGCGCGACGGGAATGCGTATCCGACAGCCGAAGCAGGAGTACTCGATGGCTCGTATGACCGCTGCCCGCGCGGCAGTTGAGATCCTCAAGCGCGAGGGCGTCGCGGACGCGTTCGGTGTGCCGGGCGCGGCGATCAACCCGTTCTACGCGGCACTCAAGGCGTCCGGCGGCATCCACCACACCCTCGCCCGGCACGTCGAGGGCGCCTCGCACATGGCAGAGGGCTACACCCGGACCCACGCCGGGAACATCGGTGTCTGCATCGGCACCTCGGGCCCGGCCGGCACCGACATGATCACGGGTCTGTACTCCGCGATCGGCGACTCGATCCCGATCCTGTGCATCACCGGCCAGGCCCCGACCGCGGTGATCCACAAGGAGGACTTCCAGGCCGTCGACATCGCCTCCATCGCGCGGCCGGTCACCAAGATGGCGGTGACCGTCCTGGAGGCCGCGCAGGTCCCGGGCGTCTTCCAGCAGGCGTTCCACCTGATGCGCTCGGCCCGCCCCGGCCCGGTCCTGATCGACCTGCCGATCGACGTCCAGCTCACCGAGATCGAGTTCGACCCGGAGACGTACCAGCCGCTGCCCGTCTACAAGCCGGCCGCGTCCCGCGCCCAGGTGGAGAAGGCGCTCGGGATGCTGAACGCCGCCGCGCGCCCGCTGCTCGTCGCCGGCGGCGGCGTCCTCAACGCCGACGCCGCCGACCTGCTGGTGGAGTTCGCCGAGCTGACCGGCACCCCCGTCGTCCCCACCCTGATGGGCTGGGGCGTGCTCCCCGACGACCACGAGCTGAACGCCGGCATGGTCGGCCTGCAGACCTCGCACCGCTACGGCAACGCCACCTTCCTGGAGTCCGACTTCGTCCTCGGTATCGGCAACCGCTGGGCCAACCGCCACACCGGCAAGCTGGACGTCTACACCGCCGGCCGGAAGTTCGTCCACGTCGACATCGAGCCCACCCAGATCGGCAGGATCTTCGCCCCGGACTACGGCATCGCCTCCGACGCCAAGGCCGCCCTGGAACTGTTCGTCGAGGTCGCCGGGGAACTCAAGGCGGCCGGCAAGCTGCCCGACCGCTCCGCCTGGGCGGCCGCCGCGCAGGAGAAGAAGGCCACCCTCCAGCGCCGTACGCACTTCGACGACATCCCGATCAAGCCGCAGCGCGTCTACGAGGAGATGAACAAGGCGTTCGGGCCCGAGACCCGGTACGTCTCCACCATCGGCCTCTCGCAGATCGCCGGCGCCCAGATGCTGCACGTCTACCGCCCGCGGCACTGGATCAACTGCGGTCAGGCCGGCCCGCTCGGCTGGACCGTCCCGGCCGCGCTCGGCGTCGCCAAGGCCGACCCCGACGCCCAGGTCGTGGCGCTCTCCGGCGACTACGACTTCCAGTTCATGATCGAGGAACTGGCCGTCGGCGCGCAGCACCGCATCCCGTACGTGCACGTGCTGGTCAACAACTCCTACCTGGGCCTGATCCGCCAGGCGCAGCGGGCGTTCGAGATCGACTTCCAGGTCAACCTGGAGTTCGAGAACCTCAACTCGCCCGAACTGGGCGTCTACGGCGTCGACCACGTCAAGGTCGCCGAGGGCCTGGGCTGCAAGGCGATCCGGGTGACCGACCCGGGTGAGCTGGGCGCGGCCCTGGAGCAGGCCAAGAAGCTCGCCGCCGAGTTCCGGGTGCCGGTGATCGTCGAGGCCATCCTGGAGCGCGTCACCAACATCTCCATGTCGGGGACGAACGACATCTCCCGCGTGGTGGAGTTCGAGGACGTCGCCACCGAGCCGGGGCACGCCCCGACGGCGGTCAGGACGCTGAAGGTCTGATCCGCGCGGCCACCGTGTGCGGGCGGCCCGTCCCCTGGACGGGCCGCCCTCCGGTGCGTCCGGGGCCGGTCACCCCGGCCGGTCCCCGCCGCCTCCGCCCCCTCCGCAGCCGAAGCCGCCGCCCCCGTGGTCCCCGCGGTCGCCGTGGCCGATGGCGTCCCCGTACGCGTCGGCCCACCGCAGGAACCTCTCCCGGCGGGAGGGCGGCCGCCCGCCCGCCGCGGTGCCGCCGGGGTCCGCCGCGCCGCCGGGGTCCGTCAGCCCGGCCCGCAGGGCGAAGCGCGGCAGGAGGACACGCAGCGCGGCCTCGCCGTGCAGGGCGACGGCGAGCAGCGTGTCCTCGTCCGTCAGCCCGTGCCGGACGGCCGGCAGCGGGTGCCGCTCCCGCAGGAACGCCACCCAGCGGCGGGCGGTCCGGTTCGGCCGCAGCCGCGGGTAGCCCAGTAGCCCGGCGTCCGAGAGCGGGATGCGGGTCAGGGCGAGCGCGAGGCGCACGTCCGGGTCCCTGGCCAACTCCCGCGCGGTGAGCGGTTTCTCCAGACAGTCCCGGACGGTCCCCTCCAGCGGCGACACCTCGTCCGGGCAGGGCCCCACCGCCCACAGCGTCCCGCCCGGTCCGGTCTCCAGGGCGCCCAGCAGATGCAGGGCCACCACCGTCACCATGACGACCGCCCGCTCCCCGCCCGCCAGCAGCGCGATCTCGTGCGGCTCCAGCTCCATTCCGGTACCGATGTCCATCCGACTCACCCCCGTGTGTCCGGGGATGTGCCCGGCGGTGGGGGTGCCCGAAGCGTGCGGGCGCCGGTTTCAGAGGAAGACTTGAGGAAGCCGCGCGGGAACCTGAGGGGCCGTGCCGGAACGCCGAGCGGCGCCGGATGCGGGACCGTCCGCTTCCGGCGCTGCTCGCCCTCGTGGGGCTGGTGTCCGTCCGACGGCGCGAGACTGGGCGCGACAGGACATTCGCGCCGCCGGACGGGGTCTGGTGGGGGTGTGGGGGAGGGGATGGGACGGGACCGCGGCGGGTGCGACGGGGCCGGGGTTCCTCCCCTCAGGTCGTAGGAGGAGACTCCGTTCCCTTCACCACCGCACTGGCTCGCACGCCGCCGCGGCCCCCGATCGATGCCCGCGGCGCACCGGGGCGGTACCCCTCATCCGGGCCGCCCGGTGCCGCCGCGGGCCACACACACGGTCCCGGCCTCCCCGCCGGGTCCGCGCGCGAGCCGGGATCAGCCCTCGCGCAGGGCGCGGACCGCTTCCTCCACCCGCTTGCCGTACTCCGGGTCGGCGGCGTGGAAGTGGGCCAGGTTCCGCTCGATCACGTCGTCGCGGGTGACCTGGGACAGGCCGCCGGCGATGTTCGCGACCAGGCGCTTCTTCTCGTCCGGCGTCATCAGCCGGTACAGCTCACCGGCCTGGAAGAAGTGGTCGTCCTTGGTGTGCGAGGGCGCCTCGTGGGTGCCGGTGTGGCCCGAGACGGGCAGCGGCGCCGACAGCGGGCGGCCGGTCTCCACGGGGCCGCCGTAGGAGTTCGGCTCGTAGTTCTTCGCACCCCGGCCCTGGGCGTTCGCCGCCATCAGGCCGTCCCGGCCGTAGTTCTCGGCGGACGTCGCCTTCGGCGCGTTGACGGCCAGCAGAGTGTGGTTGACGCCCAGGCGGTAGCGGTGCGCGTCGGCGTAGGCGAAGAGCCGGCCCTGGAGCATCTTGTCGGGGGAGGGGCCGATGCCCGGCACGAAGTTGTTCGGGGAGAACGCGGCCTGCTCGACCTCGGCGAAGACGTTGTCCGGGTTGCGGTCGAGGACCAGGCGGCCCACGCGCCGCAGCGGGTGGTCCTGGTGCGGCCACACCTTGGTCAGGTCGAACGGGTTGAAGCGGTAGCCGGCCGCCTCGGCCGCCGGCATGAGCTGGACGTGGAGCGTCCAGGACGGGTGCACTCCGCGCTCGATCGCCTGGAGCAGGTCCGTCTGGTGCGAGTTCGGGTCGCTGCCCGCGGTCTCGGCCGCCTGCTCGGCGGAGAGGCAGCGGATGCCCTGGTTGGTCTTGAAGTGGTACTTGACGTAGAACGCCTCGCCCGCGCTGTTCGTCCACTGATAGGTGTGCGAGCCGAAGCCGTCCATGTGCCGGTACGACGCCGGGATGCCCCGGTCGCCCATCAGCCAGGTCACCTGGTGGGTGGCCTCGGGGGAGTGGCCCCAGAAGTCCCAGACGTTGTCCGGCTCCTGGCGGCCGGTGAACGGGTCGCGTTTCTGCGAGTGGATGAAGTCGGGGAACTTGACCGGGTCCTTGACGAAGAAGACCGGGGTGTTGTTCCCGACCAGGTCGTAGTTGCCCTCGCGGGTGTAGAACTTCAGCGCGAAGCCACGCGGGTCGCGGACCGCGTCCGCGCCGCCGAGCGAGTCGGCGACGGTCGAGAAGCGCGCGAACACCTCGGTGCGCTTGCCGACGGTGTCGAGGAACTCGGCGTGGGTGAAGTCCGTGACGTCGTCGGTCACCTCGAAGTGCCCGTAGGCACCGGAGCCGCGGGCGTGCACCACCCGCTCCGGAATGCGCTCCCGGTTGAAGCGCGCGAGCTTCTCCAGGAGGTGCTGGTCCTGGAGCAGGAGCGGACCGCCGACGCCGGCGGAGGCGGAGTTCTGATTGTCGGCGACCGGGGCGCCGGACTCGGTGGTGAGCACGCGCTGCGACATCGTGGACCTTCCGTGCGAGTGATCAGCGGAAAACTGTTTCCGCTTCGTGGAGCCTAGGATCGGGGTTTGCGTACGTCAACAGTTTGTTGAAGTGGTTTCCGGGCGGCGCCGCGCACTCGGGCGCGACGGGACAGGTGTCAGCGCACGGCACCGCCCGGAAGTCTCGAAGGGCCGGTCCTGAGGGGGCGGTCCGGTGGGCGGGGGGCGGGTCAGACCTGGGCGCCGGAGAGGCGCTCCACGCCCCGCAGCAGCGCCGAGTGGTCGAGGCCGCCGTCGCCCTGCGCGCGCAGGGACGCGACCAGTTGGGCCACCACCGCGCCGACCGGCAGGGCCGCGCCGACATTGCGGGCCGCGTCGGTGACGATGCCCATGTCCTTGTGGTGCAGGTCGATGCGGAAGCCCGGCTTGAAGTCACGGGCGAGGAAGTTGTCCTTCTTCCGCGCCAGCACGGTCGAGCCGGCCAGCCCGCCGCCCAGGACGTCCAGGGCGGCCTTCAGGTCCACGCCCGACTTCTCCAGGAAGACCACGGCCTCGGCGCACGCCTGGATGTTGACGGCGACGATGAGCTGGTTGGCGGCCTTCACCGTCTGGCCCGAGCCGTGCGGACCGCAGAGCACGAGGGTCTTGCCGAGCGCTTCGAGGAGCGGCTGGGCCTCGTCGAAGTCGGCCTGCTCGCCGCCGACCATGATGGAGAGCACGGCCTCGATCGCGCCGGCCTCGCCGCCGGAGACGGGCGCGTCCAGGACGCGGACGCCCTTCTCCTTCGCGGCCTTCGCCAGGTCGACGGAGGTCTGCGGGGTGATCGAGGACATGTCGACCAGCAGCGCGCCGGACCTCGCGTTCTCCAGGATGCCGTCGGGGCCGTAGGCGATGGCCTCGACCTGCGGGGAGGCGGGGACCATCGTCACGATCACGTCGGCGTCCCGCACGGCCTCGGCGATCGAGCCGGCCGCGGTGCCGCCCGCGGCGGCCAGACGGTCCAGCTTCTCCCGCTCCAGCGTGAACCCGGTGACCTGGTAACCGGCCTTGATCAGGTTCTCGGACATCGGGGAGCCCATGATGCCGAGGCCGATCCAGGCGACCTTGGGGAGGTTGTTGCTCATGGTGAGGGTGCCTCTCGGTGCGGGGTGCGGGGTGCGGGGTGCGGGGATGCGGGGATGCGGGGATGCGGGGATGCGGAGGTCGGTCAGCGGGACTCGCGGGACTCGCGGGCGGCGCGGGCGGCGTGGGGCAGCCAGCCGAAGGACTCGGCGCTGGAACCGTCGCCGGGCTTGTACTCCAGGCCGATCCAGCCCCGGTAACCCGCCTCGCGCAGCAGGCCGAGGAGTTCCTCCAGCGGCAGCGAGCCCGTGCCGGGGGCCCCGCGGCCCGGGTTGTCGGCGATCTGGACGTGGCCGGTCCTCGCGGCGTACCGCTCGATCACCGACGGCAGGTCCTCGCCGTTCATGGACAGGTGGTAGAGGTCCATGAGGAAGCGGGCGTTGTCCAGGCCGGTCGCGGCGTTGACCTTGTCGACGACGTCGACGGCGGCCGGCGCCGACACCAGCGGGTACCGCGGCGACTCGGGCTGGTTCAGGGCCTCGATCAGCAGGATCGCGCCGACCCGGTGGGCGGCCCGCGCGGCGAGCACCAGGTTCTCCAGCGCCAGCGCGTCCTGCTCGGCCGGGTCCACGCCCTCGACGCGGTTGCCGTAGAGCGCGTTGAGCGCCCCGCACCCCAGCGACGCGGCGAAATCGGCGGCCACGTCGATGTTGGCGCGGAAGCGGTCGGACTCCTCGCCCGGGACCGACAGGGCGCCCCGGTCGGGTCCGGGAAGCCGCCCGGCGTAGAAGTTCAGGCCCGTGAGCCGGACGCCCGCGTCCTCGATCGCCGCCTTCAGGGCGTCGAGCCGGGACCGCTCGGGGGTGGCGGAGTCGATCCAGGGCCACCACAGCTCGACCGCGTTGAAGCCGGCCGCGGCGGCGGCCGCGGGGCGCTCCAGGAGCGGGAGTTCCGTGAAGAGGATCGACAGATTGACGGTGAAGCGCTGCTCTGCGGCTGCGTCCAGCGAGAGACCGGGCATGCGGGCCGACGCTCCCTTCCGTGGTTGCTATTCCGTATTACGGAAGTTGTTTTCTGCTTATTGGAAGATTGCCGCCGGGCGGTCCGCCTTGTCAAGAGGGGGCGGCGCGAACGGCCGCCCGCGCGTTAGGTTGACCGGGTGCGATTGAGAGTGGAGTTCACGACCGAGCCCTTCGACCTGGACGAGGCGCCCGCCCACGCGCTGGTCGCCCGCGAGGTGATCGAGAGCGCGGCGCTGGACGCGGTGGACGTCGGCCCGTTCGGCAACACCGCGGAGGGCCGCGCGGAGGCGGTGCTCACCGCCCTGGACGCCCTGTTCCGGCGGACCCTCGAAGCGGGCGCCACCCGTATCTCGCTCCAGGTCAACGTGGTCGGAGAGGGCGAGCGGTGACCGGCGGCGCCGACGAGCCCTTCCTCGCCGCCGTCAAGCCCCTCGTCGACGCGATCGGCGCCGAGCTGGTGCCGCCCGACGAGGCCGGCCGGGACGACGTGATCCTCTCCTGGCAGGGCGCCGAGGTCGTCGCCGTGCGCCTGCCGCAACTGGCCGACTCCCTCGACCACATCCTGGCCGCCATGGAGCGCCGGCAGGGCGGGCCGCTGGCCGACCTCGACCGCCGGGCCAAGCAGGAGGCCGTACGGAACCTGGAGGCGCGCGGCGCCTTCTCCGTGCGGCACGGGGTGGAGACGGTGGCGAGCGCGCTCGGCGTCAGCCGGTTCACCGTCTACAACTACCTCAACCGCGACAAGGGCGTCTGACCGGCGCGGCCGCCCCGTACCCGAGCCCCCGAGCCCCGCGCGCGAGCCCGTGTCCGAGCCCCGTACCCGAGCCGCCGTCCGTGCCGTCGGACGGCGGCTTCTGTAACGCCGAATTTTCAACAAACTGTTGACGCGTCGTTTCCGAGCGCGTTAGCTATCGGCACGCCCGTTCAGCACAAGGCCACGGAGGCTCCCGTGACGTCCACCACCACGCCGCCGGGTCTGGCCCGATTCAACGCTCTCGACGAGGACGCGGCCCGCAGCGCCCTGCGCGAAGTCTGCGCCTCCGCGGCGTGGGGGGAGCGGCTCCTCGCCGCCCGCCCCTATGCCGGCGCCGGGGATCTGTACGCGGTCAGTGACGCCGCCATGGCCGAACTGAGTGCCGAGGACCTGGCGGAGGCGATGGCCGGGCACCCGCCGATCGGCCGCCCCGAGCCCGGCGACCCCACGTCCGCCCGGGAACAGAGCGGCATGGCCGGCGCCTCCGACCGGCTCCGGACGGAGATGCTCGAACTGAACCTGGAGTACCAGGAGAAGTTCGGGCACGTGTTCCTCATCTGCGCCACCGGCCGGACCGGCGAGCAGATGCGGGACGCGGTGCGCGAGCGGATCGGCAACTCGCCCGAGCGGGAACGGGAGACCGTCCGCACCGAGCTGGGCAAGATCAACCGTATCCGGCTCTCCCGACTCGTCGAAGAGGACGCCCGCGCATGAGCACCAGTACGACCGCCTCCGTGTCCACGCACATCCTGGACACCAGCGTCGGCCGCCCCGCCGAGGGCGTCGCCGTCCGTCTCGCCGCCCGCGCCGGGCGCGAGGCCGGATGGCAGGACCTCGGCGGCTCCGCGACCGACCGGGACGGGCGGTGCAAGGACCTGCCGGCCCTGCCGGAGGGCACCACCCACGTACGGCTCGACTTCGCGGTCGAGGCGTACTTCGAGAAATCCGTTACCACGCGAGCCGATGTGCAGCAGGACGCCCCCGCGAGTCGGGACAGCGGTGCGTTCTTCCCCGAGGTGACCCTCACGTTCGCCGTGAAGCCCGGCGAGCACTACCACGTACCGCTGCTGCTCAACCCGTTCGGCTACTCCGTTTACCGAGGGAGCTAGCTAAAGATGGCAGACATTTCCCGCCCTGCTCGCCCTGTGATCCTGGGCCAGAACCAGTACGGCAAGGCCGAGAACCGAGTCGTCAAGATCACGCGGGACGGCGCCACCCACCACATCAAGGACCTGAACGTCTCCGTCGCCCTCTCCGGCGACATGGAGGAGGTCCACTACTCCGGCTCCAACGCCAACGTCCTGCCGACCGACACCACCAAGAACACGGTGTTCGCGTTCGCCAAGGAGTACGGCATCGAGTCCGCCGAGCAGTTCGGCATCCACCTCGCCCGCCACTTCGTCACCTCGCAGGAGCCGATCCACCAGGCGCGGATCCGCATCGAGGAGTACTCCTGGGAGCGGATCGCCACCTCCGACGCCAACTCCCGGTTCATCGGCGCCGACGAGGTCAAGCACTCCTTCGTCCGCCAGGGCCAGGAGACCCGGGTCACCCAGATCACCTACGACGGTACGCAGTGGGAGGTGATCTCCGGCCTGAAGGACCTCGTCGTGATGAACTCGACCAACTCCGAGTTCTGGGGCTACGTCAAGGACAAGTACACGACGCTCCAGGAGGCGTACGACCGCATCCTGGCCACCCAGGTCGCCGCGCGCTGGCGGTTCAACTGGACCGACGACGAGCAGAAGATGCCGCACTGGGAGAAGTCGTACGAGCAGGTGCGCAAGCACATGCTGCACGCCTTCGCCGAGACCTACTCGCTGTCGCTGCAGCAGACGCTGTACCAGATGGGCTCGCGCATCATCACCCACCGCAGCGAGGTGGACGAGGTCCGCTTCTCGCTGCCGAACAAGCACCACTTCCTGGTCGACCTCGAACCGTTCGGACTCAAGAACGACACCGCCGACGGTGCGGTCTACTTCGCCGCCGACCGCCCCTACGGCCTGATCGAGGCCACGGTTCTGCGGGACGGCTGCGAGGCCCGAATCCCGGTCGACATGACCAACCTCTGACGCGGGACGCGCGTCCCCGGCCCCGCCCCCCGGGGCCGGGGACGCGCCACACCGGAGGGAACACCATGGCACAGCCAGCAAAGGGGCCGGCCAAAGCCCCCTGTTCCACCCCGCCGGAGCACATCGAGGACGCCGTCACGTCCGTGCACCCGGTGGACGAGAAGCTCCACCCCTCGCGGCTCGTCCCCGCCGCGCTCCAGCACATCGCCGCGATGTACGCGGGTGTCGTCACCCCTCCGCTCATCATCGGCCAGGCCTGCGGACTCGACGTCGAGGGCCGCACCCGGCTGATCGCCGCGAGCCTGCTCATCGCGGGCGTCGCCACCCTGCTCCAGACTCTCGGCGTCAAGGGCTTCGTCGGCAACCGCCTGCCGTTCGTCAACGCCGCCTCCTCGGCCGGTATCGCCCCCATCCTCGCCATCGCCGAGACCAACGCCAAAGGCGACCAACTCCCCGCCGTGTACGGGGCGGTGATGGTCGCGGGGGTCTTCTGCCTCGCCGTCGGCCCGTTCTTCGGGCGGCTGCTCAGATACTTCCCGCCCCTGGTCACCGGCGTGGTCATCACCCTCATCGGCGTCACGCTGATGCCGGTACCGGTCGGCTGGGCGCAGGGCGGCGACGACACCGCCGCCGGCTTCGGCTCGATGGCGAACCTCGCGCTGGCCGCGTTCACCCTCGCGGTCATCCTGCTGATGCAACGCTTCGGGAAAGGGTTCTTCCGGCAGGTCGCGCTCCTCTTCGGCCTGCTGACCGGCACCCTGGCGGCCATCCCCTTCGGCATGGCCGACTTCGAGGCGCTCGGTTCGGCGCCCGTCGCGGCCCTGCCCACGCCGTTCGCCTTCGGCGCCCCCGTCTTCCAGCCCGCGGCGATCCTGTCGCTGTGCATCGTGATGCTGGTCCTGATGACGGAGTCCAGCGCGAGCATGCTCGCCCTCGGCGAGATCTGCGACCGCCGCGCCGGTGCCGGGGTCATCACCCGCGGCCTGCGCACCGACGGCCTCGCCACCCTGATCGGCCCGGTCTTCGGCGGTTTCCCCACCTCCGCCTTCGCACAGAACGTCGGCGTCGTCTCCCTCACCCGGGTCCGCAGCCGCTACGTCGTCGCCGTGGCCGGTGCCGCCCTGCTGGTCCTCGGCGCCTTCCCGGTCCTCGGCGCGGTCGTCTCCCTGGTCCCGATGCCGGTCCTCGGCGGCGCGGGCATCGTGCTCTTCGGCTCGATCGCCGTCAGCGGCATCCGTACCCTGTCCGAGGCGGGCCTCGAAGACAGCTCCAACATCATCCTGGTGGCGGTGGCGCTCGGCGCCGGCATCATCCCGCTGGCCGCGCCCACCTTCTACGCCGACTTCCCCGCCTGGGCGCAGACCGTCCTCGGCTCCGGCATCAGCGCCGGCGCGCTCACCGCGGTCTCGCTCAACCTGTTCTTCCACCATCTCGGCACCCGGGGCCGCACCGCCCCGGCACTCAAATCCTCCTAGGGTCCTGCCGTGCCCACATCGCCACCACCCCATGAAGGAAGCACCATGGCACCTTCTCCGGCAGACCCCGCCCGCCCTTCGGCAGCCCCCACCGCCACCCCCACCGCTCCCTCCGTCCCCTCGGCGGACCGCGCCGCCGCTGAGGTGGACCGCGTCGTCATCGAGAACGTCGCCATCGCGACGGTCGACGCCCACGACACCGAGTACGCCTCGGGACACCTCGTGATCGCCGGCGACCGGATCGAGTCCCTCGGGGCCGGCCGGGCCCCGGCGGACCTGGCGAACGTCGTACGCCGTGTCGACGGCACCGGCCACCTCGCGACGCCCGGCCTGGTCAACACGCACCACCACTTCTACCAGTGGATAACCCGCGGCCTGGCGACGGACCACAACCTCTTCGACTGGCTGGTGGCGCTCTACCCGACCTGGGCGCGCATCGACGAGCGGATGACGTACGCGGCGGCGCGGGGCTCCCTGGCGATGATGGCCCGCGGCGGTGTCACCACGGCGATGGACCACCACTACGTCTTCCCCAAGGGCTCCGGCGACCTCTCCGGCTCGATCATCCGCGCCGCCGCCGAGACGGGGGTGCGCTTCACGCTGGCCCGCGGCTCCATGGACCGCAGCGAGAAGGACGGCGGGCTGCCCCCGGACTTCGCCGTCGAGACCCTCGAAGGGGCGCTCGCGGCGACCGAGGAGACCGTCAAGAAGCACCACGACCCCTCATTCGACGCGATGACGCAGGTGGCCGTGGCCCCCTGCTCACCGTTCTCCGTCTCCACCGAACTCCTTCGGCAGGGCGCCGAGTTGGCGCGCCGCCTGGGGGTACGGCTGCACACCCACGGCAGTGAGACGGTCGAGGAGGAGAAGTTCTGCCACGAGCTGTTCGGCATGGGCCCCACCGACTACTTCGAGTCGACGGGCTGGCTCGGCGAGGACGTGTGGATGGCGCACAGCGTCCACATGAACGACGCCGACATCGCCGCGTTCGCCCGCACCAGGACGGGTGTCGCGCACTGCCCGTCCTCCAACGCCCGGCTGGCGGCGGGCATCGCACGCGTCCCCGACATGCTCGCGGCCGGCGTGCCCGTCGGCCTGGGCGTCGACGGCACCGCCTCCAACGAGTCCGGCGAACTCCACACCGAACTGCGCAACGCGCTCCTCATCAACCGCCTCGGCCCCCACCGCGAGGCCGCCCTCGACGCCCGTCAGGCGCTGCGCCTGGGCACCTACGGCGGCGCGCAGGTGCTGGGCCGGGCCCGGGAGATCGGTTCCCTGGAGGCCGGCAAGCTCGCCGACCTCGTCCTGTGGAAGATGGACACGCTCGCCCACGCCTCCATCGCCGACCCGGTCGTCGCGCTGGTCCTCGGCGCGGCCGCGCCGGTCACCCTCTCCCTGGTGGGCGGCAGGCCGGTGGTGGAGAACAGCCGCCTCCTGAACGTCGACGAGGACGCCATCGCCCGCGCCACCCGGGACGAGGCACAGCGCCTGGCCCGGATCGCCGCGCGAGGCTGAACACCGTAGTCAGCTACGGCACTTGAACTCCGGCCGGGAGGGACGGCTCCCGGCCGGAACCGTGGACCCCAGCGGGGTCCGCGGCGGCCGTCTCCGGGGCGTGCGTGGACGCGCACGCCACCGGAGCGGTCACCGTCTCCTCCCGTACGACCCGTCCCGGTCCCGCACGACCATTCGCACGCGCATCCGCACCACCTCCCAGACCCCCGCGTCAGAGCCGACGTGTAACCGACCGGAGGAACGCCGTCGTGGCCGACCACCCCGTAGACGAGAAACTCCCGCCGCTGAAGATGGCGACGACCGGCCTGCAGCATGTGGCCGCCATGTACGCCGGAGTCGTCGCCCCACCCCTGATAGTGGGGGCGGCGATAGGTCTCTCCGCCGCCGAACTCACCTTCCTCACCGGCGCCTGCCTGTTCACCGCGGGCCTCGCCACCTTCCTGCAGACCCTCGGCATCTGGAAGATCGGAGCCCGGCTGCCGTTCGTCAACGGCGTCACCTTCGCCGGTGTCGCCCCCATGACCGCGGTCGTCGCCGCCACCGACGACAAGTCCGACGCGCTGCCGGTCATCTTCGGCGCGGTCATCGTCGCCGGACTCCTCGGCTTCCTCGCCGCCCCCGTCTTCTGCAAGGCGATCCGCTTCTTCCCGCCGGTCGTCACCGGCACGGTGATCACCCTGATCGGCATCTCGCTGCTGCCGGTCGCCTTCGGCTGGGCACAGGGCCCGAGCCCGACGGCCGACGACTACGGCTCGCCGACCAACCTGGGCCTGGCGGCGATCACCCTTGCCGTCGTCCTGCTGCTGCGCCGCTTCACCCGGGGCTTCGTCAAGCAGATCGCCGTCCTGCTCGGCCTGGTCGCGGGCACGCTGATCGCGATCCCGTTCGGCGTCACCGACTTCGGCCCGGTCGCCGACGCCGACCTGGTGGGCTTCCCGACGCCGTTCCACTTCGGCGCGCCGCAGTTCCAGGTGGCCGCCATCCTGTCCATGTGCGTGGTGATGGTCGTCTCGATGACCGAGTCCACCGCCGACATGCTCGCCCTGGGCGAGATCGTGGAGCGCCCGGCGGACGAGAAGACCATCGCCGCAGGGCTGCGCGCCGACACTCTCGGCTCGGCGCTCAGCCCGCTCTTCAACGGCTTCATGTGCAGCGCCTTCGCCCAGAACATCGGTCTGGTGGCGATGACGAGGATCCGCAGCCGGTTCGTGGTCGCGGCCGGCGGCGGGTTCCTGGTCCTGATGGGCCTGTGCCCGGTGGCCGCCTCGCTCATCGCCGTCGTGCCGCGCCCGGTGCTCGGCGGCGCGGGCGTGGTCCTCTTCGGCTCGGTCGCCGCCAGCGGTATCCAGACGCTGGTCCGGGCCGGCCTGGAGCGGGACAACAACGTCCTGATCGTGGCGGTCTCGCTGGCCGTCGGCATCATCCCCATCGCGGCGCCGGAGTTCTACCACGCGTTCCCGGAGAACGCGAAGATCATCCTGGACTCGGGCATCTCCACGGGCTGCCTCGCGGCCGTGGCGCTCAACCTGGTCTTCAACCACACCGGCAAGCAGCGCGAGGCCCAGGACGTGACCCATCCGATGGAAGCGGGCGAGGAGCTGAGCGGGGTGACCCGGACCCCGGCGGCGCACTGATCCCCGGGCCCGGGACACCTCCGGGCCGCGCGTGCGGCCGGCGCCCTCGGGTGCCGGCCGGGCGCGGCCAGGGCCTGTCGGACAGGCCCTACAGCCCGAACAGCGCCGGCTCCGTCGCCAGCGCCCGGAAGTGTCCTCCGGGGTCCGCGACGAGCCGGCGGGCCTTGAGGTCCATCAGACCGCTGACCGCCGTGATCTCGGCGGCCACCGTGCCGTCCGCCTTGAGGATGTTCTGCCGGATACGGAAGGTCTTGCCCTCACCCCACTCGAACTCGCAGGTCACCGTCACCTCGTCGCCCGCGAGCAGTTCGCGCCGGTACTGGATGGTGGTCTCCAGGGAGACCGGGCCCACGCCCTGGCCCACCAGGGTGCTCTGGCCGACCCCGGCCGCCTGCAGCAGCGACCAGCGGGCGTGCTCCGCGTAGTTGAGGTACACGGCCTGATTGAGGTGGCCCTGGACGTCCGTCTCATACCCGCGGACGGTCACCGGAACGGAAAACGGTTCACTCATGGACCGATCTTGACATGTTCCTCACACCCGGCGGGGCGAGGCCAGCAGATACCGCGTCCGCGTCCGCGGCTCGGTGTACTCACCCACCTGCCAGCCCGCCCCCTCCAGCGTGGCCGCCGCGGCGCGCAGCGCGGGAGCGTCCGGCACGTACACGGCGACCGCGTCGGGCTGCGGCGTCGCCCGCACCCGGTACCCGTCCCCGCCCGCACCCCCGTCCCCGCCGGTGTCCCCGTCCGCCGGGCGGTGTCCGGCCGCCTCCAGGGCGAGCGCGGCGGCCCGCACCAGATGTCCCCGCTCCCAGTCGCAGGGCCGGTCCGTGTCGCCGTCCGCGCTGGTCATCCGGCGCAGCTCCAGCAGCCCCTGCCAGGCCGCGCGCACCTCCCGCAGCCGGACCGGCCCGGCGGGCCCCGCGGTCTCACCCCCGACGCGCGCCGCGAACACCCCGTCGGACACGTCGGGCAGGCCGGCCGCGGTGGCCGGCTCCGCCCGCTCCGGTCCGCCCGCCGCCACCCCCGGCGGCCCGGCCTCCCGTGTCCGGTGACCGGCCGGAGTCAGGAAGTGGTCGTGCGGCGGACGCGGATGCCGGAAGGCGAGCTCGCGCTTCACCAGCGCGGCGAGCTGCGCCCGAGTCCCCTTCAGCCGCCCGGTGACGGGATCGGCGGCGTCGATGACCCGCCACTGCGCGGCGGTCGGCGGTCGTGTCACGGTCCGCGCCCCCCTCCCACCGGTCTGCGGGTCTGCCGGCTCTGTCGTCCGTCAGCGCTCTGTCAGCTCTGTCTCCGAAGACTAGGCGGGGGGTCTGACATTCCAGGCCGCGATCACCGGGCGCCCGTGCTCGGTGCCCAGGCGGCACAGCGTCCCCGTGGCCAACTGGAACAGGGCGCCGGAGCCCGGCGGCAGCCCCAGGTGCCGGGCCGTGAGCACGCGCAGGAAGTGGCCGTGGGCGACCAGGACCACACAGCCCTCGGTGTTCGCGAACGCCGCCTCCACCTTGGCCAGCACGCGGTCGGCCCGTTCCCCGACCCGGTCCGGCGTCTCCCCGGGGTGGTCCGCGGGCCCCGCCTCGACCCCGTCGGTGAAGAGGAACCAGTCCGGCCGGGACCGGTGGATCTCGACGGTGGTGACGCCCTCGTAGCCGCCGTAGTCCCACTCGTGCAGGTCCGGGTCGACGCGTACCGCGTGCAGGCCGATCAGCTCGGCCGTCTCGCGCGCCCGCTGCGACGGGCTGACGAAGGCCGCGCCGATCCGGTGGGAGCGGATCAGCGGCACCAGCGAGCGCGCCTCGTCCCGGCCGTGCTCGGTCAGCGGTACGTCGGTCAGTCCGGTGTGCCGCCCGGAGCGCGACCACTCGGTCTCGCCGTGCCGTACGAGGAAGAGATCACCCATGACACCCAGGCTACGGCCGTCCCGCCGGGGCGGCGCGAAACCCCTTACTGCCGGTACCCGTCGAGGAACCGTCCGATCCGCCCGATCGCCGCCTCCAGGTCCTCGGCGCGCGGCAGGGTCAGGATGCGGAAGTGGTCGGGTGCGGGCCAGTTGAAGCCGGTGCCCTGGACCACCTGGATCTTCTCCTGGAGCAGCAGGTCCAGGACGAACCTCTCGTCGTCCTCGATGCGGTGCACCGCGCGGTCGATGCGCGGGAAGGCGTACAGCGCGCCCTTGGGTTTGACGCAGGAGACGCCGGGGATCTCGTTCAGCTTCTCCCACGCCGTGTTCCGCTGTTCGTGCAGCCGGCCGCCGGGCGCGGTCAGTTCACGGATGGACTGGCGTCCGCCGAGCGCGGCCTGGATGGCGTACTGGGCGGGCGCGTTGGGGCACAGGCGCATGGAGGCCAGCATGGTCAGGCCCTCCAGATAGCTCCGCGCGTGCTGCTTGGGGCCGGTCACCACCAGCCAGCCGGAGCGGAAGCCCGCCACCCGGTAGGTCTTGGACAGCCCGCAGAAGGTGAGCACCACCAGGTCGGGGGCGAGGGCCGCGGCCGAGTGGTGGACCGCGTCGTCGTACAGGATCTGGTCGTAGATCTCGTCCGCGAAGACCATCAGGCCGTGCCGGCGGGCGAGGTCGAGGACGCCCTCGACGATCTCCTTGGGGTAGACCGCGCCGGTGGGATTGTTGGGGTTGATGAGGACCAGCGCCTTGGTGCGGACGGTGACCTTGGCCTCCATGTCCGCCAGGTCCGGATACCACTCGGCCTGCTCGTCGCAGAGGTAGTGCACCGCCCTGCCGCCCGCGAGGGTCGTCACCGCCGTCCACAGGGGGAAGTCGGGGGCCGGGATCAGCACTTCGTCGCCGTCCTCCAGCAGGGCCTGTACGGCCATGGAGACCAGCTCCGAGACACCGTTGCCGAGGTAGACGTCGTCGACGTCCACCTCAAGGCCGAGGGTCTGGTAGCGCTGGGCGACGGCCCGGCGGGCGGAGAGGACACCGCGCGAGTCGGTGTAGCCGTGCGCCTGCGGCAGCATCCGGATCATGTCCTGGACGATCTCCTCGGGCGCCTCGAAACCGAAGAGCGCCGGGTTGCCGGTGTTCAGGCGCAGCACACTGTGCCCCGCCTCCTCCAGCGCGTCGGCGTGCTCGATCACCGGTCCGCGGATCTCGTAGCAGACCTCGCTGAGCTTGTTCGACTGCCGGAACTCCATGCGCGGATTCCCCTCCGGTATCTGGTGTTGCTTGGTTTTACCAAGTAGTCGCTTGGAAAGTCCAACACATTGTCTAGACTGCGTCGCATGTCACCTCGCCGAAGCTACGACCAGTACTGTTCCGCCGCGCGTGCGCTCGACGTGGTCGGCGACCGCTGGACCCTGCTGATCGTCCGGGAGCTGCTCGCCGGTCCGCGGCGCTACACCGACCTGCACGCGGACCTGCCGGGCGTCAGCACGGACGTACTCGCCTCGCGGCTGAAGGACATGGAGCGCGACGGGCTGACCACCCGGCGCCGGCTGCCCCCGCCGGGAGCCGCCTCGGTCTACGAACTCAAGCCGCGCGGACGTGAGCTGCTGCCGGTGCTCCAGGCCCTCGGGGTGTGGGGCGCGGGGGAGCTGGGGGAGCGGCGGCCCACCGACGCGGTGCGGGCGCACTGGTTCGCGCTGCCGCTGCTGAGCGCGCTGAAGGGGGCGGGGGAGGGTCTGGTGGAAGTGCGGCCGGCGGAGGGGGACTTCCACGGAGGGGTCTTCCACCTCTGTGCCGGTGCCCAGGACGGGCCGGTGTACGGGGAGGGCCCGGCCCCCGCCGAGCCCGACGCCCGGCTGGTCCTGGACGCGGGCACGCTGGCCGCCGTCAGCCGGGGCGAGACGAGCGTCGCCGACGCGGTCCGTGAGGGCCGCATCGAGGTGTCCGGCGAGGGCACGCTGGCCAAGGCGCTCAGGGAGGGCTGAGAAACCTCAAGGCCCGCCACGGGGGCGGGCCTTGAGGGTGCCGGGGGGGGCCGGACTCCGGGGTGCGGGTCAGGCTCCGGGTGAACCCGGCGGCCCCTGCCGCGGACGTCCCGAGCCGCGGGTCAGCGCGTACCCGCCGACACCCGCCAGCGCGGCCAGCGCGCCGCCGACCGCCGTCCACACCCACCGGTCGGACCACCAGCCGGAGGACCAGCCGTCCTCGGGCTCGATCGCGGAGAGCACGGGCGGGTCACTCGCGTCCCCCGCACCTTCCCCGTCCTCCCGGGAGGCGACCGCCACGCCCGGCACCAGCGGCTCGGACAGTGAGCCGTCCACCGCCGCCGCGCCGCCCATGTCCCGCGACGCCACCCGCACCTCGGTGCCGACGGGCAGACCGAGGTCGGAGGTGGGCAGGCGCACGGCCGTCAGCCGGACGTAGTACGTGCCCGGCAGCGGGTCGTTCGCCCACGGCTCGGACCAGGCGCGGACCGTGCGCAGCACACAGGCCAGCTCCACCGAGGAGGTGCCCGCCGCGGCGGTCCGGGTCTGCGCGCCCCACTGGCAGGACTGCCGGCGGCGCAGGCCGTCGTAGACGTCGACCTGCCAGGTCTCGGCGGCGTGCGTGTCCGGCAGCTTCACGGTCGCCCGCACCGTGGGCCGCTGCCCGGCGTCCGCCGGGAACGACCAGTACAGGTAGTCGCCCGCGGCGCCGTCCGCCGTGGCCCGCTGCTCCTGCTCGATCTCCGTCGCGGTACGGAACGACGTGCCGGCCCGCGTCGGCGCGGAGGAGTCCCGGCCCAAGTCCCCCGAGGGGCTCGGCGAGGTGTCGGCCGCCGCGGGGCCCGCGGCCACGCCGAGCGCCAGCAGCGCCGCGCTCACCACTCGTACGCATCGCATCAGTTGGTCCTCCAGACCGCTACCCGCCACCGGGAGATCCAGCCCCACACCAGGCCGGCGAGGAAGCCCGCGAGGACCAGCGCGCCCAGCAGCCACCAGCCGCGTCCGAGGCCGAAGGAGGCCACGTCGGAGGCGTCGCCCGGGCCGTCCACCACGTCCACGGTGAGTTCCAGCGGCAGACCGGGCGTGGTCTTCACGCCCGAGGCGGCCGAGAAGGAGTGGCTCACCTGGAGGCAGACCGCCTCGGCGGCCCCCTCGTCCGCCGCGTCCTCGTCGTCGCTCTCCGCCTTCGGGTACCGCAGCCCGGTCGAGATCACGTCGGTGCGGCCGTCGCCCGCCGCCTCGCCGCGCACGATCTCCCGGCCGTGCGCGGTGACCGCCCGCAGCAGCACACCGTAGGACGGACGCACGGCCCGGTCCGCGGCGACGCTCACCGAGGCGCGCAGCTCCTGGCCGGGCTCGACGTCGACGCGGTACCAGCGCCGCTGCCCGGACTCGGCGCGGTCGGTGTACAGGCCCGACTTCAGCGCCGGTGCCTTCGCGCACGCGTCCGCGCCCGCGGTGGCGACCGGCGTCACCACCGGGTCCGCCGCCCGGTCCACCAACTGGTTGACCTTGTCGGACAGTTCCTCGGCGTGCTCCACGGACGTGTAAGTACCGCCGGTCGCCTCGGCGATGCAACTGAGCTGCTGCCGCATCGTGGAGTTGGGCACCAGGCCCAGGGTGTCGATGGTGAGCCCGATGCCCTTGGCGGCGATCTCGCGGGCCACCTCGCACGGGTCCAGCGGGGCGCAGGTGTCCTCGCCGTCGCTGATCAGCACGATCCGCTTGGAGCCGGTCCCGCCGTCCAGGTCACCGGCGGCCTTCAGCAGGGCGGGACCGATCGGTGTCCAGCCGGTGGGCGCGAGGGTCGCGACCGCGGTCTTGGCGTCCGTGCGGTCCAGCGGCCCGACCGGATAGAGCTGCGCGGTGTCCTGGCAGCCCTTCTTCTGGTCGTCGCCCGGGTAGTCGGCGCCCAGGGTCCGGATGCCCAGGCGCACCTCCTCGGGCGTCGCGTCGAGGACCTCGTTGAACGCCTGCTTCGCCGCGGCCATCCGGCTCCCGCCGTCGATGTCACGCGTCCGCATCGAGCCGCTGACATCGAGCACCAGGTCGACCTTGGGCGCGTCCTCGCCGGTGGGTTCACCGGCGCTCGCCGGGGCCGGCAGGGCCAGTCCGGCCGTCACCGCGGCGAGCAGGGCGCACACGCCCGCCGCCAGCCGTTTACTTGTGATCATCGGCGGATCCTATTGACCACCCCTCCCGCACTCCAAAACGCCCCGGGGCGACGCCCTCCTCAACCCCTGTCCGAACGCAGCGGATTGGGCAGCTCCGCCCACCGGTCCCCGCTCCGCTCCGGGGAGAGCCGCATCAGCGTCAGCGCCTTGGCGGGCAGTGGCTCGGCGCCGAGCGCGTCGAGGTCCGGGGTGCGCGGCAGGTCCCGTACGGCCGTCGCCAGCGCCTCCCGCAGGGCCGGCCCGGAGCCCGCGACACCGGCCAGCGCACCGGCCACCAGCGAGCCGAACAGCTTGCGGCGCAGGGCCACGGGGTCGTCCGTGACCATGCGGGCGGGGACGTCGGGCACCGGGATGCCGTGCCGGGCGAGGCGGGCCGGGCTGATCCGGAGGTCGGCCAGGTCCCGGTAGACCAGGCGCAGCGGTTCGCCCTCGGGGGAGAGCACCACCAGCAGGTTCTGGCCGTGCGCCTCCAGGGCCACGCCCGCCTCCAGGGCGCGCAGGCCGACATGGAGGGCGAGCCGCGCGAGAGCGGCCGTCCAGCCCGGCCGCCGGGGCAGCGAGGTGGTCGCCAGCGCGGCCACCGGGACGACCCGCTCGCCGGGCCCCGCGTACCGGGCCGGTGACTCCCGCAGTACGGCGGCGAGGTCGGGGGAGTGCGCGGTGGCCGCGCCCAGGGTCCGGGTGACGTGCAGCAGCCCCTCGCCGCGCGCCGCCAGTTCCGCCCCGAACGCCGACAGGGCCGCCGACGCGGCGATCGAGGCGACGGAGATGTCCCGCACCGAGGAGGTCAGCCGGGCGCTGAGCGCGGTCTTGACGTGCGGCCCGCCGTCCACGGCGAGCGTGCGCAGCGACATCAGCGGATGCGCGTCGATCCGGTCCCCGTTCCCGGCGGGCCGCTTCAGCACCTGCGCCGCCTGCCAGGGATGGACCGGCAGCAGGATCCGGCCCCCGCCGCGCAGGCTGTCCGGCCACACCCCCGTCACCAGGCACTCGGCCGCCGGAACGGGCACCTGGGCCAGCGCCACCACCGGCCCGTGCTCGGGACCGTAGGCGAGCTGGTCGGCCACCGAGAAACCGGGCCGGGAACGGCAGTTGGGGTGGAACGGATGCCCGTCGACCACCCGCTGCTCCCACTCCCAGTCGGCCTCGGGCCAGTCGTCCGGGCGCACGGTGCTCCCCGCCCGGGACAGCGCCATCGACGCGACACTGTGCCCCAGCTCCGCGGCGAACCCCTCCGAGTGCGGTACGGCCAGGTCGGTCATCAGCCGCGCCGGATCGTCGTACACCGCCTCCGCACCCCTCACGGCGGTGACGTAGGCGTCGGTGCGGTACGGATCGGCGCGGGGGCCGGAGAGCCGGCGGCCGTCGCGCAGCCGCAGGACGAGGTCCTCGCCGGCGACGTCGCGGCCGGTGATCCAGGGCAGCGGTTCGCAGGCGAGCGCACGCCACAACCGGGTCAGGACGGCCGCGCGGGCACCGGGCAGTTCGGCCGTGAACCGGGGGAGGAGACCGGGGCGCAGGGCGGCCAGTTCCTCGGCGACCTCGGCCTCGGCGGTGGGGGGACGGTGCACGGACTGACTCCTAGGGTTCGGACAGGGCGTCACCGGGAGGTGACGAGGACAGACATACTGATCTTCTCCGCCCATGACAGACCGTAGGGAACGAGTGGAACGCGTGGATGTCCTGCCCCCGCCCGCCGGCCACGACGCCGCGCACCGTGACGACGTCGTGAACCGTGCCGACCTCGCGCGCCGCGCCGACGCCTACGCGGCGGCGCCGTTGCTCAACTGCCTGCTGCGCGAGGTGGCCCAGCCCCTGCCGGGCACCGCCGGCCGGCCGGTGTACCGGCTGCCGGGCACCGGCCGGAACCTGCGGGTGCGCGGCGGGCGCCGCCCCGCCGAGCCCGAGGTGCGCACCCCGGACGGCTGGCACCGGGTGGACCACACCGAGCTGGTGCGGCTCGTCGCCGAGGAACTGCGCCGCCACACCGGCCTGCCCAACCCCCACCTCCCCGTCGAGATGACCGACAGCCGGGACACGGTGGCGGCCCTGCTCGCGGCCCGCGCCTCGGCCACCCCGCCCGAGGACCCGTACCTGCGCTCCGAGCAGGCGCTGATCACCGGACACCCCCACCACCCGGCGCCCAAGGCGCGCGGCGGCGGCCCGGCCGCGGCCTGGCTGCCCTACGCCCCCGAGGCGCACGCCCGTTTCCCGCTGACCCTGCTCGGGCTGCGCGCGGACACGGTCGTCGAGGAGGGCGACACCTCGGCCCTGGACGCGCTCGGCGAGGCCCCGCCCGGCTACCGGCTGCTGCCCGCCCACCCCTGGCAGCTCGCCCTGCTCGGCGACGCGCTCGCCCCGGCCTTCGCCGACGGACGCCTGCTGCGGCTCGGTGAGAGCGCCTTCCCCGCCTGGCCGACGGCCGCGATCCGCACCGTGTACGCGCCCGAGCGCGACCTGTTCCTGAAGTTCAGCCTGGACGTGCGCATCACCAACGACGTGCGCCGGCTGTGGCGCCACGACCTGCTCCGGCTGCGCCGCACCGACACCGCCGCCGGCGCCGCCCTCACGGCGTACGACGGCCCGGCGGCCTGGCTCGGCGACCACGGCTACCGCACCGCGGCCTTCGCCTTCGAGGAACTCGCCGTCCTGCTCCGCGACGGACTGCGCGGCGCCCTGCTGCCCGGCGCGACACCGCTGCTCGCCGCCGCCCTCGCCGAGGGGTTCGCGGGAAACCCGCTGGACGCGGTGGCCGACCCCGCCCTCTGGTGGGCGGCCTACCTGGCCCAGGTGGTACCCCCGGCCCTCACCGCCTTCGACCGGCACGGCGTCGTCCTGGAGGCCCATCTGCAGAACACCCTCGTCGCGGTCGACGCCCACGGAACGCCCGTACAGGCCCTCTTCCGCGACGCCGAGGGCGTGAAGCTGCTGCCGGAGGTCTCCCGCGAGGCGGGCTGGGAGCGGCTGGTGTACTGCCTGGTCGTCAACCACCTCACGGAGATCGCCGCCGCCCTCGCCGAACGCCGTCCGGGGTTCGACCCCTGGCCGGCCGTCCGCCGCGAACTCACCCGGCACGGCGTCCCCGAGGCCACCGCCCTGCTCACCGCGGCCACCCTGCCCGGCAAGACCAACCTGCTGCTGCGCTGGACCGGCGCGGACGGCGCCGACGCACGCTATCTGCCGCTGCCCAATCCGCTGGCGGGGCGGGCCGGAACCTGACGGCAGGCCCTACGCCAGCAGAGCCGTCGTCACCTGCTGCGTGAGCCATTCCTCCGTGGTGTCCCAGGACCAGCCCCGCTCGATGACCAGTCCGTACCAGGACTGGTGGCCGAGGTGGAACCAGAGGATGTCGGTGGCGCGGGCGGGGGTGAGGCCGGGCCGTAGCGCGTCCAGTGCACGCAGCCGGCCGGTCACGGCGTCGAGGGCCTCGCGGTATCCGCGGTCGGCGCGGGAGAGGGCCGCGGCGGCGTGCTCGTCGGCGTGGGCCGCGTCGACCATGACCCGGACCAGCCGGTGGTGCCGCTCGTTGTCCAGGCGGGTGCCGTGGACGGCCGCGGCGAGCGCCTCGCGCGGCAGGCCGGTCTCGCCCACCGCGGCGAGTGCCGCGACCGCGGCCGGGTTCCGCGCCCCGTTCTCCATCAGGAGCGTCAGGATGGCCGTCTTGCCGCCGGTGCTGGCGTACACCGTGGGTACGGCGGTCCCCGCCTCCCGGGCGATGTCGGCGACGGTCACCTTCGCGTACCCGTGGTCGATGAAGAGCCGCGTCGCCGCGTCGAGGATGGCCGACCGGGTCTGCGCGGCCGCCTGGGTACGCCGGGGCGCGTGGTAGGCCCGTCGCCGGGGCGACCGCGCGGAGCAGTCCTCGCTGTCCTCCTGGACGCCGTCTGCCCCAGCACCGTCTTCCTCGGCGCCGTCTCCTTCGTACGGGGCACCATTTGGCTGCAACGGGACCACCTTTCGGACTCGGTCGGGAACTACGGATCTCCATTCTCCCCTCGTGAGGGCGAACCAGGCCTCCGGATCTCCTTGTCATGTGTCACTAAGTGACATACTGTCGTTTGGAGACAGGCTACGGAGAGGGTGACGAAGCGCCATGGTGACGACGAAGCGCAGCCCCGGGGGCATGAGCGAGCAGCGGCGGCTGCGGCTGCGGCTGGAGATCTCCCGGGAGGCGGCGCGCCTGTTCTGGGCCCAGGGAGTGGCCGCCACCAGCGGCGACCAGATCGCCGCGGCCGTGGGCCTGTCGACGCGGACCATCTGGCGGCACTTCCGCAGCAAGGAGAGCTGCGCCGAGCCGATCGTCATGCAGGGCGTCGTCACCCTGATGACGCTGCTGCGCCGCTGGCCCCGGCAGCGTTCCCTCGAAGACCACCTGGCCGCCGAACTGGCCGGATTCCGGGACCGGCCGCCGCCCGTGGACCTGTCCGACGAGCGACTCGCGATGAAGATGATCCGGCTCGCCGACACCGAACCGGCGCTCCGCACCGCGTGGTTGATGGCCTGCGATCAGGTCGAGCGCGAGATGTGCGCGGTCATCGGCGACCGCCTCGGCCGTCCGGCGGACGATCTGGAGGTACGGCTGCACGCCGCGGCCACCGCGTCCGTCGTACGCGTGCTGGACGAGCACATCGGCGCCGCCATCCTCGCCGACATCGGCACCGACACCAATGCCGCCGCCCCTGCCGGCGCCGGCGCCGACGGCACCGCAGGGCTGACCACCGACGTGCCGGCTCTCGCCCGCCGATACGCCCACGCGATCCGTACGGCCACCAGCGGAGTCGTCGGAGACCCGGTCGCCTGAGAACACCCGGCCACGGCCTCGCGGCGCGCACCGACCCCAATGCCACGAACGAAGGAAGTGTCCGCATGACCACCGTTCCGCACGAGACGTCCACCGCCGCGCGCGGAGTTCCGCACCTCACCGTCGAGGACCTCTTCGCCTCGCCCGCCCGTGTCGGCGCGTCGATCTCGCCCGACGGCACCCGCATCGCCTATCTGGCGCCCTGGCGCGACCGGCTCAACGTCTGGGTGGAAGACCTCGGCACGGGGGAGCCGGCGCGCTGCGTCACGGCCGACGACCACCGCAGTGTGCACGTCTACCACTGGACGGACGACCCGCGCTGGCTGCTCTACGAGCAGGACGGCGACGGGGACGAGAACTGGCACCTCCACCGCGTCGACCTGGAGAACCCGGAGGCCGGGGCGGTCGACCTCACCCCCTTCCCCGGGGCCGCGGCCATCGGTTTCGAGACGATGGTCTCCCGTCCCGGCAAGGCGCTCCTGCGTCTGAACCACCGCGACCCGGTCGAGTTCGACCTCCACGAGATCGACATCGCCACGGGCGAACTGACGCTGCTGGCGCGCAACCCCGGCCAGGTCGACGGGCTGATGTACACGCCCCGAGGCGACCTGTACGCCCAGGTCTGGAAGTCCGGTGGTGACATCGAACTGGTGCGGCTGGACCCGGAGACGGGGGAGCGCAGCCCGGTCGCCGCCTTCGACGGCGCCGACCACCCGCTGGGTGTCCACCCGTTCCAGCTCACCCCGGACGGCACCGGTGTGTGGGTCGGTTCCTACCGGGACGGCGACCACAAGCGGCTGGCCCGGCTCGATCTGGCCACCGGCGCGCAGAGCGAGGTCGACGGCCACCCGGACCTCGACCTGGACCCCCGTTCCTCCGTCTTCCCCACCCTGCCCTCGCCGCTCATCCTCGACCGGCACACCGGAGAGCTGCTCGGGGTGCGCTACCTCGGCGAGCGCCAGGTGATCCACGCCCTGGACCCGCACTTCGCCGAGGTGCTGGAGCACCTGGAGAAACTGTCGGAGGGGGACCTGTCCGCCGTGTCCTGCGACGAGAGCGGGCAGCGCTGGGTCGTCAGCTTCACCCACGACCGCGACCCCGGTGTCACCCACCTCTACGACCACTCCACCGGGGAGAGCCGCCTGCTCTTCCGGGCCTACCCGCACCTGGACCCCGCGGCGCTGGCGCCGCGGACACCGGTCACGATCACCTCGCGCGACGGACTGGCGCTGCCCTCCTATCTGACGCTGCCCCTGGGGGTGGAGCCGGCCGGGCTGCCGTTGGTGCTGCTGGTCCACGGCGGCCCCTGGCACCGGGACAGTTGGATGTACGACCCCACCGCCCAGTTGCTGGCCAACCGCGGCTACGCGGTGCTCCAGGTCAACTTCCGGGGCTCGACCGGGTACGGGAAGACCTTCCTCAAGGCGGGCATCGGAGAACTGGCCGGGAAGATGCACGACGACCTCATCGACGCCGTCGACTGGGCCGTCGGGAAGGGGTACGCGGACCGGGACCGCATAGCCGTCTTCGGCGGCTCCTACGGCGGTTACGCCGCGCTGGTCGGCGTCACCTTCACCCCGGACGTCTTCGTCGCCGCGATCGACTTCTGCGGCATCTCCAACCTCGTCACCTTCCTGCGCTCGGTACCGGAGTTCGTGAAGCCGCAGCTCCACAACAACTGGTACCTCTACGCCGGGAACCCCGACGACCCCGCGCAGGAAGCGGACCTGTGGGCGCGCTCACCCCTCAGCCGGGTGGACCGGATCCGCACCCCGCTGATGGTCGTCCAGGGCGGCAACGACATCCGCGTCGTCAAGGCCGAGTCCGACCGGATCGTCGAGGCCCTGCGCGCCCGCGGTGTCGAGGTCGAGTACATGGTCAAGGAGAACGAGGGCCACGGCTTCGTGAACCAGGAGAACAACATCGACATGTACCACCTGGCCGACCGCTTCCTCGCCCGCCATCTGAACGGCGGGTCGTGACCGTCGGCGCCCCCTGAACCATTCACTCCGATCTGCGAGTTGATCACACACCATGACTGAACCCGCACATCCCACCTCCACCTCCACCTCCACGCCTGCTCCGTCGAAGGTGAAGCAGACGCCGCTGGAACAGATGGGCGGCGCCACCGGGCTCGTGTACACGATGCTGCCGATCGTGGCCTTCGTGCTCGCCAACGCCTCCCTCGGCCTGACCCCCGCCATCGTCACCGCCTGCGGAGTCGCCGTCGCGCTCAGCGCGCTGCGGCTGGCACGCAAGGAACCGGTGCAGCCGGCCCTCTCCGGCCTGTTCGGTGTCGCGGTCGCCTCGTTCGTCGCCTGGAAGACGGGATCGGCCAAGGGCTTCTTCCTGCTGGGCATCTGGTCGAACCTCGTCCTCGGCGGCGTCTTCCTCCTCTCGGTCCTCGTCCGCCGCCCGCTGGCCGGCCTCGTCTGGGGCGCGCTCAACGGCACCGGCACCGCCTGGCTGGAGGACAAACCCTCCCGCCACTACTACGACCTCGCCACCCTCGCCCTCGCGGGCGTGTTCGCGGCCAGGTTCGTCGTACAGCGGTGGCTGTACGACGAGGACGCCACGGGCCGGCTGGCCTTCGCGAAGATCGCGATGGGCTACCCGCTGCTCGCCCTGGCCCTGCTGGTGGTCCTGTGGGCGGCCCGGCGCTCGGCCCGGCGGCTGAGGACCCCGGCCACGCCGCCGCCCACCACACTCACCTGACCGTCCCGAACCGAAGACCCGGAGGACCTGGCATGCGAACGACACCGACCCTGCCCCAGCAGCTCTACCTGCTCTGCTACACCGTGGAGAAGGACAAGTTCACCCTCACCGACCTCCAGGGCCGCGGCCAGTTGCTGCGCGCCGGGGCGCTGACCGAACTGGCCCTGGCCGGATCGCTCAGCGCCGACGGAGGGAAGGTCGCGCGCGCCGGCGCCGAACCGCAGGACGATCCCTTCCTCACCGAGGTCTGGCGTGAACTGCCCGAGAAGCCGAAGGGCTGGCTCTCCTACGTGCACAACAAGGCCCACCGGGCCGAGAAGCCCGTCCGCGAGCAGCTCGCCGCGGCGGGCACGATCACCGTCCGGCACGAGAAGGGGCTGCGCAGGCTCGGCGTCGACCGGGCCACCGTCAACGATCCGCAGCAGGTGCTCGCCCTTCAGGAGCGGGTCCGGCACGCCGCGCTCGGCGACCTCGATCCGGCGGCGCTCCCGGCGGACGAGCTGACCATGGCGGTGCTGGCGGCCGAGGTCGAGGTGAAGAGCCTGTTCACCGGCAAGGAGCGCCGCGCGCACAAGCCCGCGTTCAAGGCGCTCGCCGCGCGGTACGACGGCATGGTGCCCGGCCTGCGCAAGGCGCTGCGCGACTCCTACCTGGCGAGCACGGTGGTCGGCGGCGGCTGGGGCGCGTGAACCCCGGCCGCGGGCCCGGCCGCCCGAGCCGGCTGTGGCATGGCCGACCCGCTGACGGGTACTGGGACCCCGCGTATACGGGGAATGAGGGCGAAGCCAGTTGGGACCCCACACCGACGGCAGCGACCGCACCGAGCAGGAGGAGTACCTGCTCCGTGCCGAGTACGACCTGGACGGCGACGACGGCTGCGTCGCGCGGGCCCGCCGGCACGCCGCGGCCTTTCTCGACCGGGCCCGCGACGACCACCGGCGCGACGTGAGCGCGCGGGTGCGGGAACTGTCGTCACTGGTCGTCAGCGAGCTGGTCACCAACGCCCGCAAGTACGCCCCAGGTCCCGTCCGGATGGAGCTGCGCCTCGGGGCCGACGGCATGGACATCATCGTGCGGGACGGCAACCCGGCCTTCCCCGTGCTCTGGGCGACCGACGCGGACAGGGTCGGCCGGCACGGCCTGGAGATCGTCGAGGCCGTCACCGCGGCCCTGCTCGTCGATCCGGAGCCGGCCGGCAAACGCGTCACGGCCCGCCTCAGCCTGCGCTGACCCTGCCCGCCGGTCGAGCCAGGGCCGGTCCCACGGCCCGGCGGCGCGTCCGGCCACCCGGCCGGTGGTCCGGCGCACCGCCCCGTCAGCCGTCACCGTCCACCCCGGCTTCCGCTCGTCAGGTCTCCGCTCCGCCGGTGTCAGTCACCGGTCGTCCTGTCCACCAGCGCGCTGTACGTCAACTGCAGCGCGTCCGCGCCGGCCAGCGCGGTGAGCGCCCCCATGGTGGTGCGGGTGGCGCGCGGCCAGAGCAGTTGGCCGGCGGTGAGGGTCGAGGCCACCCAGACGCTCATGCAGAACGGGCAGGTCAGCAGCTCACCGATGGTGTCCTTGCCCGCTCCGGAGCGGGCCTCCTCGTGCAGTTCGGCCGGCCCCTGGGGGCCCTGGAACGTGGTGAAGGGCGCGCGCAGCGGACTGGTCACCGACGCCTTGCTCAGCAGCCGGCTCAGCCGGAAGGTCGCCACCGCGGTCAGCGCCACGTCCCAGGGCACGGGCCGCTCCGGCAGCGGACGCCCGCGCAGCCTCACCACCGTCGCCCAGCCCGCCGTATAGACGCCGAAGACCGCCATGGCCGCCGCGTAACCACGCAGCGGGCGTTCCTCCCCCGCCGCGTAGGTGCGCTCGGTGTGCCGCAGCCGCCGCCTGAGGCGGTCCGCGAAACGGCCGTCAGCCGCTGTGCCCATGACCCCTGCCCTCATCCGTCCCCACACCCTCATCCGTCCCCGCACCCACACCCGCGCCCGCATCCGCACCCGTCCCCGTCCCCGCGCCCGGACCCGTGCCCATGCCGGTCCCGTCCGCGCGGCGCAGGGCGACCTCCACCCGTCCGTCGACGACGCGGGTGTCGAAGGCCGGCTGGGGCGCGGTGGCCGGGCCCGCGACGTTCCAGCCGTCCGAGAGCCGGAAGACGCTGCCGTGCCAGGGACACCGGACACACCCGTCGGCGACCGTGCCCTCCGACAGCGGTCCCGCCAGGTGGCTGCACCGCTCGGCAAGGGCGTGGAAGGTCCCGCCGATCTCGCGCACCACCAGGACCGGTACGTCGTCCACGGAGCGCCGCACCGGCTGCCCGGCGGGGAACTCGTCCACGGTGCCGATGCGGTGCCAGCCCTCCCCGACGACGTGCGGCACCTCCTCGACGTGGTTGGCACCGGACGCCTGCCGGTAGGCCAGGTGACCGCCGAGCATCCCGCCCAGACCGACCGCGGTCAGTCCGAGGAAGCCGTACGCCCGGCCCGCGCCGGTCCGCCCGGTGAGGCGGCACAGGAGGGAGGCGCCGTACAGACCCACGGCCGCCGTGTTGGCCACCGCGTGCACCAGCCCCACCCGGGTCTGCTCCCGGTGCAGCTCGGCCCAGTCGACCGCCCCCGCCAGCGCGGCGGGACCGGCCGCCGCCAGCCCGACGCCCACCAGGACGCCGGCCTCCCGGGACCGGCCGGGCAGCAGGTCGAGGACCGCGGCGGACATCCAGCTACCGACCGGCACCTGCACCATCAGCGGGTGCACGGGATGGCCGAGCCATCTGCCGTGCAGCCCGTCCCGGGCCCGGCCGAGCGGCAGCGCCCGTACCCTCCGGGTCAGTACGTCGATCGCCGCGTCCGCCCTGGGATCCCGCTCCAGGGCGTCCAGCAGCCACAGCATCCGGTTCTGCCCCGCACGGCGACGGCCTGGCTTTTCGCTCATGGGCGCAGGGTCCCCCCGGAAGCGGCGGACAAACAGCCGCTCCGGTCCGCGGCGTCCCCGGTCCCCGCCCGCCGGCGTCCGTTCCGCGCGGCCAAACGTTTCGCCGGTCCCGGCCAGGCGCCCGAACGGATGCATCGCTCAGCCATTCGGTCCCGCGTGCGCCGTGCGCCGGGGCCGTGAGCCAGGACCGTGGACTAACTTCCTCGCGTTCGGACACGCACTGCCCGGCGCCGCCACGAGGCGCCGTGCGGCCGCCCGGGCCACGCCCGACCACACCGTGATCGAGGACACCAATGGCGACACAAACGACCGAGCCACTCTCTCCGGTACCCGCGGCGGAGGGGCGACGCGGCAGGGGCCGGATGGTCATCTCCTGGCTCACCACGACCGATCACAAGAAGATCGGTCACCTCTACCTGATCACCTCGTTCGCGTTCTTCCTGTTCGCGGGCGTGCTGGCGATGGTGATCCGGGCGGAGCTGGCCCGGCCGGGTCTGCAGATCGTCTCCAGCGAGCAGTACAACCAGGCGTTCACGATGCACGGCACGATCATGCTGCTGCTCTTCGCCACCCCGACCTTCGCCGGGTTCGCCAACGCGATCATGCCCTTGCAGATCGGCTCCCCGGACGTCGCGTTCCCCCGGCTGAACATGCTCTCGTACTGGCTGTTCCTCTTCGGCGGGCTGATCGTGCTGGGGAGCTTCCTCACCCCGCAGGGCGCGGCCGACTTCGGCTGGACCGCGTACACCCCGCTGAGCGGTCCGACGCGCACCGCCTACGTCGGCGGCGACCTGTGGATCATGGGACTGGCCCTGTCCGGCTTCGGCACCATCCTCGGCGGGGTCAACTTCATCACCACCATCATCTGCATGCGCGCGCCCGGCATGACCATGTTCCGGATGCCGATCTTCACCTGGAACGTGCTGCTCACCTCGGTGCTGGTGCTGCTCGCCTTCCCGGTCCTGGCGGCGGCCCTGCTGGTACTGGAGGCCGACCGGCGCTTCGGGGCGCAGGTGTTCGCCGCCGAGAACGGCGGGGCCGTCCTGTGGCAGCACCTGTTCTGGTTCTTCGGCCACCCGGAGGTGTACATCCTCGCGCTGCCGTTCTTCGGCGTCGTCAGCGAGATCATCCCGGTCTTCGCCCGTAAGCCGATCTTCGGCTACACGGGCCTGATCGGCGCGACCATCGCCATCACCGGCCTGTCCGTGACGGTGTGGGCGCACCACATGTTCGCCACCGGCGCCGTCCTCCTGCCGTTCTTCTCGTTCATGAGCTTCCTCATCGCGGTCCCGACCGGCGTGAAGTTCTTCAACTGGATCGGCACCATGTGGAAGGGCTCACTGTCGTTCGAGCCACCGATGCTGTGGGCGGCCGGCTTCCTGGTCACCTTCCTCTTCGGCGGCCTGACCGGGGTCCTGCTCGCCTCGCCGCCGCTGGACTTCCACGTCACCGACAGCTACTTCGTGGTGGCCCACTTCCATTACGTGCTCTTCGGCACGATCGTCTTCGCGATGTTCGGCGGCTTCAGCTTCTGGTGGCCGAAGATGACCGGCACCATGCTCGACATGCGCCTGGAGAAGGTGCACTTCTGGACGCTGTTCACCGGCTTCCACTGCACCTTCCTGGTACAGCACTGGCTCGGCGCCGAGGGCATGCCCCGCCGGTACGCCGACTACCTGGCCGCCGACGGCTTCACCGCCCTGAACACCGTCTCCTCCATCGGCGCCTTCCTGCTCGGCCTGTCCACCCTGCCGTTCCTCTACAACGTGTGGAAGACCGCGCAGCGCGGCGAGCGCGTCAAGGTCGACGACCCGTGGGGGTACGGCCGCTCCCTGGAGTGGGCCACGTCCTGCCCGCCGCCGCGCCACAACTTCCACGCCCTGCCGAAGATCCGCTCCGAATCCCCGGCCTTCGACCTCCACCACCCGGCCCTGGCACAACGGGACCAGGAGGAGAACACCGGGCAGCGCGACGTGATCGACCCCGTCGGACACAAGCAGGACCCCTCTTGATCACGGGCCGGAGCGGACAGCCGCACGGCGGCCCCCCGCACGGCGGCCGGCCCCCGTCGGTCGCCGCCGAGGCCGAGGGGTACCTGCTGGCGCGGGCCCAGCACGAGGAGGCGTGCCGCGAGGCCGAGGAACTGTGCGCGCGCCTGCCCTGGCTCACCGGCGCACAGGCACAGGACGTCACCCGGCAGTACGTGCGCCGGCGCGCCGCCCTCACCCGCCGGATGCTCCTCGACACGGTCGCCCGCGCCGACGACCTGCGCCAGGAGTACGAGCGGCACTACGCGGACCTCCGCCGCGCCCTCCTCAAGGGCCACGCGGCCTGGGCCTGCGCCGTCCTGGCCGGGGCCGGTGGCCTGGGCGCCTGCGTCGGCCTGACCGCCCGCTGAGCGCGTCGCCGCACGCGCCCGCCGGGCCACCGGGCGGGGGCGGAACGGGACCCCGGAGAGGCGGAGCGCGTACCCGCACTCCGGGCTCCCGCCTCACTCGAAGGAGTGGGCGTCGACCGAACGGGCCGTCGACCGTCCGGGCCGTCCGGGTACGATCTATCCCGCCAGCCGGTACCACTCCGCCCGGCCCTTCACGCCACACAGACCCGCGCCCGGGTGGAGGAGAGGCGGAGTCCCCTACGGTCCGCCGCGATTGCTCAGGCGACAGCGGGAAAGAGGGTCGGAGACCCGTGGAGCCCGTGGAGGCCGATGTGACGCGTGACCGGACCGGACTGGCCGAGGTACTGGCGGCGGCGGAGGCGGCCGCGCCCGTGCACTCCCTCGACGTGGTGGCGCGCAACCTGCGCGACCGGTTCGGCGCACGGTCCGTGTCGTTCCTCTTCGTCGACGTCGTCGGCCGGCGACTGCTCCGGGTCACCGAGGAGACGGCGGCGCGCCAGGACCGCCACGGGAGCCGTATCCCCCTCGACGGCAGCCTCTACGACCAGGTCCTGCGCACCCAGAAGCTGGTGCGGGCCCCGAGCCGCGACCGGGGCGAGCGGGTGCTCGCGCCGGTCACCAACCGCGGCGACGCCATAGGCGTGCTGGAGCTGTTCCTCGACGACGTCGCACCGGACGCGCTGGACGAGATCGCGGAGGCGGCGCACGCGCTGGCGTACATCATCGTCACCGACCGCCGGTTCACCGACCTCTACCACTGGGGCAACCGCACCGCCACGGTCACACTGGCCGCCGAGATCCAGCGTCAGCTCCTGCCCTCGGCACCCTCCTGCGAAGCCGCCGAGTTCGCCCTCGCCGGCGCCCTGGTCCCGGCCTCCGACATCGCCGGCGACACCTACGACTACAGCCTCGACCAGGACATACTGCACCTGTCCATCACCGACGCCATGGGCCACGACGTCGACGCCTCACTGATGGCCACCCTCGTGGTCAACGCCTCCCGCGGCGCCCGCCGCGCCGGAGCGGACCTCGCCGAACAGGCCCGCCAGACCCACAAGGCCCTCCTCGACCACGGCCGGCGCACCTTCGCCACCGGCCAGTTGCTGCGCGTCGCCCTGGACGGGTCCGGCGCCCAGCTCGTCAACGCCGGACACCTCTGGCCGCTGCGGCTGCGCGACGGCGAGGTCGAGGAGGTCCCGCTCCGCATCAACCTGCCCTTCGGCGTCGTCACCCAGGGCGCCTACCTGGTGCAGGACATCGACCTGCGCCCCGGCGACCGCCTCGTGCTCTACACCGACGGCATGCAGGAACGCGAGGCGGCGTCCGTGGACCTGCCCGCCCTGATCCGCGCCACCGCCGACGAGCACCCCCGGGAGGCGGTGCGCGCCCTGGTCGCCGCGGTCAGCGACGCCTGCCACGGCGAGGTGAAGGACGACGCCACCGTGCTGTGCCTCGACTGGTACGGCCCGCACGCGGACGGCCGCCACACGGACGCGGGCTCCGACACGAGAGGCGACCGCCGGACCGCGTGACGACCCCCGCGGTCCGGCGACGGCCGGAGGACGCCGCCGGCCGCCCCGGTCACTGAAGGAAGTCCGTGACGAGGTGGTCGAGGCAGTACTCCACGACCGCGGCTATCGTCAGGGCGGGGTTGACGGCGCCGGTGCTTCCCGGCATGAGCGCACCGTCCAGGCAGTACAGCCCCGGATACCCGTGCAGCCTGCCGTGGGCGTCGGTGGCCCGGCCCAGCCGGACGCCGCCCACCGCGTGGGCGGTGACCGGCCGCGACGTCCGCAACGGGGTCACCTTCGCGTCCGGCAGGTGCCGGGCCACCTGCCGCACCACGTCCTCGACCTGTGCCCTCGCACCGGCCTCGTGGGCCGGGTCCCAGACGAGCCGGGTGCGGCCGTCCGGGGCCGCCACCCAGGTGCCGAAGCGGTCCGACAGGCCCATCCCCAGGCAGACCAGTCCACCCAGGCCGAACGGCGTGGTGAGCGGCGAGTGCATCACCCCGACCGTGCCGGCGGCGTCGTGCACCATGGTGGCGGAGGGGCCGCCCTGGACCGTACCGGCCGGCAGGGCCGCGGTCCGCAGCGCGGCGACGTGGTCCCCGTTCGCGCCCCAGCCCTCCCCGACGCGGGCGGACAGCCGCGGCAGCGCGCCGGTCTCCCGGGCCGCGGTCAGCAGACGGGGAGTGTGCACCCCGGCGGCGAGGATCAGCCGGTCGCAGCGGAAGACGACGCGTTCGCGCACGGTGCCGTCCTCGGCCAGGTGCTCGGTGACCACCCGGTAGCGGTCCGACCGGTCCAGCGACAGGCCGGTCACCCGGTGCAGCGGACGCAGCAGGGTCCGGCCGGTGGCCTCCGCCCGCGCCAGGTAGGTGCGGTCCACGCTCAGCTTGGCTCCGCTGTCGCATCCGGTGAAGTGGTACTGGCCGATCACCGCGGCCGGAGGCCGCACACCGCGCAGTTCGTCCCGTACGACGTCGAAGTCGAAGGTGCTGGTGATTCTCGTGGTCGGCAGCCCGCAGGCGCGCGCCGCCCGGTCGAAGACCTGGTGGGCCCGGTAGGGCGCTTCGGCCAGCAGGTCCTCGGGGAACGCCGCCCCGCCCAGCCGGCGCCGCGCCCGGGGGTAGTGGACCCGGTCGAGTCGCTCGTAGTCCAGTTCCGCCGGGAAGACCCGGTGGAAAGCCTCCGGCCGGGGCTGCGCCAGCACTCCCCCGTACACCAGGGTGCCGCCCCCGACACCGGCGCCGCACACCAGGATCGCGTTCTCCTCGGCGATCACGTCGAGCAGCCCGGTGGACCGCGGCAGGGCCGACCTGACCGCTTTGAAGAGGTGCGCCCACGGCGAGGCGCGCGGCGCGGTGAAGGGGGCGGAGTCGCGGTCCAGCCAGATGAGCCGCCGGTCCACCGAGGGAAAGGCGGGGAACGTCGTGCCCGCCGGAGTGAGGGGCCAGCGCCGCCCGCGTTCCAGCACCACGTTGCGTACGCCGGCCTGGGACAGCCGGAAGGCGGCGATGCTGCCGCCCACTCCCGAACCCACGATCACGACGTCGTGCCGTTCCTCACGGGACGGGGCGTCGCGGGCCCCGGTGGTGAGGTGTCGCGGCGGCTCCTCCGAGCCGCCCGTGCCCGGACCGGTCATGTGCGTTCCTCCCTCTCGTCCGTGTTTCTCCACCGCGGCTTCCGCGCCGTGCGTCGGTGGCCGTCAGGGGACCCGGTCGAGGCGGTCGCGCACGAACGGCCCGACGGCGTCCATGAAGTCGGTGTGCCGGTCCAGGTGGGCGACGTGACCGGCGCCCATGAGCACCACGAGTCTGCCGTTCGGCAGCTCACGGACCGCCGACCGTGCCTGCCAGAGCGGGAACAGGCAGTCGGTGGCGCCCCACACGACCAGGGTCGGAACCCGGATGTCGGCGAGCCGGTCCACCACGAGGATGCCGGGGCGCTGCCCGGTGAGGTTCGCGCCCTCCCGGAAGACCTCCAAGGAGGTCCGCACGGCCTGCCGCGAACCGGACAGCCGCGCCTGGGCCAGCCAGGTCTGCGGGGGGACCCGCCAAGGCTGCCGGAGCAGCAGCAGGCTGGAGAGGGCCATGGCGGCCTCGAATCCGGGTACGGCCGTGAGCCACGACACCAGGTCCGCCGCGCGGGCGGGCAGCACTCCGAGCGCGAGGGCCGCCGGATGGGCCGCCCGGCCGAGACCGCTGGCGTCGACCAGCACCAGCCGGTCCACCAGTTCGGGGTGGGAGAGCGCGAGTTCGGCGACGAGGAGGCCGCCGTAGGAGTGTCCGACGGCCGTGACGCCGTCGACGCCCAGCGCCTTGAGGAAGCCGGCGAGGAAGGACGCCACCCGCGGCGGTTCCACGCCGGGCAGCGGGCCGGTGCCGCCCAGCCCGGGAAGCGCCGGCGCCAGTACGCGGCAGGTGTCGCCCAGTTCCCGCATCACCGGGAACCAGTCGCGCGCGCTCGACGCGACGCCGGGCACCAGAAGCACCGGGGTGCCCGCACCGTGTTCGTAGTAGAGCGTGGAGACGCCGTCGACCAGGACCCGCCGGGCGGCGATCGGTTCGGGGCTCACCGGCTCGCCCTCCCAACCGGCCGGCCGGCCCGGTGACCGGGGCGCACCGGCTCGGACGAGGTGAAGCGCAGCTCCCCGGCCACGCTGTCACGTCCCGCCAGCCACATGCCCAACGCCTCGCTGCCGCCCAGCACTTCGGGCAGGCGCAGGGCTTCCGGCGGACCGAGCGGGGGGTGTCCGTCGGTGGGGATCACGCGGTACCTGAGGATGCGCAGGTTGGACCAGCTACTGAGCATGGCTCCGTCCCAGAGGATGTACGACGGCACGGAGAGCGGCAGGTCGCGGTCCACGCCCAGGCCGCGCACGATGTCCTGATGGTGGACCGCCAGGTCTCCCAGGGCGGTCAGAGCGGCCAGCCTGCTGCTCCAGGCGGGCCTTCGGGCCCAGGCGCGGGCCTCGGCCATGAGCCGGTCCCGGGACAGCCCGCGGGCTCGCCGCACCTGCCGCCGGTTGACTTCCGCGAGGTGGCGCCACGGACGGTAGAAGGTGAGGAGGCGGTCCACCCCGAGCAGGTGCCCGAGCACGTCTCGCGGCGACCATCCCGCGCAGAGGGTGGGTCCCGACTCGAAGACCTCGTCGGACAGGGTGGACAGGGTGTGCAGCAGGCGTATCCGTTCCGCCGGCAGTTCCGTTTCCAGAGGGAGCCGCACCGTTTCTCCTAGTGTTCGCCCCGCCGTCGTCCGGCGTCGCGGCGTCGCGCGCCGCCGGTGGCGGGATGGTGTGTACCGTGCGCGGGGTTCTTCCGGCCGTACGCCGAAGACCGCCCCCGAGGGCGTCACGCGTGGGCGAGTGTCTCCTCGAAGCTCTCCTCCAGGAAGCGCAGGAAGAGCCGCGGGTCGGTGACGGCCGCCGGGTCCAGGTTCGTGCCGATGCCGCACAGGTCGCCGTGCGAGGCCATGGAGATGTTGGCCGCCGCACCGCCGCGCGGCGCCCAGGGCACGGCGTTCACCACCCGTGCGCCCGCCGCCCGCGCGGTGCCCGGCAGCCCGGGGACGCTGGTGACCACCACGTCGACCGCGCGCAGCAGCGCCGGGGCCAGTGGCGCGTACAGCGGTCCGGGCACGAGCGCGCCCAGGTCGGCCATTACCGCGAAGACCCCTCTGGACACCGTGCCGCGCGCCTCGGTGACCGCGTGGTGCACGCGGAGCATGCGGGTCCGCGCGGACATGTCGCCGATCGGCCCCGGGATCAGCAGGCCGGCCACCAGGTTGCCGGCGCCCGTCTCGTGCCGCTCCCGGAAACTGATGGGGACGAGTACCGGCAGGGTGGCGCGGACCAGCCCGTGGTGGTCGTGGTACCGGTGGAACGCCCCCAGCACCGCCGAGACGTACGCGGAGGTCACCGACACCCCCGCCGCCCGGCCGGCCGCCTTCAGCCCGGCGAGCGGGACGGTGACCGTGTCGCAGTGGATCGCGGAGCTGCGCTCGGCGAGCAGCGGTGACGGGGACACCGGCTGGAGCAGTTGGGCGGCGACACGGCCGGCGAGCCGGGCCGCCCCACCGGCGGCGCCCGGCACCGACAGGGCGTGCACCCCCTCCCGCAGCACCGTGCGGGTGTCCCGCGCCAGACCGTGCGCGGCACGGGACAGGGCGGCAGGGGTGCCGAGCGCCGCGCCGGGCCGGCCGCAGCCGGGCGGCGGCGCGGCGGGCCGNCCGGGCGGGTCGGCGGCCATCAGGCGACGGACCGCGGCCACCATGGTGACCGCGTCGCCGAGACTGTGGTGCCACTTCAGGACGATGGCGGCCCGGTCCGTCTCATAGCCTTCGACCAGGGTGATCTCCCACGGCGGGTGGAGGGGGTCGAAAGCCGCCGACATCCTCCATTCGACCAGGTCCAGCAGCTCGCGCCGGCCTCCGCGAGCGGGCAGGCGCATGCGGTGCGCGTGCCGGGCCAGCCGGAAGTCCGGGTCCGGGGTCCACGCGGGCAGGCCCGTGCGCAGCGGTGCCTCCGCCACGCGGTGCGTCAGCCGGGGCAGCCGGCGGGTCGCCCCGGCGCAGGCCCGCAGAAAGGCGTCCCCTTCGGGGGCGCTCTCCAGGAACCACAGCCAGGCGACGTGGGGACGTGTCAGGGGGTCCTTGCTGAGCCTCCAGAACAGCGTGTCGGTGCCGTTCATGGGGCCGGGCGAGGTCCAACCGCCGTCCGGACGTGTCTCATTCATGAGCGGTGACCTCCGTACGGTCCGGACCGCGGTCCGGAGGGCGGCCGGGACGGCGGTGCGCGGGGGACGCGTCGGTGTCGCGCAGTCCGACCAGTTCCGCCGAGCGTTCCCAGACCGCGCGCCGCAAGGCCGGCCGGAGCCGCAGGGGCGCGGGCGGGAGCAGGCGGGCGACCGGCATCCAGGAGTGGAACCCGCCGCCGCGGCGGGCGAACTCCGGATCGCCCGCCAGCCGCAGGGCGGGCCGTGCGCCCTGCGCGGGGCTGCGGACCAGCGGTGTGTGTTCGGCGAGGGCGAGGAGCCCGGGCACCAGGGGGATGTTCCGGACGAGCCCGGTGGACACCAGGCCGGGGCACAGGGCGTGGGCGGTGACCCCGTACCGCGCCCACCGCCGCGCCGCCTCCTGGGTGGTGAGCACGTTCAGCAGCTTGGACCGCGCGTACACGTGCCATGAGCCGAGCGGTCCGTACGGCCGGGGATCGGCGAAGGAGTACGGGTCGAGGCGCAGGACGCTGCGGTGTGCCTCGGACGCCACCGTGACGACCCGGGACGGGGCGCCCTCGCGGAGCGGGTCGAGCAGGAGGTGGGTCAGCAGGAACGGGCCGAGATGGTTGGTGGCGATCATCCGGTCGAACCCGTCCGGGCTCACCGAGGGGTGGACGTCGTGCGTCCCGGCGTTGTTGACCAGCACGTCCACGCGGTCCCAGTGCCGGCGGATCTCCCGCGCGACGGAGCGTACGTCGTCGAGGACGGCGAGGTCCGCGACGAACAGGCGGATCTCCGGGTCCGGCCAGGAGCCGGCCAGCTCGGCCGCCACGGCCTCGCCCCTGCCCCGGTCGCGGCAGACCAGAGCCAGCGCGGCGCCGGCGGCCGCGAGCCCGTGGGCGATCTCCCTGCCGATACCGGAGGTCGCCCCGGTGACGACACAGCGCCAGTCCCTCATGACGCCCTCCGGCCGGCGAGGTCGGCCAGTTCGATCCCCGTCAGCAGGGTCAGCACCTGCCCGTCCGGCGTGGTGCCCCGGCAGGTCCCGCCGTCGTCGGACGACACCGTGAGCCCGTGTCCGTACCGCAGCAGCAGGTCGTGGTCGTTGGCGCCCTCCGTGGACAGCTCGATGTGCCCGATCGACCGGGGTACGAAGAACGGCTGGTGACCGGCGGTCGCCGGCCTGAGGGCGAGCGTCCGCAGGGCGGCGCACAGGAAGAGCGCCGGCGTGGTCAGGGTGCGCAGCCAGGGGTGTCCGGCCAGCGAGGGGGTCCAGGTGCCGTACGCCGTCGTGCCGTCCACCTGACAGTGCGACAGGTTGCGGAAGGGACCGCGCAGGGACACCGGAGCGCCCGGCGCGGCGTACGCGTCCCGCGCCGCAACCGGCGAGCGCGGGCGGGGGGCGGGATGTCGCGGGAGTTTCTCCCGCCGGTCCCGGTCCAGCAGTACGACGGCCTGGAAGTGCCGTAGCGCTCCCGGCCGCAGCGCGCCGCTCGGGTCGAGGGTGTCGGAGTGGACGCTCACCGCGACCGCGGTCCGCGGCGGGCCACTCTCGCCCGGCCGGTCCGGCAGGACGCGTGCGCGGATGCGCAGCGGGGCCGGCACCTTGCGGCTGAACGGACGGATGAAGGTGTCGAAGCGGGCGTCGCGGAACCCCGTCGTGACGGCGCCGGGTACGAGCGCCTCGGCGGCGTGCGCGGCGAGGTCCAGGACGAAGGTCGCCGGCACGGTCGGCTTCCCGCCGACCAGGTGGTCGAGGAGGTGGCGCTCCGGGTCCGGGTCCACCAGGTGGGTCCACTCCACGTCACCGGTGTCCGCCGGGCGCCGCTTCCACCAGGCGGGCCGCTGCCTGCCCGCGGGACACGGCGGCTGTTCGTCCCGGACCAGGCCGGGCCGGTGCTCCCGCAGCCGGTCGCGTTCGGCCGGTCCGAGGTAGACCGCGGCACCGCTGGCCAGCGGCGCCGCGCGCAGCTCCGCCAGGAACTGCGCGGCGCCCTCCTCGCTGGAGATCGGAGTGAACTGCCCCTGGCGGGCGACGTGTTCCTGGAACAGGTCGTCGGCTCCCATACCGGTCTGCCGCCACATGGTGAACCCGATGGTCACCTGCGCCGGCCCGGTCGCGGCCTCGGCCGCGGCCGCCAGGTAGGCGTTGGCGGACGCGTAGTCCGTGTCCCCGGGCGCACCGGCCGTCCCGGAGTAGGAGCCGATGTTGCACCACAGGCGCGGCGGATGGGACGCGAGGGCGGTTTCGAGGTGGTGATGTCCCAGGACCTTCGTGTCCCGTACCGCGCGGAACGCGTCGAGTGACTTGTTCCGCAGCAGTGTCGAGGCCACCTGTCCGGCGGCGTGCAGGACGAAGTCGACCCGCCCCTCGTCGCGCAGCACCCGGCCGACGACGTTCCGGACCCGGTCTTCGTCGGTCATGTCGCAGGTGGCGTACCGCACCTGGTCGTCACCGAACCGTGCTCCGAGGGCGCGCAGCGCACGGTGCACCTCGCGGTGGCGCAGGATCTCGTCCGCGTGCTCCACGACCTCCCGCGTGGACAGGTCCGGCAGTTCCTCCCGGAGCTGCCGGACGAGGTCGGTCCGCGTCGTGGCGTACGGTTCGCCGGTGGCCGTGCCGCCGTCCCGCGGTGCGGGGCCGTCGATCGGGGTGCGGCCCAGCAGCCACAGGCGTGGCCGCAACCGTGGCGGCAGCGCGCGGAGCAGTTCCCGCGCCAGCCCGCTGGTCCCGCCCGTGACGATGCCGACGCAGTCGTCGGGAAGCAGGTCGAACTCCGGTACCGCGTCCGGGAGCGGCGCGGGGTGCAGGACCTCGGTCCAGCGTTCGCCGCGCAGGTGGCGGACGACCGGCGGGGGCATGGCCGCGCCGGTACGCTCCGCCGCCACCCGGTGCAGCAGCGCGCCGTCCACCGCCTCGTCCGTGGTCACGGCGACCGCGACGGCGTCGGGCCGCTCCCAGCGCGCGCTCTTGACCAGCCCTTCGAACAGAGCGGCCGGTACGGCCGCCCTCGCCCGCGTCGCGCCGCCCAGCAGGACGGTCAGGGAGCTGTCCGGCCGCCAGCGCGGCCACAGCCGCCGCACCGCCACGAACGTCGCCTCGTGCAGGGCGAGGACGCGGTGCAGGGACAGGCCGGGCAGGTCACCGACCACGGTGAGGTGCGGCGCGGCACGATCGGCGGCCGTGAGCAGTGCGGCGTGGTCGTGGTCGGCCACCCGCCCGCCGGCGCCGGCCGGCAGGACGAACACCGTGGTGCCGCTCTCCCGCGCCTCGGCCTCGATCCGGGCCGCGGCTTCGGCGGACTCCGCGAGCAGCAGTCCTCGCGGCGGCAGGGACGCCTCGGTGGACCGGCCGGGGGCCGACGGCGCCGGTGGGGGCGGCGCCGCGCGGACGAAGCCTCGCGTGTACCGCGTCGTCAGGTGCGAGGCCGGGGGCGGAGCGGGCGGACGCGGGGTCCCGGCGGGCGAGACGGTCAGCACCGTGTCGTCGTGGCGGCCGGGCAACCGGACCGCGGGCCCGCCCGACTCCACGGCCCGCAGCAGGGCGACCGCGTGTTCCGCGGCGAGATAACTGCGTGCGGGCTCGGCCCGTACGGCCGCGGTACCGGCCCCGGCGATCGGCCCGGTGAGGGACAGCCGGGCCAGTGTCCGCCATCCCCGGCGTTCGGCCAGGTCCGCGGTGGTCACCGCGAGGAGGAAGGCGCCTTCGGCGAGGGGTGTCGTACCGGTTCCGGCCACGGCCGCGTTCGCCGGGGTGGCGTTGCCGTTGACCGCCAGTACCAGGGCGAGGTCCAGTTCACCCGTCCGCAGATATCTCCGGGCCACCCGGAGCGCGGTGAGGGTGCTGTCCACGCCGGCGTCCACCGCGAGGGTGGGACCGTGCAGGTCGTACCGGGCGGCGATGCGCGAAGCGATGACGTTGGGCAGCACGCCTGCCTGGGAGTCCTCCGTGCAGGCGGGGAAGTGCCGGCGCGTCGCCTCCAGCCGTCCGGCGGCGTCGGCGAAGTCCGGCCCGGCGCCGGGCCGGCCCAGGAGCACGGCCGCGTCGTGGGCGTAGCAGCGCACCGCGGTGCCGACGAGTCCGCGCGGCAGGCCGGTGTGGGCGGCTATCACCCCGGTCGTCTCGCGCAGGTCCGACCAGAGTTCGCCGTGTTCCCCGACGAGGCGCGCCGCGGCCTGCAACCCCATCAGTTGAGCGGGGTCGACGACGGGCAGGGTCCGGGCGGACAGCCGCACCTCGGACGGTCGCGCGGCGGGATAGGGGTCCGGGAACGACGCCGGGGGAGCGGCCGCGGCGCCGCGCAGCCAGTCGCGGACGGCGTCGGGGGCGGGGTCGCCGGGCAGGTGGGCCGCCCACGCCACCAGGACCAGGTCCGTCCCGGCCGGCCGGGACGGCGGCCCGGAGCGCAGGCCGGCCTCCTCGCCGCGGTCGGCGACCAGCAGGTGGGCGTTGGTGCCGCCGAAGCCGAACGCCGAGATCCCGACCGTGCGGCGCCCTCCGGGACGGGGGCCGAACCGCACCGGTCCCGCGGGTACGTCCAGGCCGGCGGGGGGTTCGTCCACGGCCTCGGACCGGCCGAGCTGGGCCGGCACCCAGCCGTGCCGCAGTCCCAGCAGCGCGTGGATCAGGGAGACGACGCCGGCGGTCCAGCCCGTGTGGCCGAAGACGGGTTTGTTGCTGGTGCAGAGCTGGCCCGACGCCGGTCCGAGAGCGGACAGCACCTGCGACTCCACCCGGTCGCCGGCAGCGGTGCCGGTTCCGTGCGCGATGACCCAGTCGACCTGGCCGGACGAGAGCGAGTTGACGGACCGGGCGCGCTCGATCGCCCGGCGCTGACCGGACGGATTGGGTGCGGAGATCGACTTCCCGCGGCCGTCCGCCGCCGCTCCGAAACCGAGCAGCACGCCGTGCACGGTGTCGTGGTCCTGCCGCGCCCGCCGCAGGGTCTTCAGCGCGACGATGCCCGCGCCGTCGCTGAACAGGGTGCCGTCCGCCGCCTCGGTGAAGGCCCGCACCCGGCCGCGCGGCGACAGGCCGCTCAACTTCGCGAACATCACCGCCATCGTGGGATCCACCACGGTGATGCCGCCGCAGTAGGCGATCTCGCACTCGCCGGCGAGGAGCGCCTTGGCTCCCAGATCGACCGCGTAGAGCGAGGACGCGCACGCGGTGTCCACGACGCACGACTCGGTCACCGGCTCGGGCAACCGGGCGAACACCTTGCGCACCACCGCGTCCGGTGTGGCCGCGTCGGCCAGCGGCAGGGCGTGCCGGTAGTGCGCGAGCAGCGCCGCCCGGACCCGCTCGGCCTGCCCGCTGTCCTCGACCGGGCGGGTGACGGCGTCCACGAACGCGGATTCGACGAGACTCTGACTGCCGCCCGGCCAGGCGCCGACGTACGCGGCGCACGGGCGGTCCGGGCCGGTACGGACGTGTTCGCGGGCCTGGAACAGCGCGTGCCACAGCCACCGCTCCGCGTCGTCCCGGCCGGGTCCGTCGCCCTCCTCCTTCTCCAGCTTCTCCAGATCGGGGTGCGGCCGCAGGTCGTGCAGGTACCCCGCCCGGCGCGCGTAGGTCTTGTCCTCCTCGTGCGGATCGTCGGACCAGAAGTGGCGCAGGTCGAAGCGGTCACCCGGTTCGCTGAAGGCGTCGCGCGTTCCGTTCAGCGTCCGCCACAGTTCCGCGGGGCTGCCGGCGCCCGGTACGGCCACTCCGATGCCCACCACGGCGATCAGTTCGTCGGATTCGTCGGCGGCCGTCATCGGCGCAGTTCCTCGACCAGTTCCGCTATTCGCTCCAGCGTGGTCGCCTCGGCACGGCGTTCGCCCTGGACGTCCGGCAGGCGGTACTGGCGGCGGACCCGTTCGAAGAGCGCGGTCTGCTTCGCCGAGTCCACGCCCAGGTCCGCCTCCAGGTCGATGTCCGCGGTGAGCATCTCGGCCGGGAATCCGAGGTCGTCGGCGTACAGCGCGGCCAGTTCGCCCAGCAGCTCGGGCCGTCCGCCGGACTGCGCGTCCTCGGCGGCGAGGGCCGGTTCGGTTTCCGGCGGGTCTGCCGCCTCGCCCGGTGCGTGGTGGTCGTCCGGTTGCCACCGGGTGCGGACACCGGCTTCGTCGAGGGCCGCCGCGATGCCGTCCAGGTCACCGCGGCTCGGCAGCAGCGGGACGGCGACGGCCGCGGTGGGAAGCGAGGAGCGGACGATCCCGCTGAGCGCCTGCCGCGCACCCGCCTCGACGAAGAGCCGCGTGCCCTGCCGGAACAGGGTGAGCAGCGCGTCGTAGAACGGCACCGGGGCGATCATGTTCCGTTCGACGACCTCGCGGGCGTCCTCGGCGCCGACGACGTGACGTCCGAGGATCGGGGAGAACACGGGCGTGCGGGGAGCGCTGATCACCACGTCCGCCGTGGCCTGCCGGAACAGGTCCGCGGCGTCGTTCAGCAGGGGATTGTGGAAGGCGTACCCGGCGCGCAGCCGGGTGGCCCGGATGCCCAGTTCCGTCGCGGTCTTCTCCACCGTCTTCAGGGAGGGCAGCGGTCCGGAGAGGACGGTCTGGCCCGGACCGTTGTCGATCGCTGTGCGCAGCCCGGGTTCGTCCAGCAGACCCACCAGGTGGTCGGCCCGCCACGCGGCGATGTCCAGTGCCACCAGGCCGCCTTCCTCCGGCGCGGCCCGGCGGAAGGCCTCGATCCGTGCGCAGGCCATGCTCGCGACGTCGGCGACGGAGATCGCTCCCGCCGCGGACAGCGCGGCGAACTCGCCGAAGCTGTGCCCCATCAGGACGTCGGCCCGCACCCCGAGCCCGGCCAGCAGTTCGGCCGCCACCGCGTTGGTGGCGTAGATCGCCAGGTCCAGCCGGTCGCTGTCGCCCTCCAGGAGGTCCTGGAGGGAGGGCGCGTCCCGGTCGAGGAGCAGCGCGGAGACCGGTTCGTGGCCCCGGGCGGTCACCACCTCGTCGATCGTCTCCAGCACCTCGACGGCCCTGGGGAAACGATTCGCCCGTTCGGCGAGGACGCCTGGCAGATAGGCGCCCTGCCCGGGGAAGAGGATTGCGGTCCGTACGGACATGAAGGCACCTTTCAGTGCTGGGGCTTTGGCTGGGGCTGGAAATGCCGCTGAGGTGGGAAATGGTGCTGAGGTGGGAAATGGTGCCGAGGTGGGAAATGCCGCTGCGGCTGGGAACGGTGCCGGGGGAGCGGGAGAATTCACCGTGCCTGCTGGTTCTGCGCCAAGGGCAGAACGCCTAGCTCCCCGTAGAATTGTTTCGCCGTTTCGACGGCGTTCAGGGCCCGCGGAAATCCCGCGTAGGCGCTGGTGTGCGCGAAGATCTCGATCACCTTCGACGGGGCGATCCCCAGGCGGTGAGCGATGCCGAGATGGAGCGTCAACTGGCTCTCCGTGTCGCCGAGCGCGGCGAGCACGGCCAGGGTCACCATCTCCCGTTCGGGGTGACTCAGGCCGGGACGGCGGTACAGCTTGTCGAAAACCGTCTCGATCACGAGGTCGGCGAGGTGGCCTCCGACCGGATCGAGCGAGTCGACGAACCCGGTGACCGCCTCTTCACCCGCCATGCTTTCGGCGGTCCGATAACCGGGGGGTGCCGCCTCGGGGTCTTCTCCTGTTTCAGGTGTGCTGGACATGTGCGCTCCAAGGCGTGTGGGGCGCCGGACCCCTTCGAATACGGAAGCGATACCGAAAGACTCACCCCGCGAAATGGGAAGCGCCATAGCCAACTTGGGTCAGCGCGCACACTGACCCGAATGCGCACGCCCCTGTGTGGCCCAGTACACCGGTGTGAATCGAATACACCCCGCTTCGCGGCTGTCGGCCGGAGCGGGGTGTCGTCTCACGCGGTGTTCCTCATGTCGACGGGCCGCCGGTGCCCGAGTGAGCGGGCGGGGCCATCGGTCACAGGATGCGGTAGTCGGCGTTGTCGAAACCCGGCGACACGACGCACGCGATCAGGGTCTCGGCGGGCTGCAGCGGCTGTGCCGCCTGCCACAAAGCCGGGCTGCCGCCCATTCGGTTACCATGCTCACTTAGACACCGTTTCTAATGGCGTGATCACTCGTTGAGT
>NZ_BAABIG010000057.1:0-143970 GCF_039542605.1 Streptomyces ziwulingensis
GCGACGGCGGCGGCCGTCCCCAGCGCCGCGCGCACCGGGACCACACCGGCGACCGCCGCGCCGAGCCCCTCCGGGCGGGCCGCCGGCACCCCGGCACGGGCGGCCAGGGTGAGGGCCAGGCGGGCGGCGGTCGCCGAGACCACGGCGGCGAGCGCGCCCCGGCTCCAGGAGGTGCCGTACGCCTGCGCCAGGGCGGCCGCTTGGGCGAGCAGCACCAGGACGAGGGTGAGGACGCCGAACGGCCCGATGTCGGACTGTTTCATGATCCGCAGCGCGTCCTCGGCGGGCCTGCCGCTGCCGAGCCCGTCCGCGGTGTCGGCCAGCCCGTCGAGGTGGAGTCCCCGGGTGAGGGCCGCGGGTACGGCGACGGTGGCCACGGCGGCGAGCGGCGGGCCCGCGCCGAGCAGCAGCAGGACCAGTCCCGCGGCGGCGGCCGCGACCCCGACCGCGAGGCCGGCCAGCGGGGCGCAGAGCATGCCGCCGCGCGCGGCCGTCCGGTCCCAGCGGGTCACCCGGACCGGGAACGCGGTGAGGGTGCCGAAGGCGAAGCGCAGGCCGTCGCGGGCGGGGTTCTCGGACACCGGCGCAGACTACCCGGCGGCCCCCGGGGCGCCCCGGGCAGGCGGGGACACCCGGGGATAAAGTGCGCGTATGGGAGATTGGTGGCAGCGCAACATCGCCGAACCGGGCAAGCTGCCGCTGCTCCTCGCGCTGGTCGCGTTCGTGCTGACGTTCGTGATCACCCGGGTCGTCACCCGGCTTATCCGCGCGGGCAAGGGACCGTTCGGCAACGTCCGGGCCGGCGGGGTGCACATCCACCATGTGGTGCCCGGGGTCGTCCTGACCGTCGTCGGCGGGTTCGGTTCGGTGGCGGGCGGCGGACGGGGTTTCGGTTCCGCGACGTGCGCGGTGGTCTTCGGGACCGGGGCGGGCCTGGTCCTGGACGAGTTCGCGCTGATCCTGCATCTGGACGACGTGTACTGGACGGAGGCGGGCCGCAAGAGCGTGGAGGTGGTGGCGCTGACGGCGGCGCTGGTGGGGCTGGTGCTCGCGGGGTTCACGCCGTTCGGGGTGGACGGTCTGTCGCAGGACGAACTGCGGGACCGGGCCAACGTCATCACGACGGTGGCCGCCGACTTCGTCCTCGCGCTCGTCGCGCTGGGCAAGGGCAAGGCCCGGCTCGCCCTCTTCGGGGTGATCGTGCCGCTCGTCGCGCTGGTCGGCGCGGTACGGCTGGCCCGGCCCGGTTCGCCCTGGGCCCGGCGCTTCTACGGCCGCCGCCCGCGGGCCCGCGCGCGGGCGGCGCTGCGCGCCTACCACCACGACCGGCGCTGGTCCGGCCCCCGCCGCGCCGTCCAGGACTGGATCGGCGGCCGCCCGGACCCGGCCCCCCGAACGCTCGACCACAGGTGACCCGGCCGACGGCCGGGCCGCGCGCCCTCGCCCTGAGGTGGCCGCCGGGTGACGGGCGCACCCGGGCCCGCCGGACGCACCCCGCCGACGGGCTCACGCCCCCTCGGTGACCTCGGTCTCCGCCGCGGCCTCGGTCTCCGCCTCGGTCTCCGTCTCCGCCTCGGCTTCCTCGGCGGTGACCGGGAGTTCCGCCGCCAGTGCCGCCGCGGCCCGCACCAGGGGCAGGGCCAGCAGACCCCCGGCGCCCTCACCCACCGTCAGCCCCTGCGTCAGCAGCGGCTCCAGGGCCATCCGGTCCAGCGCCTTGGCCTGGCCGGGCTCCCCGCTGTCGTGGCCCGCCAGCCACCAGTCCGGCGCGCGGAACGCGATCCGCTGGCCGACCAGCGCACAGGCGGCCGCCACCACCCCGTCCAGGATCACCGGCATCTTCCGTACCGCGCTCTGCAACAGGAACCCGGTCATCGCGGTCAGGTCCGCGCCCCCGACCGCGGCCAGCAACTGGAGCTGGTCCCCGAGCACCGGACGGGCCCGCCGCAACGCGTCCCGGATCGCCGCGCACTTGCGCATCCAGGCGAGGTCGTCGATGGCCAGTCCGCCGCGTCCGGTGACCACCGACGCGTCCGTCCCGCACAGCGCCGCGACCAGTACCCCCGCCGCCGTCGTCCCGCCCACGCTCACATCGCCGAGCACCACCAGATCCGTACCGGAGTCGGCCTCCTCGTCGGCCACCGCGACCCCGGCGCGGAACGCGGCCTCCGCCTCCTGGAGGGTCAGCGCGTCCTCGACGTCGATCCGGCCGCCGCCGCGCCGCACCCGGTGCCGCACGACCTCGGCCGGGAGGCCGTCGGCGTCGCAGTCGAGGGCCATGTCGACGACCCGCACGGGTACGTCCAGGCGCCGGGCCAGCACGGACACCGGACGGCCGCCCGCCAGGACCTCCCGCACCAGGTCGCCGGCGCTGCCCGCGGCCCGTGCCGACACGCCGAGTTCGGCCACCTTGTGGTCGCCGGCGAAGAGCACCACCCGCGGCCGCGCGACCGGCCGCACCGGTACGGCGGACTGCGCGGCGGCCAGCCACTCGCCCAGTTCGTCCAGGCGGCCCAGCGACCCGGGCGGCACGACCTGACGCTCCCGGCGCGCTTCGGCGTCGCGGCGCACCCCGCTGTCCGGGCGCTCGATCAGATCGGTGAAGTCGTCGAGATTCAGCGCGCTCATTCGCCGAACAGTACCGGCCCGGATCAAGGGCGGCAGAGGGACCGCCCCGTCCCCGCCCGAGCGGCGTCGTTGCACCCCGCACCGGTATCCCATACGTTCCGTTTTGCAGTGGAATGTCGCTGGAGTGGATCGCCGCCAGCGAAGTCGCCCACGTCCCGTCGTCCCCGGCCCGGGAGCCGCCCATGTCCGCACCGCCCGCCCCACCGCCACCCGCACCACCACCCCCACCGCCCGCTCCCCGGTACGCGCCGTACCGCGAGGACTGCCCCTGGTGCGGATCGCTGCGGCTGCGCCCCCGGCCGCGCGGCGGGCACCCGCGCCCCCGCCCGGCCGCCCTCGCCACCTGCCGGGACTGCCGGCACGTCTTCGGCAACCCGCCGCCCGCCGCCGTCCCGGAGGGGGCCGGCTCCCCACCGGCCGCGGCGGTCGTACGGCTCAGGCACCGGCTCGCCGCCCGCGCGCTGCTGCGCCGCTGCCCCGAGCCGGAGAGCTGGCTCGACGTGGACACCGCGGACGCGTGTTTCCCGCACGCGGCGCGACGGCTCTTCCCGTACACCTCCTTCGACGGCCTGGACACCACCGCCCGCGTCCTGCGCGCCCGCGCGCGCGACCGCGTCGAGGAGGCGTACGTCGGCCGGCCCGCCGACCCGTACCTCGCCGCGCGCCTGCGCGCCCGCTACGACGTCGTCAGCCTGTTCCACCTGCACCGCGCCCCGGACCCGCGTGCCGAACTGCGCGCCGCGCTGCGCCTGCTGCGCCCCGGTGGCCACCTGCTCGTCGACGTCGTCGACCCGCGCGCCCTGCTCGCGCAGCCGCCGGGCCCCCGGGCCACCGCCCGGCTGCGCACCGAGCTGACGGCGCAGGGCTGCACGCTCCTCGGCGCCGGCGGCGGCCACCGGATCGTCGCCCGCACCCCGGTGCCGCCCCCGTGGCGGCGGTCAGCCCCGTAGCACCAGCGCCTGGCCCGCCACCACCAGCAGCAGATGCTCGCACTCCGCGCCGAACGCCGCGTTCAGGCGGCCCAGTTCATCCCGGTAGCGGCGGCCCGACGCGGTGGCCGGCACGATCCCGGAGCCCACCTCGTTCGAGACCGCGACGACGGTACGGCGGGTGCCGCGCACCGCCTCGGTCAGGTCCCGTACCCGGTCCCGCAGCGCCCGCTCCCCGCCGTCCGCCCACTGCGCGTCGTCCCACGCCCCTGCGGCGTCCATCGCGTCGGTCAGCCACAGCGAGAGGCAGTCGATCAGCAGCGGCGGCCCGTCGTCGTCCTTGAGCAGCGGAATCAGGTCGCAGGTCTCCGTGGTGCGCCAGGACCCCGGGCGCCGCTCCCGGTGCGTGGCCACCCGCCGGGCCCACTCGGTGTCGCCGTCCCGGGTGCCGCCGGTCGCCACGTAGAGCACGTCCGGGAACGCCTCAAGCCGCCGTTCGGCCTCCACCGACTTCCCGGACCGCGCCCCGCCCAGCACCAGGGTCCGGCGCGGAACATCGGGTACGTCCTCGTACGCGCCCACCGTCAGCGTCGTCCCGTCCGGCACCGCCCGCGCCCCCGCCGCCGCGAGCCGCCGCCGCAACTCGGCGCCCGGCGGCACGTCGTGACCGAGGTGGACGGCGACGACGTCGGTGGCCGGGCCCACCGACCCCACCGCCCGCAGCCTCGCCAGCGCGTCCGGCCGCCCGACGACGTCCGCGAGGACCAGGTCGTAGCCCTCGCCCGGCCCCTCAAGCCCGGCGGGCGCGCAGCCGGGCGGCAGATACAGCAGCCGCTCCCCGCCGGGACCGGTCACCGCGTAGCCCGTACCCGGCGAGTCCATCGCCACCGCCCGCACCCGGTGGCCGGTCAGCAGCGCCAGCTCCCGCCCGTCCGGCACCCGGCCCGGCTGCGGCAGCCCGGCCGGCACCTCCACCGCCGGGCCGTCGTGCGGGTGCGACAGCAGCACCTGGCCCACGCCGCCCAGCGACCGCCCGGAGCGCGCGGCGGCGAACACGGCGCCCGGCGTCAGGTCGAGCAGCAGCGCCCCGTCCACCAGCAGCGCGGTCGCCGCCCGCGCGTGGGGGCCCTGCGCGGCGGCGCAGGCCGCGCAAGGACAGTCGGGGCGGGGGAGTCCCGAGGGGGCACCGGTACCGAGCAGAGTCACGTCCACGCCCCGATCTTCCCCGCTCACCGCCCGGCCTGCGCGCCCGAGGCCCCCCTCGGGGTCTGTCCGGCAGCTCTCGTGCGGTGCGGTGGTCCGCCCCGGCGGGCCCGGTCGAGCGCATAGGCTGCGACCGGGAGCGGGACCAAGATCCGGTCCGCGCTCCGCAGGTGCTCACATCTTGGAGGCGACATGGCGGCATGGGCGTGGCGGTTCGAGACGGCCGACGGGACGGAGGTCCAGCCCGCGGTGCAGCCCGAGGAGTTCACCACGCAAGGGGACGCCGAGTCGTGGATCGGGGAGTACTGGAAGGAACTGAAGGAAGGCGGCGCGGACCAGGTGCGGCTGTTCGAGGACGCCGCGGAGATCTACGGCCCGATGAGCCTGCACGCCGAGGACGCCTAGAGATCCACGGGCCGGTCCACGCCGGTCCACGTGCCGTGCCGCACCCCCGTCCACCGCGGCGGGGTGCGGCACGGCGTCACTGCTCGCCCAGCGTCACCTCGGCGCTCCGCTCGCGGTCGTCGCGGGTGTACGTCAGCTCCGTGCGGGCGCCCGGTTTCCGGGTCGCCAGGGCCTCGGTGAGCGAGGTGATCGTGGTGATGTCCGTGTCGCCCAGACGGGTGATGACATCACCGGACTCCAGGCCCGCCTCCGCGGCCGCCCCGCCGTCGGACACCTCGACCACGGCCACCCCGGCGGCCCGGTATCCGTCGTCGACGACCGTGCGGCCGGTGATGCCGAGCGCCGCCCGGCCGGAGTCGGTGACCCGGCCGTCCGCGACGATCTGACCGGCGACCGTCCGCACCATCGACGCCGGGATCGCGAACCCGATACCGGGCGCCGCCCCCTCGCCGAGGCCGGGGTCGGTGGCGGCGAGGGTGGGGATGCCGATGACCCGGCCGTCGAGGTTCACCAGGGCGCCGCCGCTGTTGCCGGGGTTGATCGCGGCCGAGGTCTGCACCATGTCCGCCAGCGTCGCGCCGGTACCGCCGCCCGAGCCGGGCTCGGTGACGGTCCGCCCGGTCGCCGAGACGATGCCCTGGGTCACGCTGGAGGACAGGCCGAGCGGAGACCCCATCGCCAGCACGATCTGCCCGACCTCGACCTTCGCGGAGTCCCCGAGGGAGGCCGGTTTCACCCCGTCCGGCACCCGGTCCAGCTTCACCACGGCGAGGTCCTGCTCCGGATAGGAGGAGACCAGCGTCGCGCGCAGCGGTTCCTCGCTGTTGGCGGCCGTCACCTGGAAGGTCCTGGCGTCCCCGACGACGTGCGCGTTGGTGACGATGTGCCCCTTGGCGTCGTACACGACCCCCGACCCCAGGTCGTCGCCCGCCTGGATCTGCACCACCGAGGGCAGTACGTCCTCGATCACCCGCTGGTAGTCGCTCTGCAGGTCGCTCGCGGCCCGCGGCACGGCGGCCCGGGGCACCGCGGCCCGCTCGGCGGCCGGCCGGGTCCGCGGCACGTCGACGCCGGAACAACCCGTGAGCACGGCGAGCAGGGCGAGTACGGCGGGTACGACACGTACGACACGTACGGGGAGGTTGGCGGCCGAGCGGACCGGCGCGGTGAGGGGCGCGGCGACGGGGGCGTCGGGCCGGGCGGGGCGGGGCCGGGAAACGTCCATGCCCGCAGTCTCGCCACCGGCCGGACGCCCGGCTTCCGGGGAGCACCCGAACGGGCGCCCACCCCGGCGCGCGCGGCGCGTCAGCCCCGTACCCCGCACAGGTGCAGCAGCGCGGCGACGCCGCGGTACGGGTCGGTGCGGCCGGCCCGCTCCTCCACCGCGAGGAGTGCCTCGACGTCGGCCGGGACGGGGGCCTCGTCCGGCGCGGTGTCCGTGAAGACGCGCACCCCGTACCAGGTGTGCAGCGGGGCGCCGATCCCCGCCAGGGTCGCGGTCAGCGCCGCCCGCCGGTCCGCGCGGACGTCGAGGCCGAGACGGTTGCGGTACGCGGTGGTCTCGAAGGCGGTCAGCGCGCCCGCCCAGTCGCCGTACAGGCCCGGCCGCATCGCCAGGGCGTCGCCGTTACGGGCCAGCAGCGACAGCAGCCCGCCGGGGGCCAGCATCCGCGCGAGGCCCGCCAGCAGCGGATCGGGCTCCTCCACGTACATCAGTACGCCGTGGCAGAGCACCACGTCGAAGCTGCCGGGCAGGAAGTGCACCCCGGTGTCCCGGCCGTCGCCCTCGATGATCCGCATCCGCTCCTGGATGCCCGCGGGCTGGCCGGCCAGAGCCTCCCGCGCCGCGGCGATCATCGTGGCGTCCTGCTCCAGACCGGTCACCTGGTGTCCGGCGCGGGCCAGCCGCAACGCCTGCGTGCCCTGGCCCATACCGACGTCGAGCACCCGCAGCCGCTGCCCCACCGGGAACCGGCCGGCTATCTGCTCGTCGAGCTGCCGGGCCACCAGCTCCTGCCGTACGACGTCCCGCAGACCGCCGAGCCCCTTGAGCCAGGCCGCCGCCGCGCCCCCGGTGAACGACGCGCCGCTCAGGGCCGCTCCCCGCGCTTGACCTGCGGCTTCGGCAGCCGCAGTCGCCGCATCTGAAGCGAACGCATCAGGGCGTAGGCGACGGCGCCACGCTTGTTGTCGTCACCGAAGCGCTCCCGCAGGGCCTTCTTCAGACGCGTGGCGCTGACGATCGAGTCGAGCACGATCAGCAGGATCACGACCAGCCACAGCAGCAGCGCCACGTTCTGCAGCGAGGCCACGCGGACCATGCTCAGGACGAGGATGACCACGGCCATCGGCAGGAACCACTCCGCGATGTTGAACCGCGAGTCGATGAAGTCGCGCGCGAACTTGCGCACCGGGCCCTTGTCACGGGCCGGCAGGTACCGCTCGTCACCGCTGGCCAGCGCCTTGCGTTGACGCTCCATGGCGGTGCGGCGATCCTCGCGCTGCCGCTTGGCGGCCTCCTTGCGCGTGGTCGGCGTATTGGCGACGCTGCGGCGCTGGCCCTGGGCCTGGCTGCGCTTGGGCGTCGGGCGACCCTTGGGCGCCTGCGGGTGGCGGGACTGCGTGGAGTCGGTCGGCGACGCCGTGGAGGCGGTCGCGGCCTTCTCTTCCTTGGCACGGCTACGGAACACAAAACCCAAGGGTAAGGGCTCTCCCGGCATGGACCACAGTCCGGCGGGGAACGATCCCGCAACACCACTCGTCTGTAAGGGGACAGACGGGACGTTGCGCACACCCCGGGCCCCTCGCGGGTGTCCCGGGGCGGCCGCCCCGGGGATCACCTACTCCCTGGGCCGGATCAGGAGCGTACGCAGTCGTCCTTGGGGATGAGCGCATCGGTCCCCGAACAGTGCGGTAATGGAAGCAGGGCCCGTACTGTGGGTTCTGTCGCAGAGCTGGTGCCGGAGTCCGTCAGAAGGGGGCGCGCGAAGCCCATGAGCGGTGTCATGAAGCGTATGGGGATGATCTTCCGCGCGAAGGCGAACAAGGCCCTTGACCGGGCCGAGGACCCGCGCGAGACCCTCGATTACTCGTACCAGAAGCAGCTCGAACTGCTCCAGAAGGTCCGCCGCGGCGTCGCCGACGTGGCGACCAGCCGCAAGCGCCTGGAACTCCAGCTCAACCAGCTCCAGTCCCAGTCGTCCAAGCTGGAGGACCAGGGCCGCAAGGCGCTCGCGCTGGGCCGGGAGGACCTCGCCCGCGAGGCGCTCTCCCGCCGCTCCGCGCTCCAGCAGCAGGTGACCGACCTGGAGACGCAGCACGCCACGCTCCAGGGCGAGGAGGAGAAACTCACTCTGGCGGCCCAGCGCCTCCAGGCCAAGGTCGACGCCTTCCGCACCAAGAAGGAGACGATCAAGGCCACCTACACGGCGGCCCAGGCCCAGACCCGGATCGGGGAGGCGTTCTCCGGCATCTCCGAGGAGATGGGCGACGTGGGCCTCGCCATCCAGCGCGCCGAGGACAAGACCGCCCAGCTCCAGGCCCGGGCCGGCGCCATCGACGAACTGCTCGCCTCCGGGGCCCTCGACGACCCCTCCGGCATGCGCAAGGACGACATCCAGGCCGAGCTGGACCGCCTCTCCGGTGGTACGGATGTAGAGCTGGAACTGCAGCGCATGAAGGCCGAGCTGGCCGGCGGCTCCACCGCCGGACAGCAGGCCATCGAGGGCGCCGACCGCACCGAGCGGCCCGCGCCGGCGCCGCAGGACACCCCGCGCTTCGACAAGCAGTAGCCAGGGCGGTGAGACCCGCCGCAGCCCGGGCCGTGGCCCACGCCGAGGAGGGCGACATGATCGTACGGATCATGGGGGAGGGGCAGGTGAGGCTGGCCGCCGGCCACCTCGCCGAGCTGGACAGGCTGGACGACGAGCTGCTCGCCGAGATGGAGAACGGCGACGGGCCCGGCTTCCGCCGCACCCTCGCGGCCCTGCTCGCCAGGGTCCGCGAACTGGGCGAGCCGCTCCCCGACGACTTCCTGGAACCGTCCGAGCTGATCCTCCCCGCCGAGGACGCGACCCTGGACGACGTCCGGGAACTGCTCGGCGACGACGGCCTCATCCCGGGCGGTACCTGACGGACGCCGGGGCACATCCGGTCACCGGGATACGTCCGAACGCCGGGGCACATCCGGTCACCGGGATACGTCCGGTCGCCGGGGCACGTCCGGTCACCGGGATACGTCCGGTCGCCGGGGCACGTCCGGTGCCGGGCCGGGCGGTGACCGTCACCGTGGCCGCTCAGCTCCACTCCGACCACCACCGTGGACAGCCGTGAGCACACTCGCCCGAGCCCGCCGCGGACTCGGCGCCCACCCCTTCGCCCTCGACGCGGCCCTCGCCGCGTTCGTCCTGGTCTGCATGGTCGCCGGTTCCTTCACCGACCCGCACGGCCCCGACGGCGCCACCTGGGGCGTGCGCACCCCCGACCCGCTGAGCCTGGTCCTCATGGCGCTCGGCGCCGCCGCCCTCGTACCGCGCCGCCGCGCCCCCAAGGCCGTCCTCGCACTGACCAGCGGCGTCTCCGTCGTGGAGAGCGTCACCGGCGACCCCCGCGCCCCCGTCGTCATGTCGGCCGTCATCGCCCTGTACACCGTCGCCGCCACCACCGACCGCCCCACCACCTGGCGGGCCGGCCTGCTCACCATGACCGTCCTCACCGGCGCCGCCATGCTCTCCGGCCCGCTGCCCTGGTACGCCCAGGAGAACCTCGCCGTCCTCGCCTGGACCGGCATCGGCGCCACCGCAGGCGACGCGGTACGCAGCCGCCGCGCCTTCGTGCACGCCATCCGGGAACGCGCCGAGAAGGCCGAGCGCACCCGGGAGGAGGAGGCCCGGCGCCGGGTCGCCGAGGAGCGGCTGCGCATCGCCCGCGACCTGCACGACGTCGTCGCCCACCACATCGCGCTGGTCAACGTGCAGGCCGGGGTCGCCGCCCACGTCATGGACAAGCGCCCCGACCAGGCCAAGGAGGCGCTCGGGCACGTCCGCCAGGCCAGCCGCTCGGCCCTGGACGAACTCCGTGCCACGGTCGGCCTGCTCCGCCAGTCCGGCGACCCCGAGGCCCCGACCGAACCCGCCCCCGGCCTGCACCGCCTGGACGAACTGGCCGACACCTTCCGCAACGCCGGCCTGCACGTCGAGGTGGCCCGCGCCGACCAGGGCACCACCCTGCCCGCCGCCGTCGACCTCGCCGCCTACCGCGTCGTCCAGGAGGCCCTGACCAATGTGCAGAAGCACGCGGGCACCGGCGCCAGGGCCGAGGTCAGCGTCGTCCGCGTCGGCCCGGACATCGAGGTGACCGTCCTCGACGACGGTGCCGACGGGACGGACAGGTCCGACGGGTCCGACGGGACCACCGGCCCCGCCCCGGACGCCGGTGGCGCCGGTGGCGGCGGACACGGACTGCTCGGCATGCGCGAGCGGGTCGTGGCGGTGCGCGGCACCCTGACCACCGCCCCCCGCTACGGAGGCGGTTTCCGGGTCCACGCGACCCTCCCGGTCCACGCGACCCTTCCGGCCCATGCGATCCTTCCGGTCGAGAACCGGACAGACGCCGCGGAGGGCCCCGTATGACGATCCGTGTCCTGCTCGCCGACGACCAGGCGCTGCTGCGCAGCGCCTTCCGGGTGCTGGTCGACTCCGAGCCCGACATGGAGGTGGTGGGGGAGGCGTCCGAGGGCGCCGCGGCGGTGCGCCTGGCCCGCGAGCAACGCGCCGACGTCGTGCTGATGGACATCCGGATGCCGGGCACCGACGGCCTCGCCGCCACCCGCATGATCAGTGCCGACCCCGCGCTGGCCCACGTCCGGGTGGTCATCCTGACCACCTTCGAGGTCGACGACTACGTGGTGCAGTCGCTGCGCGCGGGCGCCTCCGGCTTCCTCGGCAAGGGCTCCGAGCCCGAGGAACTGCTCGCCGCCATCCGGATCGCGGCCGGCGGCGAGGCGCTGCTGTCGCCCACCGCCACCAAGGGGCTGATCGCCCGCTTCCTCGCCCAGGAGGGCCCGGCCCGCGAGGACCGCGACCCCGCCCGCGCCGAGAAGCTGGGCACGCTGACCGTGCGCGAGCGCGAGGTGCTGGTGCAGGTGGCCGGCGGACTCTCCAACGACGAGATCGCCGAGCGCCTGGAGGTCAGTCCGCTCACCGTGAAGACCCATGTGAACCGGGCCATGGCCAAACTGGGCGCCCGGGACCGGGCCCAGCTCGTCGTCATCGCCTACGAGTCGGGGCTGGTACGTCCAAGGGTGGAGTGACCTCCGCCCGGGTGTACTGCGCCGGGAGTATGTCCCGGATAAGGAAATGGACCTGGGGCCTAGGGAACCGGGGGCGCCCATGGCTCAGTGTGTGTGGAGTGGGCGTACGCATGTGCCCCGTCCCCCGCTCGGCCACAGAAGAGAGACCCTGACCCATGTCCTGGCTGTCGAGATTCAGCCTCGCGCAACGGGCCCTGATAGGGCTGATGTCGATCGTCGCGCTCGTTTTCGGGGCGATCGCCATCCCCCAGCTCAAGCAGCAGTTGCTGCCCACCATCGAACTTCCCATGGTGTCCGTGATCGCCCCCTACCAGGGCGCCTCTCCGGACGTGGTCGAGAACCAGGTCGTCGAACCCATCGAGAACAACCTCGAAGGGGTCGACGGCATCTCGGGCGTCACCTCCACGGCCAGCGAGGGCAGCGCCGTGATCATGGCGTCCTTCGACTACGGCCCCGACACCCAGCAGTTGGTCGCCGACGTCCAGCAGGCCGTCAACCGGGCCCGCGCCCAGCTCCCGGACGACGTGGACCCGCAGGTCGTGGCCGGCTCCACGGACGACATCCCCACCGTCGTCCTCTCCGTCACCTCCGACAAGGACCAGCAGGCCCTGGCCGACCAGCTCGACAAGACGGTCGTGCCCGCGCTGGAGGACATCGACGGCGTCGGCCAGGTGACCGTGGACGGCGTGCGGGACGTGCAGGTCGCCGTCACGCCCGACGACGCGAAGCTCGCCAGGGCCGGCGTGACCACGCAGACCCTCGTACAGGCGCTCCAGGCGGGCGGCGCGACCGTCCCGGCGGGCTCCTTCGACGAGGACGGCGCCAACCGCACCGTGCAGGTCGGCGGCGGCTTCACCTCGGTCGGGCAGATCCGGGACCTGATGGTCACCGGCGAGGGCGTGGACAAGCCGGTCCGCCTCGGCGCCGTGGCCGAGGTCGAGGAGAAGGAGGCCACGGCCGACTCGCTCACCCGGACCGACGGCAAGCCCAGCCTCGCCGTCGCCGTCACCATGGACCGGGACGGCTCCGCGGTCGCCATCTCGGAGGCCGTCGACGACAAGCTCGGCGACCTGCGCGAGCAGCTCGGCGCGGGGGCGACCCTCACCGTCGTCAGCGACCAGGGCCCCGCGGTCTCCAAGGCCATCGAGGGCCTGACCACCGAGGGCGGCCTCGGTCTGCTCTTCGCGGTCGTCATCATCCTGGTCTTCCTGGCCTCGATCCGCTCCACCCTGGTCACCGCGGTCTCCATCCCGCTCTCGGTGGTGCTCGCGCTGATCGTGCTGTGGACCCGCGACCTGTCGCTGAACATGCTCACCCTCGGCGCGCTGACCATCGCCATCGGCCGCGTCGTGGACGACTCGATCGTGGTCCTGGAGAACATCAAGCGGCACCTGGGCTACGGCGAGGAGCGCCAGGACGCCATCCTCAAGGCCGTGCGCGAGGTGGCCGGCGCGGTCACCTCCTCCACCCTCACCACGGTCGCCGTCTTCCTGCCGATCGGCCTGGTAGGCGGCATGGTGGGCGAGCTGTTCGGCTCCTTCAGCCTCACCGTCACCGCGGCGCTGCTGGCGTCCCTGCTGGTGTCGCTGACGGTCGTACCGGTCCTGTCGTACTGGTTCCTGCGGCCCCCCAAGGGCACCCCCGAGGACGCCGGCGAGGCCCGCCGGCTGGCCGAGGAGAAGGAGGCCAGGAGCCGCCTCCAGCGCGTCTACGTGCCCGTCCTGCGGTTCGCCACCCGGCGCCGCCTGACCAGTGTGGCCCTCGCGGCGGTGGTGCTGATCGGCACCTTCGGCATGGCCCCGCTGCTGAAGACCAACTTCTTCGACCAGGGCGAGCAGGAGGTCATCAGCGTCAAGCAGGAGCTGAAGCCGGGCACCAGCCTGGCGGCGACCGACCTCCAGGCGAAGAAGGTCGAGAAGCTCCTCGGCTCCCTCGACGGCGTCAAGGACTACCAGGTCACGGTCGGTTCGTCCGGCTGGATGGCGGCCTTCGGCGGCGGTACCGACACCAACCAGGCGTCGTACCAGATCATGCTGGAGGAGTCGGCGTCCTTCGCCGACGTGCAGGACGGCATCGAGTCCGGCCTGGCGAAGCTCGACGGCATCGGCTCCACCACGGTCTCCGGCGGCGACGGCTTCTCCAGCCAGGACCTCAGCGTCGTCGTCAAGGCGTCCGACCCCGAGACGCTGCGCACCTCCGCCGAGCGGGTCCGCAAGGCGGTCGCCTCCCTGGACGACGTCACCGACGTCACCAGCGACCTCTCCCAGAGCATCCCGCGCATCTCGGTCCGGGCCAATGCCCGGGCCGCCGAGGCCGGTTTCACCGACCAGACCCTCGGCGCGGCCGTCACCCAGGCGGTCCGCGGCACCACCGCCGCCAAGGCGGTCCTGGACGACACCGAGCGGGACGTCGTCATCACCTCGGCGAAGCCCGCCGCGACCGTCGCCGAGCTGAAGGCGCTGCGCCTCGGCCCGGTGAAGCTCGGTGACATCGCCACCGTGGAGCTGGTGGACGGCCCCGTCTCGATGACCCGTATCGACGGCCAGCGCGCGGCGACCGTCACCGCCCGCCCGACCGGCGACAACACCGGCGCGGTCTCCGCCGACCTCCAGTCGAAGATCAACGCCCTGGACCTGCCGACCGGAGCCACCGCCGAGATCGGCGGCGTCTCGGCCGACCAGGACGAGGCGTTCGTCAACCTGGCCCTGGCGATGCTCGCGGCCGTGGCGATCGTCTTCATGCTGCTGGTGGGCACGTTCCGCTCGCTGGCCCAGCCGCTGATCCTGCTGGTGTCGATCCCGTTCGCGGCGACCGGCGCGCTCGGCCTGCTGATCGTCACGGGCACCCCGATGGGCGTCCCCGCGATGATCGGCATGCTGATGCTGATCGGCATCGTGGTCACCAACGCCATCGTGCTGATCGACCTGATCAACCAGTACCGCAGGGACGGCTACGGCGTGGTCGAGGCGGTCGTCGAGGGCGGCCGGCACCGGCTGCGGCCCATCCTGATGACGGCGCTCGCGACCATCTTCGCGCTGCTCCCGATGGCCCTGGGCGTCACCGGCGAGGGCGGCTTCATCGCCCAGCCGCTGGCGGTGGTCGTCATCGGCGGCCTGGTCACCTCCACGCTGCTGACCCTGCTCCTCGTCCCGACGCTCTACGCGATGCTGGAGCTGCGCAAGGAGCGCCGGGCGGCGAAGAAGGCGGCCAAGCGCGGCGGCGACGTACCGCCGCAGGCGACCGGGGCCCCGGCCGCGACGGCCGCGGACGACGACCCGGAGCCGGCGAAGGTCTAGCAACGGGCCCCGCCGCGAGGCGGGCCCCCGGCCCGTCAAAAGACGCCCCGGCCCGTCCCAGGTGAAGTCCTGGGACGGGCCGGGGCGTTCGTCGTCCGCGTCCTTCAGGGCCGCGACGGACGCGGTCCGGGCGGTGGCCGGTTACGGCAGCGCCAGCATCCGCTCCAGCGCCAGCTTGGCGAACTTCTCCGTCTCCGGGTCCACCTGGATGCGGTTGACGAGGGTGCCCTCGGCGAGGGACTCCAGCGTCCAGACCAGGTGCGGCAGGTCGATGCGGTTCATCGTCGAGCAGAAGCAGACCGTCCGGTCGAGGAACACGATCTCCTTGCCCTCGGGGGCGAAACGGTTCGCCAGCCGCCGGACCAGGTTCAGCTCGGTCCCGATGGCCCACTTGGAACCGGCCGGGGCCGCCTCCAGCGCCTTGATGATGTACTCCGTCGAGCCGACCTGGTCCGCCGCGGCGACGACCTCGTGCCGGCACTCGGGGTGCACGAGCACGTTGACGCCGGGTATGCGGGCCCGGACGTCCTGCACCGACTCCAGGCTGAAGCGGCCGTGCACCGAGCAGTGCCCGCGCCACAGGATCATCTTCGCGGCGCGCAGTTCCTCGACGGTCAGCCCGCCGTTCGGCTTGTGCGGGTTGTAGAGGACGCAGTCCTCCAGCGACATGCCCAGGTCCCGCACCGCGGTGTTGCGGCCGAGGTGCTGGTCGGGCAGGAAGAGCACCTTCTCGCCCTGCTCGAAGGCCCAGTTCAGCGCCCGCTCGGCATTGGACGAGGTGCAGATGGTGCCGCCGTGCCTGCCGGTGAACGCCTTGATGTCGGCCGAGGAGTTCATGTACGACACCGGCACGACCTGACCGGCGACACCGGCCTCGGTCAGCACGTCCCAGCACTCGGCGACCTGCTCGGCGGTGGCCATGTCCGCCATGGAGCAGCCGGCCGCGAGGTCCGGCAGGACCACCTTCTGGTCGTCCGTGGTCAGAATGTCCGCCGACTCCGCCATGAAGTGCACACCGCAGAAGACGATGTACTCGGCCTCCGGGCGCGCGGCGGCGTCCCGGGCGAGCTTGAAGGAGTCGCCCGTGACGTCGGCGAACTGGATCACCTCGTCACGCTGGTAGTGGTGACCGAGGACGAAGACCTTCTCCCCGAGCTTCTCCTTGGCCGCACGGGCGCGGGCGACCAGGTCGGGGTCGGAGGGCGAGGGCAGGTCACCCGGGCACTCCACGCCGCGCTCGCTCCTGGGATCGGCCTCGCGGCCGAGGAGCAGCAGGGCGAGGGGCGACGGCTGTACGTCGAGCTCCTGGGCTGGGGCGGTGGTCACGACACCTACCCTTTCTCTACTTTTCGTCTAACTGACGCTATATATCATAACCGGTTCACGTCACTTTGACGATGCCCATCGTGTCGGTGTGACGTGAATCCCGGTCCGTGGGCCGCTGTCCGCAACCCGGGCCATGTGCGAGCATGAGGAGACGAGCCGGGGAGAGAAGCCCGGTCCCGGTCCCGGACCAAAGACACGGGCCCGGTCCAGGAATGAAATCGCGGCCCCGATGGTTCTCATCGTCGGCAAGCAGTCTCCGTACAACCCGGGAGAGATGTAGATGTCCGTATCGGACGAGACCACCACTGTCACCGACGGCATCGTCCTGACCGACGCCGCGGCGGCCAAGGTCAAGGCCCTGCTCGACCAGGAAGGCCGTGACGACCTCGCCCTGCGCGTCGCCGTCCAGCCCGGCGGCTGCTCCGGCCTGCGCTACCAGCTCTTCTTCGACGAGCGTGCCCTCGACGGCGACGTCGTCAAGGACTTCGACGGCGTCAAGGTCACCACCGACCGGATGAGCGCCCCCTACCTGGGCGGCGCGACCGTCGACTTCGTGGACACCATCGAGAAGCAGGGCTTCACGATCGACAACCCGAACGCGACCGGCTCCTGCGCCTGCGGCGACTCCTTCAGCTAGTCGCCCCGGGCGGCCGAAGCGACCAGCCGATCAGGTCCGGTCGCGATCGGCCGACCCGCACGACCGACGAGGGCGGCGGCCCGGATTCCCCCCGGGCCGCCGCCCTCTCGTGCGTCACCGCCCGGCGTCACCGCCCGGCGCCGGCAGGCGCGCGCCCTCCTTGGCGAGCGGGACCCGCTCACCGTCCGCGCCGACCACCCGCCGGTCGCCGAGCGGCTCGTCGAGCGTCACGGTCTGCTCGTACCCCTTGGCGATCAGGATGCAGAACTCGTCCGGGTCGGAGGTCTCGGTCACGGTGAGCGTCACCTCGTCCGCGTCCTCCCGCGCCTCGGTCCCGTACCCGGCGCACACCCCGCCGGTGAAGTGCGCGGTCAGCTCGTCGCCCTCGGCCGTGTACCCGGTCACCTCGACACCCCGCGTCGTGGGCGCCGGGTCCGGCCCCTCGGACGGCGGGGACGGCGTCGGCGTCGCCGACCGCAGATGCGCCGGGTCGAGTGCCGGACGCGTCACCGTGGTGCCCGTCGTGGCTCCCGTGCCGCCCACCTCGAACAGCCAGGACGGCACCAGCGCCTGCCGCCCCTCCACCGGGTACGCGGCCAGCCCGAACACGGCCCGCTCGACGGTCACCGTCTCCCGCGCCCCGCACGCCGTCCCCGGCCGCGTCTTCGCGTCGTCCGCCAGGGGTACCGGGCTCGCGCAGCCGCCGACACCCGCGCGCGGATCGCTCCCCGCGTCCCCGTTCAGCAGCGCGAGCGTCCGCTCCGCGTCCAGGACGGGGTACGTGTCCCCCTTGGCCGGTGCCTTCAGCAGCCCGCTGCCGGACACCACCTGCCCGATGACGTCGACCGTCACCCCGGTGCTCCAGCCGTAGGTGGGCAGCCCGCCCACCACCGGATCGGCGTTCACCGTCCGCCGGGGCCCCACGGCCTGACCGGCGTCCAGCGCCGCCCCGCGCTGGCCCACCGCGGCCAGTACCGGCGCCGCCGCCTTCTTCGCGGCCTTCTCGCTCACCGGGTCGGTGGCCACCGGGGGCGCCATGCACCCGCGTGCCTTCACGCAGTTGTCGCTGCCCGGCCCGTACCGCTGGAAGGTCCAGTTCCCCGGCGCCTCGCGGTCCACCCGCAGCGTCGGACCGGAACCGTCCTTGACCACGCCGACCGTCCACGACGCCCCCCGGGCGACCGGTTTCCCCTCCAGACCGAGCGCCTCGGCCAGCCGGGTGACCTCGGCCGCGGTGACCTCGCCCTCGGCCCGGTACACCGGCGCCGAGCCGGGCCCGTCCGGGAGCGGACCACCGGCCCGGTAGGTGACGCCGTACGGGTTCGGCTCGCCGGGCGCGACGCCGTTCGCACCGTCCGGCGAAGGCGCCGGAAAGCCGTCCAGGGCGAGCGGCGGGGGAGTGCCGTCGCCCGGCGCCGCCGCCGACGTACCGCCGCCCCCGCCGGCACCGTCGGACTCACCGGCACCACCGGAACCGCCCGAGGCGGACGTGGCCAGATACGCGCCGCCGCCGCCGGCCAGCAGTACAGCGGCCGCGACCGAGGCGGTCACGACGGCCCGGGGCCGGCGCCGCCCGGCCCGCTCGCTGCCGCCCGCCGCACGCGGGGCTTTTGCGCCGGTCCCGGCGCCGTCGTGGTCGGGTCGCTCGCTGTTCACCGCATCGCTCCTTCGGCTGTCACGGGGGACGGCGATGGGACGCGGCGCGGGAACATCCGGTTCCCCGCGGTGCGGCGGGCGCCGCCGGGGCGGACCTCAGTCGCCGTACTCCGACATCGCCTCCAGCAGCCGGGCCGACCCCGGCGGCACCGTCACGCCGTGGATCAGTGACGGCGGCACCGGCAGCGCGGCGAACCGCTCCCCGGCCGGCCAGCGCGGCGCCATCCGCGCGCAGTCGCCCCGCAGGGCGGCCAGCTCGCCGTCGGGATCGGCCGGGGCGGGGGAGTGGACCTGGGAAGTCGTCATGGCCGCACGGTAAGCACGCCTCGGCCCGCGAAGAAAGATCTACTATCGGGTAGGTTCGTCCGATTCAGCGGCACCGCGGCGACCGGGTAGCGTGAACTGCCAACCCGCCTCCCTCCAGGAGAGAGTTCACGCCGTGCGCATCGCAGTCACCGGCTCCATCGCCACCGACCACCTCATGACCTTCCCCGGCCGCTTCGCCGACCAGCTCGTCGCGGACCAGTTGCACACGGTCTCGCTCTCCTTCCTGGTCGACCAGCTCGACGTCCGCCGGGGCGGCGTCGGCGCCAACATCGCCTTCGGCATGGGCCAGCTCGGCACCCGCCCGATCCTGGTCGGCGCGGCCGGCCCCGACTTCGCCGAGTACCGCGCCTGGCTGGAGCGGCACGGCGTCGACACCGACTCGGTACGCATCTCCGAGACCCTGCACACCGCCCGTTTCGTCTGCACCACCGACGCCGACCACAACCAGATCGGCTCCTTCTACACGGGCGCGATGAGCGAGGCCCGGCTGATCGAGCTGAAGACCGTCGCCGACCGGGTGGGCGGCCTGGACCTGGTCTCCATCGGCGCCGACGACCCCGAGGCGATGCTCCGCCACACCGAGGAGTGCCGCGCGCGCTCCCTCCCGTTCGCCGCCGACTTCTCCCAGCAGATCGCCCGGATGAACGGCGACGAGATCCGGATACTGCTGGACGGGGCGACCTACCTCTTCTCCAACGAGTACGAGAAGGGGCTCATCGAGTCCAAGACCGGCTGGAGCGACGCGGAGATCCTCGGCCGGGTCGGCCACCGCGTCACCACCCTCGGCGCGCGGGGCGTGCGCATCGAGCGGACCGGCGAGCCGACCATCGAGGTCGGCGTCCCGGACGAGGAGCGCAAGGCCGACCCCACCGGCGTGGGCGACGCCTTCCGCGCCGGGTTCCTCTCCGGCCTCGCCTGGGGCGTCGGCCTGGAGCGGGCCGCGCAGATCGGCTGCATGCTGGCGACCCTCGTCATCGAGACGGTGGGCACCCAGGAGTACCAGTTGCGCCGCGGGCACTTCATGGAGCGGTTCACCAAGGCGTACGGGGACGAGGCGGCCTCCGAGGTCCAGGGCCACCTGGGCTGACCCCCGGACGCGGACGCGGGGCCGGATCACCTGGTCCGGCGGACCACGAAGGCCGTTCCCTTCGCCGCCGGCTCCTCGCCCACGTACCGCTGGCCCCGCATCTCGCACCACGCCGGGATGTCCAGGCGGGCGGCCTCGTCGTCCGCCAGGACGCGGACCGTGCCGCCCACCGGGACCTCGCCGATCACCTTGGCCAGCTCGATGACGGGAAGCGGGCAGAGCTTGCCCAGGGCGTCCAGCACCAAGGCGTCCGGGGCACCCTCCCCCTCGGCGCCGGAGGCGGTCGCCGGGAGGGGCCCGCTCGCCGGGGCGGGCCCGCTCGCCGGGACGGGCCCGGTCGCCGGGGCGGGGGCGGGCGTGGGCGTGGGCGCCCCGAGCTTCTCCCGTACCCCGGCCACCGCCCCCGGCAGCACCTCCAGGAACCGCTCGACATCGGCCTCCACCGCCCCGAACGGCAGCGACACCCGGACGTTGCCCTCGCTGAGCACCCCCATCGCCCTCAGCACATGACTCGGCGTCAGCGTGTCGCTCGTACAGGAGGAGCCGGAGGAGACCGAGAAACCGGCCCGGTCCAGCTCGTGCAGCAACGTCTCCCCGTCGACATAGAGACACGAGAAGGTGACGATCCCCGGCAGCCGGCGCACCGGGTCGCCGACCACCTCCACGTCCGGGACCAGTGCGGGCACCCGCGCCCGGATCCGCTCCGTCAGCTCCCGCAGCCGCGCCGCCTCCTGGGCCGCCTCGGCCCGCACCGCCCGCAGCGAGGCCGCCGCGGCCACGATCGCCGGAATGTTCTCGAACCCGGCGGCCCGTCCCGACTCCCGCTCGTCCACCGGCCGCTGGGGCGCGAAGCGCGTGCCCTTGCGCACCGCGAGCAGCCCGACGCCCGAGGGCCCGCCCCACTTGTGCGCACCGGCCGTCAGCAGCGACCAGCCGCCCGCCACCGGCCCCCAGGCCAGCGACTGCGCCGCGTCCACCAGCAACGGCACCCCGGCCGCCCGGCACGCCCCGGCCACCTCCGCCACCGGCTGCTCGGTGCCCACCTCGTGGTTGGCCGACTGCAGACAGGCCAGGGCGGTGTCCTCGCGCAGCGCCGCCGCGTACGCCGCCGGATCGACCGCGCCGGTCCGCGCCACCGGCATCCGGGTGACCGTGCCGCCGTCCGCCTCGTGCGCCTCGGCCGCGTGCAGCACCGAGGAGTGTTCGACGCTTGACACGATCAGGTGACGCCCGGCGCGCCGCCGCCCGGCCAGCGCGCCCGCGATCCCCGAGTGCACCGCCCGGGTGCCGGACGGGGTGAACACCAGCTCGTCGGCCCGGCACCCCACCGCGTCGGCGGCGGCCTCCCGCGCCGCGTCCAGCAGCAACCGGGCCCGCCGCCCCTCCCGGTAGAGCCGCGCGGGATCGGCCCACCCCTCGTCCAGGGAGGCCAACAACGCCTGCCGGGCGACGGGATGGAGCGGAGCGGAGGAAGCGGCATCGAAGTAGGGCATCCGGCAACGCTAGACGCCCGGCACGCGAACGCCGTCGAGGGGCGCCGGAACGCCGTCCAGGGGCACGGGCCGGGGGCCGCCGGACCCCCGCCCCGAGGCGCTTTCGAGTGACCCCGCGCGCGTATGCCACCCTCCCCGCGAACCTCCGGAGGACGTCGGCTAGGGTTTGGTCCGCATAAACATCCAAACCCCTGCCCGACGCAGGGCGGCGACCGACCTGCGAGAAGGCCGCAGCCGACAGCGCGGGCGAGACTCTCGGGAAGGCGCTACGTGAGTCCCAACGGCTCCGACCTCCCCCACGCCCTGGAGGGCGCGGGCGGTACCCCCATGCCGCGGCGCCCGATGCGGCGGAAGCTGCTGCAGGCACTGACTGCGGGCCTGGTCCTGGCGACCGCCACCGGTTGCACGTCCGAGGACTTCCCCCGCCTCGGCATGCCCACCCCGACCACCGAAGAGGCTCCGCGGATCCTCTCCTTGTGGCAGGGCTCCTGGGCTGCCGCGCTCGCCGTCGGCGTGCTGGTGTGGGGCCTGATCCTGTGGAGTGCGTTCTTCCACCGGCGCAGTCGCACCAAGGTCGAGGTCCCTCCGCAGACCCGGTACAACATGCCCATCGAGGCGCTGTACACCGTGGTCCCGCTCGTCATCGTCTCGGTGCTGTTCTACTTCACCGCCCGCGACGAGTCGGCGATCCTGAAGCTGGAGAAGAAGCCCGATGTGACGGTCAACGTCGTCGCTTTCCAGTGGAGCTGGTGCTTCAACTACGTCGAGACGGTCGCCGGTTCCACCGGTGACGCCAAGACGGCCAAGGAACTGGACGCGATCCCGGACCGCTTCAAGAAGCAGTTCCCGGCGGACGCCGGCGGCGTCTACGACTGCGGCACCCCCAGCACCCGGAACGCCCAGACCGGCAACCCCGGCCCCACCCTGTGGCTGCCCGAGGGCAAGCGCGTCCGGTTCGTCCTGACCTCCCGTGACGTCATCCACTCCTTCTGGGTGGTGCCGTTCCTGATGAAGCAGGACGTCATCCCGGGCCACACCAACTCCTTCGAGGTGACCCCGAACAAGCCGGGCACCTTCAAGGGCAAGTGCGCCGAACTCTGCGGCGTCGACCACTCCCGGATGCTGTTCAACGTGAAGGTCGTCCCCGAGGACGTCTACGAGAAGCACCTCCAGGAGCTCGTGAAGGAAGGGCAGACCGGTTACGTTCCCGCCGGCATCGCGCAGACGAGCCACGAGAAGAACCGGGAGACGAACAACCTGTGAGCATCCTCAACGAACCCCAGGGTGCCGCGGCGGCAGGGTCCCACTACCAGGACGAGCTGCCGGTCCGGCGCCAGAGGCGTGGCGAGATGGTCGTCAAGTGGCTGACCACCACCGACCACAAGACCATCGGCACGCTGTATCTGGTCACGTCGTTCGCGTTCTTCTGCATCGGCGGCGTGATGGCGCTCCTCATGCGCGCCGAGCTGGCCCGTCCGGGCCTGCAGATCATGTCGAACGAGCAGTTCAACCAGGCGTTCACGATGCACGGCACGATCATGCTGCTGATGTTCGCGACGCCGCTGTTCTCCGGCTTCGCGAACTGGATCATGCCGCTCCAGATCGGTGCCCCGGACGTCGCGTTCCCGCGGCTGAACATGTTCGCCTACTGGCTGTACCTGTTCGGCTCGCTGGTCGCGGTGGGTGGCTTCCTCACCCCGCAGGGCGCGGCCGACTTCGGCTGGTTCGCGTACTCGCCGCTCTCCGACGTGGTGCACTCGCCCGGTATCGGCGGTGACCTGTGGATCATGGGTCTGGCCTTCTCCGGCTTCGGCACCATCCTCGGCTCGGTCAACTTCATCACCACGATCATCTGCATGCGCGCGCCCGGCATGACGATGTTCCGCATGCCGATCTTCACCTGGAACGTGCTGCTGACCGGTGTGCTGGTCCTGCTCGCCTTCCCCGTCCTCGCGGCGGCGTTGTTCGCCCTGGAGGCGGACCGCAAGTTCGGCGCCCATGTGTTCGACGCGGCCAACGGCGGGGCGTTGCTCTGGCAACACCTGTTCTGGTTCTTCGGGCATCCGGAGGTGTACATCATCGCGCTGCCGTTCTTCGGCATCGTCAGTGAGATCATCCCGGTCTTCTCCCGCAAGCCGATCTTCGGCTACATGGGCCTGATCGGCGCCACCATCGCGATCGCGGGTCTCTCCGTGACCGTGTGGGCGCACCACATGTACGTCACCGGCGGCGTACTCCTGCCGTTCTTCTCCTTCATGACGTTCCTCATCGCCGTACCCACCGGCGTGAAGTTCTTCAACTGGCTGGGCACGATGTGGAAGGGCTCACTGTCCTTCGAGACACCGATGCTCTGGTCCACCGGCTTCCTGATCACCTTCCTCTTCGGTGGTCTGACCGGTGTCATCCTGGCCTCGCCCCCGATGGACTTCCACGTCTCCGACTCGTACTTCGTGGTGGCGCACTTCCACTACGTCGTCTTCGGCACCGTGGTCTTCGCGATGTTCGCCGGCTTCCACTTCTGGTGGCCGAAGTGGACGGGCAAGATGCTCGACGAGCGGCTGGGCAAGATCACCTTCTGGACGCTGTTCATCGGCTTCCACGGCACCTTCCTCGTCCAGCACTGGCTGGGCGCCGAGGGCATGCCGCGCCGGTACGCCGACTACCTGGCGGCCGACGGCTTCACCGCCCTGAACACGATCTCGACGATCAGCTCGTTCCTGCTCGGCATGTCGATCCTGCCGTTCTTCTACAACGTCTGGAAGACGGCCAAGTACGGCAAGCCGGTCGGCGTCGACGACCCGTGGGGCTACGGCCGTTCGCTGGAGTGGGCGACCACCTGCCCGCCGCCGCGGCACAACTTCCTCACCCTGCCGCGCATCCGCAGCGAATCCCCGGCCTTCGACCTGCACCACCCGGAGATCTCCGCTCTCGACCAGCTCGAGAACGTCGGTCACGGCGACAAGGCCCTCGCTGGCGGCAAGGAGACCGGCAAGTGAAGATCCAGGGCAAGATGTTCATGTGGCTGGGCATCTTCATCCTCGTCATGGCGATCGTCTATGGCGTGTGGTCGAAGGAACCGGCCGGTACCACGGCCCTCTTCCTGGCCTTCGCGCTCGCGATCATGATCGGTTTCTACCTCGGCTTCACGGCCAAGCGGATCGACGCGGGCGCGCAGGACAACAAGGAAGCGGACGTCGCGGACGAGGCCGGCGAGGTCGGGTTCTTCAGCCCGCACAGTTGGCAGCCGCTCTCGCTGGCCATCGGCGGCGCCTTCGCCTTCACCAGCATCGCGATCGGCTGGTGGCTGATGTTCTTCTCCGCCCCGCTGATCGTGATCGGCCTGTTCGGCTGGGTCTTCGAGTACTACCGCGGTGAGAGCCGCACGCAGTAGCACAGGTCACGCCCGAAGGGCCCGGACGCTCCGCCAGGAGTGTCCGGGCCCTTCGTCTGCCGCCCCGCCGTAACCCGTACGGGTTACCCGCCGTGCCGCCGCCGACAGGGCTTCCTACCTTGAGGCCATGAGCCACTTCGTTCACTTCCAGGCGCGGGGGCGCACCACCACCGTCGTCGGCTGCACGCTGCTGGTGATCGCCCTCGGCGCGGGCGCCACCGCCTGCAGCGGCGACGACGGCCATCCGCTGGCCGCCGCGCCCTACGACGCGGCCGGCCACATCTCCTTCAACGGCCCCACCGAGGCGGGGAAGAAGGCCGACCCCGACAAACCCCTGGAGGTGGTCGCCGAGGGTTCCGACGGGCGCATCACGGACGTCACGGCCGTGGACGCGGCGGGACGCTACGTGGCGGGCGAACTCTCCGCCGACGGCGCCCGCTGGCACAGCACCTCACCGCTGGCCGCACAGGCCCGCTACACCGTCCGGGTCAGCACCGAGGACGGGGACGGGGCGCCCGGCCGCAAGGTCCTCTCCTTCGACACCGGCCGGCCCACCACCAAGCAGCGCCTCGACGTCTCCTTCGGACCCGAGCCGGGCACCTACGGCGTGGGCCGGCCGGTCACCGCCGAGCTGAGCCGGCCGATCCGGGACCCCGCCCAGCGCGCGGTCGTCGAACGCGCCCTCAAGGTCGAGTCGGTCCCGGCGGTCCAGGGCGCCTGGCACTGGGTGGACGACAAGGAACTGCACTACCGCCCCGAGGACTACTGGCCCGCCCACGCCACCGTCCGGGCCCGCTCCACCCTGGAGGGCATCAAGGTCGGCGACCGGCTCTGGGGCGGCCGGACGGCGCCGCTGCGGATCAGCACCGGCGACAAGGTCGTCGCCGTCACCGACGCCTCGTCACACACGATGACGGTCTACCGCAACGGCGAGGAGATCAAGCAGATCCCCGTCACCACCGGCAAGCCCGGCTTCGAGACCCGCAACGGCGTCAAGGTCGTCATCGGCAAGGAGCCGTTCGTACGGATGCGCAGCTCCACCGTGGGCATCGCCGAGGGCACCTCGGAGTCGTACGACCTGCCCGTCCACTGGGCCACCCGGCTCACCTGGAGCGGCGAGTACGTGCACGCCGCGCCCTGGTCGGTGGGGTCCCAGGGCTCGGCCAACGTCAGCCACGGCTGCACCGGCATGAGCACCGGCAACGCCGAGTGGTTCTTCGACACCGTCCGCGAGGGCGACGTCGTCCAGGTCGTCAACTCCTTCGGCGACACCATGGAGACGTTCGGCAACGGCTTCGGCGACTGGAACCTCGACTGGAACAAGTGGCGCACGGGCAGCGCCCTGACGGGCGGCACGCCGAACGCCCCCACCCCCCAGGACGCGGCCCGACTGCGCCCGACGGCCGTCTAGGCGCCCTGCAGCCGCTTCTGGCGCAGCAGTGAGGCCAGCGCGGAGGCGAACTCCACCGGCTCGACCGGCAGCGTCACGGCCGCGTCCGCACGGCTCCAGGTGGCCAGCCAGGCGTCCTGGGGCCGCCCGATCAGCAGCAGCACCGGCGGGCAGTGGAAGATTTCGTCCTTGATCTGGCGGCAGACCCCCATGCCGCCCATGGGCACCGCCTCGCCGTCCAGAACGCAGACGTCGATGCCGCCCTTGTCCAGCTCCGAGAGGACGGCGGCCGGAGTCGCGCACTCCACGAACTCCACCACGGGCGCGTCCGGCGCCGGCCGGCGGCCGGTCGCGAGCCGTACTTGCTCCCGGGTGGTGGAGTCGTCGCTGTAGACCAGCACGGTGGCGGTCGGCTGCATGCTTCCTCCGATACGCAGTGGTACGCAGTGGGACATGTGCGGACGCGCCGGAAGAACCGCGGTGGCGCCCGTTGCGCGGGATGCTACTCCTCCCCACTCCCCGTCAACACCGGTCGGAACACCCCGGCGAGGGGCCTTTCGCTGGGCCATCCGGGCAGTCCAGACGGTGCGAACACTCCGAACGGCACCCCCGGGAGTGAGGGCGGGATAAGCGACCGACATAATGTCGGTCGTGGCGACAGCAACGACAGTAGATACCGGGCACGCGCACCCGTCGGTCAACCGGCCGAACCTCACCAGCGTCGGAACCATCATCTGGCTGAGTTCCGAGCTGATGTTCTTCGCGGCCCTCTTCGCGATGTACTTCACCCTGCGATCGGTGACCGGCCCGGACTTCTGGTCCGAGAAGGCCGGCGCGTTGAACTTCCCGTTCTCCGCGACGAACACCACGATCCTGGTGCTCTCCTCCCTCACCTGCCAGCTCGGCGTGTTCGCCGCCGAGCGCGGTGACGTGAAGAAGCTCAGGATGTGGTTCATCGTCACCTTCATCATGGGTGCGATCTTCATCGGCGGTCAGGTGTTCGAGTACACCGAACTGGTCAAGAAGGACGGCCTCTCGCTGTCCTCCGACCCGTACGGCTCGGTGTTCTACCTGACCACCGGCTTCCACGGCCTGCACGTGACGGGAGGGCTCATCGCGTTCCTGCTGGTCCTCGGCCGCACCTACGCGGCCAAGAGGTTCACCCATGAGCAGGCGACCGCCGCCATCGTCGTGTCCTACTACTGGCACTTCGTCGATGTCGTCTGGATCGGCCTCTTCGCCACGATCTACATGATCAAGTAGGCGCGGACCGCTCCCGCGCACATCCAGAAGCATCGACGCAGAAGATCCTGACACCGGGGTAATCCGTGAAAAAGCTCTCCGCACGACGACGCCATCCGCTGGCGGCGCTCGTCGTCCTACTCCTCGCGCTGGCATGCACCGGGGGGCTCTACGCCGTGTTCGCACCCGCGGACCAGGCGCAGGCCGATGAAACGGCCCAGTCCCTCGCCATCGACGAGGGCAAGAAGCTCTACGCCGTCGGCTGCGCCACCTGTCACGGCACCGGCGGTCAGGGCACGACCGACGGACCCAGCCTGGTGGGCGTGGGCGCCGCGGCCGTGGACTTCCAGGTGGCCACCGGACGCATGCCGGCCCAGCAGCCGGGCGCCCAGGTCCCGAAGAAGAAGAACATCTACTCCCAGGCCGAGATCGACCAGCTCGCGGCCTACATCTCCTCGCTCGGCGCCGGTCCGGCCATCCCGACCGAGGAGCAGTACGGGACCGACGACGCGGACATCGCCGAGGGCGGTGAGCTGTTCCGCACCAACTGCTCGCAGTGCCACAACTTCACCGGCAAGGGCGGCGCGCTGACGAACGGCAAGTTCGCCCCGACGCTCGAGGGCGTCGACCCGAAGCACATCTACGAGGCCATGCAGACCGGCCCGCAGAACATGCCTTCCTTCCCCGACAGCACGCTGACGGAGCAGAACAAGAAGGACATCATCGCGTACCTCGACGCGGTGAACGGGGACGACACCGTGGAGCCGGGCGGTCTGTCGCTGGGTGGCCTCGGGCCGGTCAGTGAGGGCCTCTTCGGCTGGATCTTCGGTCTCGGTTCCCTCATCGCCGTCGCCGTGTGGGTCGCCGCCCGGACCGCAAAGGCCAAGAAGTCATGAGTAGCCAAGACATTCCAGAGAAGAACCTGCCCGCAGCGCGGGAGACCACCCACGGCGAGGTCGCGGACGAGCAGCACCCGTTCGCCGACCCGGGGCTGCCGCCCCACGAGCACCGCGTCCAGGACATCGACGAGCAGGCCGCCAAGCGCTCCGAGCGCAGCGTCGCCCTGCTGTTCACCCTGTCGATGCTCGCCACCGTCGCCTTCATCGCCGCCTTCGTGGCGATCCCGCACGACAAGGCGATCTACGTCTTCCCGATCGGGCACCTCAACGCGCTGAACTTCGCGCTGGGCGTGACCCTGGGCGTGGCGCTGTTCGCCATCGGCGCGGGCGCGGTCCACTGGGCCCGCACCCTGATGTCCGACGTCGAGGTCGCCGACGAGCGGCACGCGATCGCGGCCGACCCCGAGGTCCGTGCCAAGGTGCACGCCGACTTCAAGCAGGGCGCCAAGGAATCGGTGATCGGCCGGCGCAAGCTGATCCGCACCACCATGTTCGGCGCGCTCTCCCTGGTGCCGCTCTCCGGCGTCGTGCTCCTGCGCGACCTCGGTCCGCTGCCCGAGGACAAGCTCCGCCACACCCTGTGGTCCAAGGGCAAGCTGCTGGTCAACATGAACACCAACGAGCCGCTGCGCGCCTCCGACGTGGCCGTCGGCTCGCTCACCTTCGCCAAGCCCGAGGGCCTGGAGGAGGAGGACCACGCTTTCCAGAACGAGATCGCCAAGGCCGCCCTGATGATCGTCCGCATCCAGCCGGACGACATCAAGGACAAGCGCGAACTCGAGTGGTCGCACGAGGGCATCGTCGCGTACTCGAAGATCTGCACCCACGTCGGTTGCCCGATCTCCCTGTACGAGCAGCAGACGCACCACGTGCTCTGCCCCTGCCACCAGTCCACCTTCGACCTCGCCGACGGAGCCCGGGTCATCTTCGGTCCCGCCGGTCACGCCCTGCCGCAGTTGCGCATCGGCGTGAACGACGAGGGTTACCTCGAAGCGCTCGGCGACTTCGCGGAGCCCGTCGGTCCTGCATTCTGGGAGCGCGGATGAGCACTTCAGGCAGTAACACGGCCCGCTCACGCGGGAAGGCACCGGCCGGCGAACGCGTCGCCGACTGGGCCGACGGCCGGCTCGGGATCTACGCCCTGGCCAAGGCCAACATGCGGAAGATCTTCCCGGACCACTGGTCCTTCATGCTCGGCGAGATCTGCATGTACAGCTTCATCATCATCATCCTCACGGGTGTGTACCTGACGCTGTTCTTCCACCCGTCGATGAACGAGGTGGAGTACCACGGCAGCTACATCCCGATGCAGGGCCAGTTGATGAGCGAGGCGTACAAGTCGACGCTCGACATCAGCTTCGACGTCCGCGGCGGCCTGCTGATCCGGCAGATCCACCACTGGGCGGCCATCGTCTTCCTCGCCGGCATGTTCGTGCACATGATGCGCGTCTTCTTCACCGGCGCGTTCCGCAAGCCGCGCGAGATCAACTGGCTCTTCGGCTTCCTGCTGTTCGTCCTGGGCATGTTCACCGGTTTCACCGGCTACTCGCTCCCGGACGACCTGCTCTCCGGCACCGGTGTCCGCTTCACGCAGGGCGCGATCCTGTCCATGCCGATCGTGGGCACGTACATCTCGATGTTCCTGTTCGGCGGGGAGTTCCCCGGCGACGACTTCGTCGCCCGGTTCTACTCGATCCACATCCTGCTGCTGCCGGGCATCATGCTCGGGCTGATGGTGGGCCACCTGATCCTGGTCTTCTACCACAAGCACACGCAGTTCGCGGGCCCCGGCAAGACCAACAAGAACGTCGTGGGCATGCCGCTGCTGCCGGTGTACATGGCGAAGGCCGGCGGCTTCTTCTTCCTGGTCTTCGGTGTCATCGCGCTGATGGCCGGCATCGCCTCGGTCAACCCGATCTGGTCGATCGGCCCCTACCGGCCCGACCAGGTCTCCACCGGCGCCCAGCCCGACTGGTACATGGGCTTCGCCGAGGGTCTGGTCCGCGCCATGCCGGGCTGGGAGATCAACTTCTGGGGCCACACCCTGGTCCTGGGCGTGCTCATCCCACTGGTGATCTTCGGAGTCTTCCTCGCGATCATCGCGCTGTACCCGTTCATCGAGTCCTGGGTCACCAAGGACAAGCGCGAGCACCACATCCTGGACCGCCCGCGCAACGCCCCGACCCGTACGGCCTTCGGCGTCGCCTGGGTCACCGCGTACATGATCATGCTGGTCGGCGGTGGCAACGACATCTTCGCCACCCACTTCCACCTGTCGATCAACGCGGTCACCTGGTTCGTCCGGATCGGCTTCTTCGTCGGCCCGGTCATCGCCTTCGTGATCACCAAGCGGATCTGCCTCGGCCTCCAGCGCCGGGACAAGGAGAAGGTGCTGCACGGCCGCGAGTCCGGCATCATCAAGCGCCTGCCGCACGGTGAGTTCATCGAGGTGCACGAGCCGCTCAGCCAGGAGCAGCTCTACACGCTCACCGCGCACGAGCAGTACCGGCCGGCCGAGATCGGCGCGGGTGTCGACGAGAACGGCGTCGAGCGCAAGGCGACGGGCTCCGAGAAGCTCCGCGCCAAGCTCAGCAAGTCGTACTACGGCGAGGAGTCCCAGATTCCGAAGCCGACCGTCGAGGAGTACAAGGAGATCACCAGCGGCCACGGCCACCACTGACTCCCTCCACGTCGCCACACGACAGGCGAAGGGCCCCGATCCGAACACCGGACGGGGCCCTTCCCCGTGCCCCGGGCTGGATAGGGTGGAGGCAGTCCGGTTTTTCGTACTGCCCCATTCTCACGACCCAGGAGCGGCTGATGAGCGCTGTGACCCCCGCTGGAGGCGACATCACGGCGGTTCGCTCCTGGCCCGTCCTCCTCAACGGCCTGCTCGACGGCCGGGACCTGTCGGCGGACGAGACCGCCTGGGCGATGGACACGATCATGCGCGGTGAGGCGACCGACGCGCAGATCGCCGGGTTCGCGGTGTCGCTGCGGGCCAAGGGCGAGACCGTGGACGAGATCGGCGGACTGGTCCGCGCGATGTACGAGCACGCCCACGTGATCCAGGTGCCGGGGGAGACGGTCGACATCGTCGGCACCGGCGGCGACGGCGCCAAGACGGTCAACATCTCCACGATGTCGGCGATCGTGGTGGCCGGCACCGGCGCCAAGGTGGTCAAGCACGGCAGCCGCGCCGCCTCCTCCGCCTCCGGTGCCTCCGACGTCCTGGGAGAGCTGGGCGTCAACCTGGAGCTGACCCCGCGCCGGGTCGCCGAGGTCGCCGAGGAGGCCGGGATCACCTTCTGCTTCGCCGTGAAGTTCCACCCGGCGCTGCGCCATGTGGCGGCGGCCCGCGGCCAGCTCGGCATCCGGACGGTCTTCAACTTCCTGGGCCCGCTGACCAACCCCGCCAAGGTCCGCTCCCAGGCGATCGGTGTCGCCGACGCCCGGATGGCCCCGATCATCGCCGGGGTCTTCGCCGAGCGCGGCAACTCCGCCCTGGTCTTCCGCGGCGACGACGGCCTCGACGAGCTGACGACGACCTCCACCTCCCGGGTGTGGGTGGTGCGCGACGGCAAGGTCGCCGAGGAGAGCTTCGACCCGCGCGACGTCGGACTGGAGATCGTGCCCGTCCAGGCGCTGCGGGGCGCCGACGCCGCCTACAACGCCGAGGTCGCCCGGCGGCTGCTGGACGGCGAGGGCGGCCCGGTGCGGGACGCGGTGCTGCTCAACTCGGCGGCGGCCCTGGTGGCCCTGGAGCCCGGCGGGGGACCGCTGACCGACCGCGTGCGGGCCGGCATGGAACGCGCCGCCGAGGCGATCGACTCCGGAGCCGCCAAGCGCGTACTGGAACGCTGGGTGGCCGCCAGCAACGCCTAGCGGTGCGCACGTAGCGGTGCGGGCGAGGCGCGTCCCGCGATCCGGACACGGGTTGCGGGACGACGATCATCTCGTCTAAGTTTCTGCACCAGGTCATGAGTGACAGTCATGAGGCCCCGGCCGACTGTCCGGCAACCCTCCGTCCGTGGCGGGGTGCCCCGGGTGAAGACCAGGCCGTGGACAGCAAGGTCCTCGGCAAGCGCGGACCCCTCGCGAGCCAGGGGTCCTGGTCGTCGAGGAGCCTTCCGTGAGCAAGCGAATGCGATAGGGCCGCAGAGCCCCCTCTCCGCACGCCCTTTCTTCATCCCCCCGGCGCCTCGTCCTCGCCGCGCCTTTCTCTCACGGGAGTTCGCCATGTCTGTCCCCACCGCTGCCGCCGACCAGTCGCTTTGTGCCCCGCTGCCCGTTCTGGGCCGGGATGTCACCGTCCCGCTGGTCACCGGCGGGGAGGTCGCCTACGCCGCGCTCGACTACGCCGCCAGCGCCCCGGCGCTCCAGCGGGTCTGGGACGACGTGGCCGCCTATGCGCCGTACTACGGCAGCGTGCACCGGGGCGCGGGCTACCTCTCGCAGCTCTCCACCGACCTGTTCGAGAACGCCCGCCGCACGGTCGCCGAGTTCCTCGGCTGCCGGGAGGGCGACCAGGTCGTCTTCACCCGCTCCACCACCGACTCCCTCAACCTGCTCGCCGCGGCGCTCCCGGCCGGCTGCCAGGTCTTCGTCTTCGAGACCGAGCACCACGCCTCGCTGCTGCCCTGGCGCCACGCGGACGTCACCTACCTGGACGCCCCGAGCAGCCCCGCGCAGGCCGTGCGGACGCTGGAGCGCGCCCTCGCCGCCCGTGCGCCGCACGGGCCCGCCCTGGTCTGCGTCACCGGCGCCTCCAACGTCACCGGCGAGCTGTGGCCGGTGCGCGAACTGGCCGCCGCCGCCCACGCCCACGGCGCCCGCATCGTCCTGGACGCCGCCCAGCTCGCCCCGCACCACCCGGTCAGCGTGGCCGACCTGGACGTGGACTGGGTCGCCTTCTCCGGACACAAGCTGTACGCCCCCTTCGGCGCCGGGGTGCTGGCCGGCCGCGCCGACTGGCTCGCCGTCGCCGAGCCGTACCTCGCGGGCGGCGGCGCCAGCCGCAAGGTCTCCCGGCGGGACGACGGCGGCGTGCACGTCGAGTGGCACGACAGCGCCGCCCGCCACGAGGCCGGCTCGCCCAACGTGATCGGCGCCTACGCCATCGCCTCCGCCTGCAAGGCGCTCACCGAGGCCGGCTTCGAGACGCTGGTGGCGCGGGAGCGGTACCTGATCGGCAAGGTCCGCGAGGGGCTCGCCGCCGTGCCCGAGGTGCGGGTGCTCTCGCTCTTCGGTGACGACGCCGCCCGCGTCGGCGTGCTCTCGTTCGTGGTGGACGGCTGGAACAGCTCGCACTTCGCCGCCGCCCTGTCGGCCGAGTACGGCATCGGGGTGCGCGACGGCCTGTTCTGCGCGCACCCGCTGGTGCGCACCCTGCTCGGCAGCGACCCCCAGTCGCAGGGCGAGTGCGGCGCCCCCGAGGCCGCGCCCGGCGAGAAGTCCCTCAACGCCATCCGGGTCAGCTTCGGCGCCGGCACCCCGGACGAGCACGTCGAGCGGTTCGTGACGGCCGTCACCGAGCTGGTGCGGGACGGGGCGCGCTGGAACTACCGCACCGAGGAGGGCCGCTGCGTGCCCGACACCTCCACCGCCGCCGCGTGAGCCGGTGGCCGCCGGCCTCCGGGCCCGGGGGCCGGCGTCAGTTCTCCAGGCCGATGGAGAACGCCGCCTCCAGGTCGTGCTGGGAGTACGTGCGGAACGCCACATGCGTGTCCGTGCCCTCGACGCCCGGGATCTTGCTGATCCGGCCGGGGATGACGTCCGCCAGGTCCTCGTGCTGGCGCACCCGCACCATGGCGATCAGGTCGTAGGTGCCGGTGACGGAGAAGACCTCGCTCACCCCCTCCAGCGCGGTGATCCGTTCCGCGATCTCGGGAATCCGGTCCACACTGGTCTTGATGAGGACGATCGCGGTGATCACGGCTGTTTCTCTCCCTCGGGGGCGGTCACTGGGACGTTCTTCACTCTAGCCCTCCGCCCGCGGCCGCCCCACGCGTAGAGGAAGCCCAGCCCGAAACCGACCAGGTGGGCGAGGTAGGCCACCCCCGGTCCGTCGCCGGCCCGCGCCGCCGCCAGCCACTGCAGGGCCGCCCAGAAGGGCAGCACCAGCCAGGCCGGGAAGCGCAGCGGCAGGAAGAGGAGGAAGGGCAGCAGGCTGGTCACCCGGGCGCGCGGGAACAGGTACAGGAACGCGCCGAGCACCGCCGAGATCGCCCCGGAGGCGCCGATCAGCGGCTGCGGGGAGTGGCTGTTGGCGAGCGCGTACCCGAGCAGCGCCAGGTAGCCGCAGCCGAGGTGGAACAGGGCGAAGCGGACCCTGCCCATCCGTTCCTCGGTCAGCGCCCCGAAGACGTACAGGAACAGCAGGTTGCCGAGCAGATGCACCCAGCTCCCGTGGACGAAGAGCGCCGTGGCCGGGGTGAGAACGGCCCGGGGGGAGCCCTCGAACAGGTCTGCGGGGATCACGCCCCAGCGCTGGAAGTAGGCGCGCTGCGCGGCGAACAGCTCCGCACCGGTGCCGTACACCGGGTTGACCCCGGCCGCGGGACCGATCAGGAAGACCGCGCAGCACAGGAGCATCAGCCCGTACGTCACCGGAGCGGCCGGCCCCCGGGCCGCCCGGCCGGCGCGCGAGGCGCCCGCCGCCCTCGCCGCCCGCACCCTCCTGGCCGCCCTGCCGACGGCCGCGCTCCAGTTCCGGATCATGGGTACAGAGCATGACGTAACGGGATACGACGGGACGTACCGCCTCGCCGCCGTGGACGGACGGGCGGCGACTGTCCCCCAGGCCGTAGGGTTACGAGCCACACGCGCCGGGGCGACCGGCGCGTCGCGCGACACTGGAAGAGAGCGAACAGCCACGATGACGGTTCCCCTGCCGACCGACACGACGCGGTGGCGCTGCACCCTGTGCGGCAACCTGACCCGCTTCGACGTGACCCGGGCCTCGAAGGTCGTCGAGTACCTCCACCTCGATCTGGCCGGTGAGCCGAAGGTCGAGGAGCGCGAGGTGCTCAGTGAGACCATCGAGTCGGTGCGGTGCCGCTGGTGCAACGCCGTGGACCAGGTGGAACTCGTGGACAGGCCGGGCGCCGGCTCCTGAGGGAGCGGGCCCCGCCGCAGCGACCGGCGTAGCGTACCGGGATCGCGCGTAGGCATAGGGGTGACGGATGGCGCAGACACAGGCGGAAGGGCCGGGCGACGGCGCCGCCGAGGTGCTCGACCGCCCGCTCCCGGACGGGGTGCGCCGCCGGGTCGTGCAGATCGTGTCCGACGGCTTCGGTGGTCTGACCCTCACCGAACTGCCCGCCCCGCTGCGGCAGTACGCCCGGTTCGCCCCGAACCGGCGGGTGAAGTTCGCGGGCAACGCGATGGCCGCCGCGGTGGAGAGCGATCCGGTCTTCCGCCAGCGCATCGGCGAGAAGCTGAAGGAGACCCAGCCGGAGCTGACCGGCGCCCTCGACTCCGGGTCGCCGCCCCCGGCCGCTGACCCGCTGGACGTGGCGGCCGCCGCCTACGTCCTGCGGCCGGCCGGCTGGGTGAAGCTGGTGACCGCGGCCGGCGAGGAGGCGCAGCGGGCGGACGCCGAGCGCGCCGACGAGGAGACCCGCGCCGAACTGGAACGGCTGCGAGGCGAACTGGAACGCGCCCGCGACCACGGCCGGACCGAGACCGAGCGGCTCCGCGCCGAGCTGGACGCCGCCAGGAAGGAGGCGGAGTCGCTCCATCGCAAGCTGCGCTCCGCGGTCAGCGACGTCCGGCGCGGCGAGGCGGCCCTGCGCAAGGTCCACGCCGAGCTGGACACCGTACGCGCCGACGGACAGACCCAGCTCTCCGCCGCCGACAGCGAGACCCGGCGGCTCAAGGCGCGCCTCGGGGAGGCCGAGGCGGCCCTGGAGGCCACCCGCAAGGCCGCCCGCGAGGGACGCAGCGTCGAGGACATGAGAGTACGGCTGCTCCTCGACACCCTGCTGGAATCCGCGCAGGGGCTGCGCCGGGAACTGGCGCTGCCGCCCGTCTCGGTGCGGCCGGCCGAGACCGTGGACGCCGTCGAGCCCGGCCGGATGACGCCGAAGGACATCGCCGCCCGCGCGCTCTCCGAGCACGACCCCGCCATCCTCGACCAGTTGCTGGCGCTGCCGCAGGCGCACCTCGTCGTCGACGGCTACAACGTCACCAAGACCGGCTATCCGCAGATGCCGCTGGAGAAGCAGCGGCTGCGGCTCCTCGGCCAGCTCTCGCAGCTCGCCGCGCAGACCGGCGCCGAGGTGACCTGCGTCTTCGACGGCGCCGAGCTGCTCGCGCCGGTCCTGCTCGCGCCGCCGCGCGGGGTGCGGGTGCTCTTCTCCAAGCCCGGCGTCACCGCCGACGAGCTGATCCGCCAACTGGTGCGGGCCGAGCCGCCGGGCCGGCCCGTCATCGTCGCCTCCACCGACCGCGAGGTGGCCGACGGGATCGCGCGCGCCGGCGCCCGCCCCGTCGCCTCCGCCGTGCTCCTCAAGCGGCTTTCCTGACACCTGCGACGCATCCGTCCCCACCGCAACGTACGGGCCGGATGCCGGAATTGACGCATCTCTCACGCAACGTAGCGTCAATTCAGGGTCACACCTGGTGAGTTGCCGTAAAATATGCGGTGCGTAACCAGGATTTTTCGGCGGAGGATTTGAACTGATCACAAGTGGGTCACTAGGGTCAGGCTTCGAACCCTAGAACGGGTGATCACTCACACGAAGGAGTTCGCCTCCGTGGCGTCCCACCGTCGACCCAAGCAGCCCAGCCGCGCGCGCGTCACCGTGCTCACCACCGCCGCCGCCGCCGCTGTCGTCCTCAGCTCGCAGGCCGCCAATGCCGCGCCCAGCGAGAAGCCCGGCAAGGACGAGGTGAAGTCGAAGGTCGACAAGCTCTACGTGGAGGCCGAACAGGCCACCGAGAAGTACGTGGGCGCCAAGGAGAAGCAGGAGAAGCTCCAGAAGGAGATCTCCACCATCCAGGACAACGTCGCCCGCGGCCAGGAGGAGCTGAACGAGCTGCGCGACGGCCTCGGTTCGATGGCCAGCGCCCAGTACCGGGCCGGCGGCATCGACCCGTCCGTGCAGCTCTTCCTCTCCGCCGACCCGGACGACTACCTCGACAAGGCGTCCACGCTCGACCAGTTGAGCGCCCAGCAGGTCGACGCCCTGAAGAAGATCCAGGACAAGCAGCGCGACCTCGCCCAGCAGCGCGAGGAGGCCGCCGAGAAGCTCAAGGACCTCTCCGCGACCCGCACCGAACTGGGCAAGAAGAAGGAGGAGGTGCAGGGCAAGCTCGCCGCCGCGCAGAAGCTGCTCAACACCCTCACCGCCGCCGAGAAGGCCGCCCTGGAAGAGGAGGAGGAGCGCGCCAGCCGCAGCAGCGCGCGTGAGGTCCTCTCCGGTGACACCACCTCCGTCGACGCCTCCGGGTCCGGCCGCTCCGGAGCCGCCTTCTCCGCCGCCCAGAGCAAGATCGGCAGCCCGTACGTCTACGGCGCCACCGGCCCGTCCTCCTACGACTGCTCGGGCCTGACCTCCTGGGCCTACGCGCAGGCCGGCGTATCCATACCGCGCACCTCCGAGGCCCAGTCGCAGATCGGCACGCGCATCACCTCCGTCAACGACCTCCAGGTCGGCGACCTCGTCTTCTTCTTCAACGACCTGCACCACGTCGGCCTGTACGCCGGCAACGGCCAGGTGCTGCACGCCCCGCGCACCGGCACCGTCGTCCGCTACGAGTCGATGAGCACCATCGGCGGCCCCTTCATGTGGGGCGTGCGGGTCTGACCTCCGGCCCTTCCCGATCAACCCGGCCTGTCGCCCGAACGGGCTAATCGCGACACCCCGCTGTGATCCCGCGCCCCGCCGCTGACCTGCGTCAGCGGCGGGGCGCGGGGCCGCGCGGGGCCCGAGGTCGTTGGTCGGCACCCCACCACGGGGCTACTGTCTGCCGCGTTTACCTGTCCGTCAGCGGAAAAGGAGTGCGGCTTCCCGTGGGGTCCCATCGCCGCCTTGCACCGTCCGGGTTCGACCGGAGCGCCACCGCCGTGGTCGGCCTGTTCTCCGCCGCCATCGCGGTCCTCGGCGCGGTGACGGCTTCGGCCGCGCCGCTCGACGACACCCGTGCCGAGGTGGACCGCCTCCACCAGGAGGCCGAGCGGGCCACCGAGGCGTTCAACCGAGCCGACGAACGCACCGACGTCCTGCGCAAGCAGGTCAGCGGCGCCCAGGAGCGCATCGCCCGGCAGCAGGGGCGGATCAACACCATGCGGGACGCGCTGGGGTCGCTGGCCGGCGCCCAGTACCGGGCCGGCGGCATCGACCCGTCCCTGGCGCTGCTGCTCTCCGCCGACCCGGACGACTACCTCGACAAGGCCGCGGTCCTGGACCGGATCGGCACCCGGCAGGCCGGTGAGCTGAAGAACCTCCAGAAGGCCATGCGCCTCCTCGCCGCCGACCGGGCCCGCGCGACCCGCACGCTCGGCGAGCTGAACCGCAGCCGGCAGACGGTCGCCGCGCACAAGAAGACCGTGGAGCGCAGGCTCGCCGAGGCCCGGCGGCTGCTCAACTCCCTCCCGGACGAGGAGCGCGCGGCCCTCGGCCGGTCCTCCCGCTCCGGCCGCGCCGAGCTGCCCGGCCCCTCGGGCGCCCCCGCCTCGGGCCGTGCCTCGGCCGCCGTCGCCGCCGCGCGGTCCGCCCTCGGCAAGCCCTACGTCTGGGGCGCCAACGGCCCCACCCGCTTCGACTGCTCGGGCCTGACCCAGTGGTCGTACGCGCAGGCCGGGGTGGGGCTGCCGCGCACCTCGCAGGCGCAGGCCGGCGCCGGGCGGCGGGTCCCCCTCTCCCAGGCCCGCCCCGGCGACCTGGTCGCCTACCGGAACGACGCCAGCCACATCGGCATGTACGTGGGCAACGGCCAGGTGATCCACGCGCCCTACCCCGGCGCCCCGGTGCGCTACGACCCGGTCGGGATGATGCCGGTCTCCTCGGTCACCCGGGTCTGATCCGGGTCCGGCCCCCTGACCGGGGCGGCCCGGCCCCCGTACGATCGGGAACGTGGCTGGTCGCGGGCGGGTGCCGGGGTGCTCGGTGGTGGTGCTGTGCCTGCTGCTGGCCTCCCTCGTGGCCTGCGGCGGGCGGCCCGCCGCCGATTCGGTCCGGGCCGAGGTACGGCGGGTACTGGACCACCGGGCGGCGGCGCTGCTGGCGCGGGACGCCGCCGGCTACGCCGCGACCGGCACCCGGGACGGCTTCGCCGAGACGGCCGCGGTGCCACTGGCCGGCTGGTCGTACCGGGTCGGGAAGGTGCGGCGCACCGGCGACGAGGCGCGCGCCGACGTCGAGCTGAGCTACCGGCTGGCCGGACACGACAGGGGCGCCGTCACCACCGCCCGTACCGTACGCCTCGGCCGCGAGCGGGGACGCTGGTCCGTCGTCTCCGACCGGCCCGCCGACGGAACCGGCCGGCAGCTCTGGGACCAGGGCACGGTACGGGTGGTGCGCGCCGAGCGCGGCCTGGTCCTCGGCGTCGGGCAGTCCGAGGCGGCGCTGCGCGGCTTCGCGGACCTGGTCGACCGGGCGGTGCCCGCCGTGTCGGACGCCTGGGACGGCGACTGGGCCCGCCGCCTCGTCGTCCTGGTACCGGAGTCGCTGGAGGGGATGGCGGGGCTGCTGGGCTCGCCCGCCTCCTCCTACCGCGGGATCGCCGCCGTCACCACCGGCGAGACGGGCGCCCCGGCCGGCGCGCCCGCGGACCGGATCGTCGTCAACCCGGAGGCGTACCGGCTGCTCGGCACGGTCGGCAGGCAGGTGGTGCTCACCCACGAGGCCACCCATGTGGCCACCCGGGCCCACACCTCCGCCGCCACCCCGCTGTGGCTCTCCGAGGGCTACGCCGACTGGGTCGGCTACCGAGGCGGCGGGAGCGACCCGGCCCGGACCGCCCCCGAACTGTCCCGCGCGGTGTCCCAGGGGCACCTGCCCGAGTCGCTCCCGGCCGACGAGGACTTCGGCTTCACCGGGGAGGCGGGCGACCTCGCACGGGCCTACGAGGGCGGCTGGACGGCCTGCCGCATGATCGCGGAGCAGTGGGGCGAGGCGCGGCTCGACGACTTCTACCGGGCGGTGGGCGCCCAGGGGGACCGGGACGGGGCCGACCGGAACGGGGCCGACCCGGCGGACCCGGCGGAGGCGGTCGGGAACGCGCTCGGTGAGGTGCTCGGCACCACACCGGAGGAGTTCACGGCGCGGTGGCGGGAGTATCTGCGGGCCCGGTTCGGCTGACCGGGGTCCCGCCGGCGCGGGGGTCCGGTTCGCGGCGGTCGGGTCCGCGGGGGTCCGGTTCCGGCGGCGGCGCGGGTGTCTCGCGCGCGGTCGTCGCGCGCCACAGCACCCGGCCCGCGACGACCGCGGCGGCCACCAGCAGGCCGTTGCGCAGGAACAGCAGGGTGACGCCGAGCCGGTCGCTCGCCACCACGTTCCCGAAGTACAGCGGGAACTCCAGCACCGTCACCAGGCTCGCCGCCAGCACCAGCACGGCGGGCACCGTCATCCGGCCGGCCCGGAAGCACAGGCAGACCGCAGCGGTGCCGATCAGCCACACCAGGTACTGCGGGCTGATGACCCGGCTGGTGACCGTGAACAGCAGCACCGCCACGAACGCCGCGTCCGCGGCCGTGTGCGCCTCGAACCGGGTGGCCCGCAGCCGCCACAGCAGCAGCCAGCCGAACGCCGCCCCGGTCAGCGTGAGAGCGGCCGTGCTCACCAGGTCCACCCAGGGGCCGAGGAACTCCACCGAGCCGTAGTTGAACACCACCTGCCCGTCCCAGCCGAAGCCGCGGGCGACGTGGAAGACGAGCGCGCCCAGCGACTCCACCTCGGTGCCCCGGTCCCGCTGGAAGGTCAGGAACGCGAACGCCCCCGGCACCGCCACCCAGAACGCCCCCGCCACCACCACGCCGGTGACCGCGGCGGCGGCCCAGGCCGACCGCTCCCGGACGCCGAGCAGCAGCAGCGCCGGCCAGACCTTCAGCAACGCCCCCACCGCCGCGAGCGCGCCCGCCGCCCGCGGATGCCGGGCGGCGGCGAGCAGCCCGGCCACGGCGACCGCGGTGACCATCACGTCGTAGCGCGCGTACACCGTCGGGCCGAGCAGCGGGACGCCCACCACCCACACCCAGGCCCCGCGCAGCGTGCCGCCCCGGCCGAGGCCCCCGTGGGTCAGCAGCGCCAGCACCGCGAGGTCGGCGGCGCAGGCCAGGGTGAAGAAGGCCGTGGCGTAGTCCAGGAACGGCAGCAGGCCGGGGGAGAGGATCGCGACGGCGGCGGCGGGCGGGTACTGCCAGGTGACATCGGTCAGCGGAAACGTTCCGGTGCGCAGGACCTCGTACCAGCCCCGGTAGATCACCGACACGTCGCTGGTGACGTCCGGGCCGGGGAAGACGTACACCTTCAGCACGAACAGCAGCAGGGTCAGCCGGGTCGCGCACCAGACCACCGGGAGCCAGGCCAGGGACCGTCCCGCGCTCGTCGTCTTCACTGTTCCCGCCCGCCCGTCGCGCTGTCGTCCGATGGGCTCATGATGTCCCGAACGGCTGTGTGTGTGCCACACGCACAGGCGACGGACACGGGGGAAGGGGGCTTCGATAGGGTCTGCGGCGATGCACAAGACCTTGATCGTGACCAACGACTTTCCGCCCCGGCCGGGCGGCATCCAGGCGTTCCTGCACAACATGGCGCTGCGGCTGGACCCCGACCGGTTCGTCGTGTACGCCTCCACCTGGAAGCGCACCCGGGAAGGCGTCGAGGCGACCGCGGCCTTCGACGCCGAGCAGCCGTTCACCGTCGTACGGGACCGTACGACGATGCTGCTGCCGACGCCGGGGGCGACCCGGCGGGCGGTCGGGCTGCTGCGGGAGCACGGGTGCGCCTCGGTGTGGTTCGGGGCCGCCGCGCCCCTGGGGCTGATGGCCCCCGCGCTGCGCCGGGCCGGCGCCGAGCGGCTGGTCGCCACCACCCACGGGCACGAGGCCGGCTGGGCCCAGTTGCCCGCCGCCCGGCAGGCGCTGCACCGGATCGGGGAGACCACGGACACCCTCACCTACCTGGGGGAGTACACCCGCTCGCGGATCGCCGGCGCGCTGAGCGAGCGGGCCGCCGCGCGGATGGTCCAGCTCCCGCCCGGTGTCGACGAGCAGACCTTCCACCCCGGCAGCGGCGGCGAGGCGGTCCGGGCCCGGCTCGGACTGACCGAGCGGCCGGTCGTGGTGTGCGTCTCCCGGCTGGTGCCGCGCAAGGGCCAGGACACGCTGATCCGGGCCCTGCCCCGCATCCTGGCCGCCGAGCCGGACACCGTGCTGCTGATCGTCGGCGGCGGCCCCTACGAGAACGAGCTGCGCCGGCTGGCCCGGGAGACCGGCGTCGCCCGCGCGGTCCGCTTCACCGGCGCCGTGCCCTGGTCCGAGCTGCCCGCCCACTACGGCGCCGGGGACGTCTTCGCCATGCCCTGCCGGACCCGCCGGGGCGGGCTCGACGTCGAGGGGCTCGGCATCGTCTACCTGGAGGCGTCCGCGACCGGCCTGCCGGTCGTCGCCGGCGACTCCGGCGGGGCGCCCGACGCGGTCCTGGACGGCGAGACGGGCTGGGTGGTGCGCGGCGACCGCCCCGAGCAGACCGCCGACCGGATCACCGCCCTCCTCGGCGACGAGGCGCTGCGCCGGAGGATGGGGGAGCGGGGGCGGCGGTGGGTGGAGGAGAGGTGGCGCTGGGATCTGCTGGCCGAGCGCCTGAGGGCGCTGCTGTAGCCGAGCCGCGGCCGAGCGGCGACTCCGGCTCCCGCTTCGAGGAGATCGCCTCCTCCCGCTCCGAGCCGATCGCCCGCTCCTACTTCGCGTAGATCGCCTCGATCTCGGCGGTGTAGTCCTTGGCCACCACGCCCCGCTTCAGCTTCAGCGAGGGCGTCAGGTGACCGGAGTCCTCCGTGAACTGGGCCGACAGGATCCGGAACCGCCGCACCGACTCGGCCTTCGACACCGCCGCGTTCCCGTCGTCCACCGCCGACTGGACCGCGGCCAGCAGGTCCGCGTCCTGGCGCAGCGACGCCGCGGTGGACCCGGCCGGCTTGCCGTTCTCCTCGCACCAGCGGCCCAGGAACTCCTCGTCGAGGGTGATCAGCGCGCCCACGAACGGCCGCCCGTCGCCGACCACCATGCACTCCGCCACCAGCGCGTGCGCGCGGATGCGGTCCTCGATCACGGCCGGCGCGACGTTCTTGCCGCCCGCGGTGACCAGGATCTCCTTCTTCCGGCCGGTGATGCGCAGGTAGCCGTCCTCGTCGAGGGTGCCGATGTCACCGGTGTGGAACCAGCCGTCCGCCAGCGCCTCCGCGGTCGCGGCCGGGTTGTTCCAGTACTCCTTGAACAGGTGCTCGCCGTGGAGCAGCACCTCGCCGTCGTCGGCGATGCGGACCACCGAACCCGGCAGCGGCTGCCCGACCGTGCCGATCTTCTGCCGGTCCCAGGGGTTGAACGCGGTGGCCGCGCACGACTCGGTCAGCCCGTACCCCTCCAGCACGGTGAAGCCGATGCCGCGGAAGAAGTGGCCGAGGCGCTCGCCGAGGGGGGCGCCGCCGGAGATCGCGTACTCGCCGCGTCCGCCCAGGACCGCGCGCAGCTTGCTGTAGACCAGCCGGTCGAAGACCTTGTGCTTGAGCTTGAGGCCCAGGGAGGGGCCCGACGGGGTGTCCAGGGCCCGGCTGAAGGCGATCGCCGTGTCGGCGGCCCGGTCGAAGATCCGGCCCTTTCCGTCGGCCTGCGCCTTGGCGCGCGCCGAGTTGTAGACCTTCTCGAAGACCCGCGGCACGCCGAGGACCAGGGTGGGCCGGAACGCGGCCAGCTCCTCGGTGAGGTTCTTGACGTCCGGCACGCAGCCCAGCTTGATCGGCGCCATCATCGGCGCGATCTGCACCAGCCGCCCGAAGACGTGCGCGAGCGGCAGGAAGAGCAGGACCGAGCACTCACCGGTGCGGAAGAGCGGACGCAGCCGTTCCACGATGTTGCCGCACTCGGCGAAGAAGCTGCGGTGGGTCAGCACGCAGCCCTTGGGCCGGCCGGTGGTGCCGGAGGTGTAGACGATGGTCGCGGGATCGTCGGCCTTCGCGATCGCGCCGCGTCCCTCGACCGTCTCGTCGGTGACGTCCTGCCCGAGCCGCCCCAGTTCCTTCACGGCCCCGGCGTCGAGCTGCCAGAGGTGCTTGAGGGCGGGCAGCCGTTCGCGCACCGACTCCACCGCGGCGGCGTTGCCGGCCGACTCCACCACACAGGCGGTGGCGCCCGAGTCGCCGAGGATCCACTGCACCTGCTCCGGCGAGCTGGTCTCGTACACCGGGACGGTGACCCCGCCCGCGCACCAGATGGCGAAGTCGAGGAGGGTCCACTCGTAGCGGGTGCGCGACATCAGGGCGACCCGGTCGCCCGGTTCGACGCCCGCGGCGATCAGGCCCTTGGCGGCGGCGAGCACCTCGGCGAGGAAGGTCCGCGCGCTCACGTCCTGCCAGACGCCGTCCACCTTGCGGGCGACGACGGCGACCTCGGGATGCTGCGCGGCGTTTCTGCGGACGATGTCGGTCAGGTTGCCGTCCGCGGGGACCTCGTACAAAGCCGGAAGGCTGAACTCGCGCAAGACTGCTGCTCCTCATAGGGCACCGGCGCCACGACGTTGTGTGATGCGACGGTGCGGTCCAAGGCTGGGGCGGTGCCCGGGAGGACCGCGCCTTCGCACGGCGGCATCCTGAGCACGACTGGACTGCCCGGACGTTACCCGCCGGTATGGCGTCTTCGACAGGGGGCCCGGTGAGATGTTCGCTGCGTCACACGGCTGCTGTTTCCTTCGCGCACAGTAGTCGACACGCCGACCGGGCAGCCAGTAATCGCAGGTCCGGCCGGTGCTGTTCACCAGCCGCGCGCGGCTTCTATTCTTGATCGCCATGGCACCCACACCGTCCGGAAACCCGGCGACACGCGTCCATGTGGTCAGTGACGTGCACGGCAACGTCCGCGACCTGGCCCGGGCCGGTCAGGGCGCCGACGCGCTGCTCTGCCTGGGAGACCTGATCCTCTTCCTCGACTACGCCGACCACTCGCGCGGCATCTTCCCCGACCTGTTCGGCACCGAGAACGCCCACCGCATAGTCGAGCTGCGCACCGCCCGCCGCTACACCGAGGCGCGGGAGCTGGGCACGCGGCTCTGGGCGGGCGTCGACGGCGACCGGCGCGAGGTGATGGAACAGGCGGTGCGCCGGCAGTACGCCGAGCTGTTCGCCGCGTTCCCCACCCCGACGTACGCCACCTACGGCAACGTCGACGTGCCGCCCCTGTGGCAGGAGTACGCCCGCCCCGGCCTGACCGTCCTGGACGGCGAGCGCGTGGAGATCGGCGGCCGGGTCTTCGGCTTCGTCGGCGGCGGCCTGCGCTCCCCGATGCGCACGCCCTACGAGATCGGCGACGAGGAGTACGCCGCGAAGATCGAGGCGGTGGGCGAGGTGGACGTGCTGTGCACCCACATTCCGCCGGAGGTCCCGGAACTCGTCTACGACACCGTGGCCCGCCGCTTCGAGCGGGGCAGCCGCGCCCTGCTCGACGCCATCCGGCGCACCCGGCCCCGGTACGCGCTCTTCGGCCACGTCCACCAGCCGCTGGTGCGGCGGATGCGGATCGGGGCGACCGAGTGCGTGAACGTCGGTCACTTCGCGTCCACCGGGCGGCCGTGGGTGCTGGAGTGGTAGCCGTGCGGGTGGCCCGGCCGGTGCGAGGTAGCCTTCACGCTGCACGCACGCGTGCGCGACGACCCACCTACCGGCCCGCATCTGGAGGAGCCACGGCGATGGCGGAACACACCAGCTCGAGCATCACGATCGAGGCGGCACCGGCCGAGGTCATGGAAGTGATCGCCGACTTCGCCCGCTACCCGGACTGGACCGGTGAGGTGAAGGAGGCGGAGGTGCTCGCGACCGACCCGCGGGGCCGCGCCGAGCAGGTCCGGCTCGTGATGGACGCCGGGGCGATCAAGGACGACCAGACGCTGGCGTACACCTGGGCCGGGGAGCACGAGGTCTCCTGGACGCTGGTGAAGTCCCAGATGCTCCGCTCCCTCGACGGCTCCTACCTCCTCGCCCCGGCGGGCACCGGCACCGAGGTCACCTACCGGCTCACCGTCGACGTCAAGATCCCGATGCTCGGCATGATCAAGCGCAAGGCCGAGAAGGTCATCATCGACCGCGCCCTGGCCGGGCTGAAGAAGCGCGTGGAGTCGGGGGCGCGGTAGCCGACGGTCCGGGCGCGCGGATCGCGTCGGGCGCGCGGATCGCGCCGGGCGTGCCGGGCCGGGCGCGCCGGGCGTGCCGGGCCGGGCGCGCCGGGGCGTACGCCGTCCGGGCGTGGTGAGCCGTACGGCGCCGGGCGCGCGGAGCCGTACGCCGGGCGGGCGAAGGTACCGTTCACCCTCATGCGCACCCTCCTGATCACGGGCCCGGGCGGCGGTGGACGGACCACCGTCGCCGCCGCCACCGCGCTCACCGCCGCCCGCGAGGGCACCCGCACCCTGCTGCTGGGCGCCGACCGCGAGGACACCCTCGGCGCCGTGCTCGGGGTGCCCACCGGGCCGGCCCCGGTCGCCGTCGAGGAGCACCTCACGGCCTGGCGGCCCGACGCGGCCCAGGGGTTCCGCGACGATCTCACCGCCCTCCAAGGCCGCGCGGCCGCCGCCCTCGACCTGCTCGGCGCCGCCCGCCTCGACCCCGAGGAACTCACCCCGCTGCCCGGCGCCGAGGAACTCGCGCTGCTGCGCGCCCTGCGGGACGCCGCTCTCGCCGAGGCGCACGACCTCCTCGTCGTCGACCTGCCGCCCGGGCCCCGCGCCCTCGCCCTGCTCACCCTGCCCGAGGAACTGCGCCGCTACCTGCGCCGCCTGCTGCCCTCCGAACGGCAGGCCGCCCGCGCCCTGCGCCCCGTCCTCGGCCGGCTCGCGGGCGTCCCCGTGCCCACCGAGGCGCTGTACGAGAACGCCGCGCGCTGGGACCTGGAACTCGCCGCCACCGAGGCCGTCCTCACCGACCGGGACACCGCCGTCCGGCTGGTCGCCGAACCCGGGCCGGCCGGCGCCGACGCGGTGCGCACCGCCGCCCTCGGCCTCGCCCTGCGCGGCCTCGCCGTGGAGCGCGTGATCGCCAACCGGGTACTGCCCGAGCAGGCCCCCGACGGCTGGCTGGCCGTACCCGTCGCCCAGCAGCGCAAGACCCTGGAGGAGTGGCGGGCCGTCCACCCCGTCCACGCCGTGCCCCACCTCGGACGCGACCCGCGCGGCACCGACGACCTCGGCGCCCTGGCCGCCCCCGGCGTCTCGGCGGACTCCGCGGTCTCCCCGGTCGAGTGGCCGGTCGCCGACCGGCTGGCCGAGGACGGCGTACTGGTCTGGCACATCCCGCTGCCCGGCGCCCGGCGCGAGGAACTGGACCTGGTCCGGCGCGGCGACGAGCTGGTGGTCGCCGCCGGCCCGTTCAGCCGTGTCGTCGCGCTGCCGTCCGCGCTGCGCCGCTGCACCGTCGAGGGGGCGGCACTGCGCGAGGGCCGGCTGAGCGTACGGTTCGCGCCGGACCCGCGACTGTGGCCCCGCGGCCGCTGAACCGGGCGGGACCGTTCGGGTAACGTCGTAGAGACGAACCGTAGTCAGGAGTCCGTCATGAGCGAAGAGCTCCCCCCGACCGGCGACGCCCCCTCCGGCGCGGCTCGCGACGCGGCGGCCGACGAGGTACGCGCCCGCGTGAGTGACGCCGACGCCTGGGCGACCGCCTGCGCGGAGGACCTGGAGGCGGAGCAGGACCGCCGCCGCACCCGGTACGGGCCGCCCCCGGGCTCGGCCGCGGAGGAGCTGCGCCGCCTCGTCGACACGGTCGCCGACAAGCTGTCCGGCCTCCAGTCACCGCTGTTCGGCGCGGTCGCCGGACCGGCCGCCCAGCAGGTGGTCAAGCAGGTCGTCGAGCAGGCCAAGGCCGCCGTCGAACCGGTCATCGAGCGCAATCCGGATGTCTTCGACCATCTCGCGGCGGCCGGCGGTGAACTGCTCGCCGCCTACCGCTCGGCCGTGCAGCACCAGGAACGCCGCTGGACCACCCCGGACAGCGACTCCCGGGACCCCCGTGACCTCGGCGAACGTCCCGACGAGGGCGACGAGGGCACCGGCGGGACCCAGCGCATCGACCTGGACTGACGGCCCTCGGCCGACAGCGGCTCGGGTACGGTTGGCCTTAGCGGGGCTCGACCGAAACTGAGGGATTCATGGGACTCACCATCGGCGTCGACATCGGCGGCACGAAGATCGCGGCCGGGGTGGTCGACGAGGAAGGCAACATCCTCTCGACCTTCAAGGTGCCGACCCCCACCACGCCGGAGGCCATCGTGGACGCCATCGCCTCGGCGGTGGAGGGCGCACGCGCGGGGCACGAGATCGTCGGCGTGGGCATCGGCGCCGCCGGCTACGTCAACCGGCAGCGCTCGACGGTGTATTTCGCGCCGAACATCGACTGGCGCAACGAGCCGCTCGAAGAGAAGGTCGAGGCCCGCGTGGGCCTCCCGGTCGTCGTGGAGAACGACGCCAACGCCGCAGCCTGGGGCGAGTACAAGTTCGGCGCCGGCAAGGGCCACCGCAACGTCATCTGCATCACGCTCGGCACCGGCCTCGGCGGCGGCATCATCATCGGCAACAAGCTGCGCCGCGGCCACTTCGGCGTCGCCGCCGAGTTCGGCCACATCCGCATGGTCCCGGACGGCCTGCTGTGCGGCTGCGGCTCGCAGGGCTGCTGGGAGCAGTACGCCTCCGGCCGCGCCCTCGTCCGCTACGCCAAGCAGCGCGCCAACGCCACCCCCGAGCGCGCCGAGGTGCTGCTGTCGCTGGGTGACGGCAGCCCCGACGGCATCGAGGGCAAGCACATCTCGATGGCCGCCCGGCAGGGCGACCCGGTCGCCGTCGACTCCTACCGCGAGCTGGCCCGCTGGGCCGGCGCCGGTCTCGCCGACCTCGCCTCCCTCTTCGACCCGTCCGCCTTCATCGTCGGCGGCGGCCTCTCGGACGAGGGCGAGCTGGTCCTCGACCCGATCCGCAAGTCGTACAAGCGCTGGCTGGTCGGCGGCAACTGGCGGCCGGTCGCGGACGTGATCGCCGCCCAGCTCGGCAACAAGGCGGGCCTCGTGGGCGCCGCCGACCTGGCCCGGGAGCCCGCCCCGGTCATGTAGTCGGGCGAGCATCGCAGGCCCGTCCGGGCGCGGGGTTCTCGTACGGACCCCGCGCCCCGGCCCATTGGGCGCCCGGACCCGGCCGGGCGTAAATTGGCCCGCATGCCAACGTCCCTCCCCGCGCTCCCCAACTCCCGCACGGAAGCCGACGGTTCCGCCGTCGTCCGGGTGCTCAGCTACAACATCCGCTCGATGCGCGACGACACCGCCGCCCTCGCCCGGGTGATCACCGCCTGCGCGCCCGACCTGGTCCTCCTCCAGGAAGCCCCCCGCTTCTTCCGCTGGCGCAAGAAGCTCACCCGGCTCGCGGCCGCCTCCGGCCAGGTCATCCTCTCCGGTGGCGGCACGGCGGCCGGCCCCGCGCTGCTGTGCTCGCTGCGGGCCACCATGGAACGCACCGAGGACGTGCTGCTCCCGCTCACCCCCGGACTGCACCGCCGCGGCTTCGCCACCGCCGTCGTCCGCTTCGGCAAGGCCCGCGTCGGTCTCCTGAGCTGCCATCTCTCGCTGCAGAAGGACGAGCGGTACGAGCAGGGCGGGGCGCTCCTCGACCGGCTCGCCGGCCTCGGCGCGCCGCACGCCATCGCGGGCGGCGACCTCAACGAGCGCCCCGACGGGCCCACCTTCCGCCGCGTCGCCAAGGACCTCCAGGACTGCTGGGCCACCTCCCCCTGGGGCGGCGAGCACACCTCGACGCCGGCCGAGCCCCGGCAGCGGATCGACGCGCTCTTCGCCACCCCGGGCATCGAGGTGCTGGGCTGCGGGGTGCCGGACGGGCTGCCCGGGGTGACCCGGGACGACCTGAGGGCGGCCACGGACCACCTGCCGGTCCTGGCCGCCCTCAGGATTCCGGCCGCGTAGGGCCCGGACGGACGGGCGTCTCGCGCGGGGTCAGACCACGGCGCCCCGCCCGGGGTCGTCGCCCTCCTCGTCGTCGTCTCGCATCCGCAGCACCAGGGTGGCGAAGCCGCCGAGGAAGCCGCCGACGCAGAGGGTCGTCAGCCACCAGGTCATCTCCCAGCCCAGCAGGACGGCGAGCAGCAGCAGGACGGGGCCGCCGAGCACGCCGAGCCAGGCGAATCTCGCGGTGGTGTCGCCGTCCGGCAGCGGCGGCGGCTCGGGCGGCACGAAGTGGCCCTCGTCGTCCTCGTCCAGGTCGTCGTCGGCGGGCTCGGCCAGGCTGTGGTCGCGCGGGCCGCCGACACCGGGGGCGAAGACGACGGAGCTGCCCAGCGGACCGGCCGGGACCGGGGCGTCGCCGAAACGGTCGGGCTCGTCGCCCGAGCGGTCGCGTCCGTCGCCCGAGCCGTCGCGACCGTCGCCGGACGGGTCGGGTCCGGCGGCCGGCGGGGCGGGTCCGGCGGCCGGCGGGGCGGGGTCGGCGGCGCGGGCCGCCTCCCCGGTCCGGACGGCCTCGGTGTCGTTGGTCTCGGCCTCCAGGAGCGCCAGGTCGTCCACCGACTTGAAGGGCTTGGCGCCCGGCGGGTCCGGCGGCTCGTCACCGTACCCGGCGACGATCGCCGCCCAGGCGGCCTCCTCGTCGAAGGGCACGCTCTGCTCCTGCGAGGCGCCCTGCTCCAGGCCCTCGCGGTTCTGCCGCTCGTCCCGCTCCTCGCGGTCCTCACGGTCGGAGTCGTGCTCAGCCACCTGCGGCCGTCCCTTCCTTGCCGAGACCGGGCTCCGGCTCCTGGACGAGGCCGGGCGCGAGCCGGGCGACGAAGGAGACGCTCTCCGTGAAGATCCGGTCCGCGTCATGGTCCAACGTCGCGACGTGGTAGCTCTGTTCCAGCAGGATCTCCGTCACGTCCGTGGACGACACCCGGCCGAGGATCCGGGCGGAGTCGGCCGGCGGGACCACATGGTCGCGCGGGCTGCGCAGCAGCAGCAACGGCTGCGTGACCTGCGGCAGCTCGCCGTCGACGAGACGGAAGAAGGCACGCAGGGAGTGGGCCGCGTGCAGCGGCACCCGGTCGTACCCCAGCTCGGCGACCGAGGGCTTGGCGATGTCGCTGGCGATGCCGCGGGTGGCCGGCACCAGGTGCCGCAGGACGGGCAGCGCGTGCTGCGCCACCCCGTGCATGCGGTTGGCCGGGTTGACGACCAGGACGCCGCTGATCGCGTCGCCGTGCCGGGCGGCGAGCCGCAGCGCCAGGGCGCCGCCCATCGACAGACCGGCGACGAACACCCGCGCGCACCGCTCGCGCAGGGCGTGCAGCGCGCGGTCCACCTCCGCGTACCAGTCGGGCCAGCCGGTGACCTGCATGTCCTGCCAGCGCGTGCCGTGGCCGGGAAGCAGCGGCAGCGAGACCGTCAGACCGTGTCCGGCGAGGTGCTGGGCCCAGGGGCGCAGCGACTGCGGTGAGCCGGTGAAACCGTGACAGAGGAGGACGCCGACGTCCCCGCCCTCGTGGCGGAACGGCTCGGCTCCGGGGAGGACCGGCACGTTGCGGGCTCCTGTTCGTCAGAAGGCTGGCACGTCTTGATGCGGGTACTTCACCGTACGCGACCGCACTGACACCGACCAGGGCCGCAAAGCCCTTTGACGGTGGACCGGGATAAGGTCTGAGCTACACATACAGGAGGCACTCGCTTGTTGTACGGCGCGATGAAGGTCACCATCGGCGGTTCGCTGAAACTCGCCTTCCGCCCCTGGGTGGAGGGGCTGGAGCACGTGCCGTCCGAGGGTCCCGCCATCCTGGCCAGCAACCACCTGTCGTTCTCCGACTCGTTCTTCCTGCCGGCCGTCCTCGACCGCAAGATCACCTTCATCGCCAAGGCCGAGTACTTCAACACCCCCGGGGTCAAGGGACGGCTGACCGCCGCCTTCTTCAAGGGGGTCGGCCAGCTCCCCGTGGACCGCTCCGGCGCGCGCGGCGCGGGCGCGGCCGCGATCAGGAGCGGCATGGAGGTGCTGGAGCGCGGCGAGCTGTTCGGCATCTACCCCGAGGGCACCCGCTCGCCCGACGGCCGCCTCTACCGCGGCAAGCCGGGCGGCCTCGCACGCGTGGCGCTCGCCACCGGCGCGCCCGTCCTGCCGGTCGCCATGATCGACACCGAGAAGATCCAGCCGCCCGGCCAGGTGATGCCCAAGCTCATGCGGCCGGGCATCCGCATCGGCGAGCCGCTGGACTTCAGCCGCTACCAGGGCATGGAGCACGACCGCTTCGTCCTGCGCGCCGTGACCGACGAGGTCATGTACGAGATCATGAAGCTCTCCGGCCAGGAGTACGTCGACATGTACGCGACCGCGATGAAGCGGCAGCTCACCGAGGCGGCGAAGGCGGAGAAGGAGGCGGCCAAGGAGGCCAGGGCCGCCCTCGCCCGTGCCGAGAAGGAACAGGCCGAGAAGGAACAGGCCGAGAAGGAACAGGCCGAGAAGGAACAGGCCGAGAAAGAGNAGAGCACGCCGAGAAGGAACAGGCCGGGAGGGATCGCGAGGACACCGAGCGGTCCGGGACGTAAGCACCGCACGGGGCGAGGGACGGGGGGCACGGGGGTGGGGGAGACGGCCGGGCGCGAGCGGGTCATGAGGATGTCGGTCGAGCTGCCGCTGTGGCGCGCGCTCACCGCCTACCGCGTCCTGACCATGGTGTACGCGATCGGCCTCTTCGCCACCGCCTACGACGAGTTCACCCGCCCCTGGCTGGCCGTCGGCTACTACGCGGTGCTGGCCGTCTGGACCCTGGTCACCCTCCCGAGGGTGGCGAACGCCGCCGCCTGCACCAAGCCCTTCCTCGCCGCCGACCTCACCGTCGCGCTCACCGGCATCCTGCTCACCCCGGTCGCCGACGCCCACGCGCGGGTGGTGGCGGGCGGCCCGACCCTGCCGTCGATATGGACCGCGGGCGCCGTCCTGGCCTTCGCGGTCAAGGGCGGCTGGCGCTGGGCCGCCGTCGCCTCCACCCTGGTCGCCGTCGCCAACCTGATCGAACGCGGCGCCCCCGCCCGCGACACCGTGCACAACGTACTCCTCGTCTGGGTCGCCTCCATCGCCATCGGCTACGTCGTGGAGGTCGCCCGCGCCTCCGAGCGCACCCTCGCCCGCGCCCTGGAGATCGAGGCGGCCACCCGGGAGCGGGAGCGCCTCGCCCGGGACATCCACGACAGCGTGCTCCAGGTGCTGGCGATGGTGCAGCGGCGGGGCGCCGTCCTCGGCGGCGAGGCGGCCGAGCTGGGCCGGATGGCCGGCGAGCAGGAGGTGGCCCTGCGCACCCTGGTCTCCGGCGGCCTGGTCCCCGTCTCCCGGGTCTCGGAGGACGCCGCCGAGGGAGCCGTCGTACGGGCCGTGGAGGAACCGGACACGCCGGACGCCGGCGGCCCGGTGGACCTGCGCGCCCTGCTCGCCCCCTACGCCGGCGCGCGGGTCAACCTCGCCGAGCCGGGGGCGCCGGTGGAGCTGGACCCGGCCGCGGCGCGGGAGGTCGCGGCGGCCGTCGGCGCCGCCCTGGACAACGTCCGCCGGCACGTCGGGGCGGACGCCCGGGCGTGGATCCTGGTCGAGGACGAGCCGGACGAGGTGCTGGTCACCGTCCGCGACGACGGACCGGGCATCCCCGAGGGGCGGCTCGCCGAGGCCGAGGGCGAGGGGCGGCTGGGCGTGGCCCTGTCGATCCGGGGCCGGCTGCGCGACCTGGGCGGCTCGGCCGAACTGGTCTCGGTGCCCGGCCAGGGCACGGAGGTCGAACTGAAGGTACCGAAGGACGTGACGCGCGCGCCGTACGCGACGCCGCGCGCGGGGGAAGGCGGCGGAGGATGAGCGAGCGGCCGGGGCCGATCAAGGTCATGGTGGTCGACGACCACCCCATGTGGCGCGACGCGGTCGCCCGGGACCTGGCGGAGTCCGGGTTCGAGGTGGTGGCCACCGCGGGCGACGGTGAACAGGCCGTGCGGCGGGCCCGGGCGGCCGCGCCCGAGGTCCTGGTGCTCGACCTCAACCTGCCCGGCAAGCCCGGCGTCCAGGTCTGCAAGGAGGTCATCGGCGCCGACCCCGCCCTGCGCGTCCTGGTGCTCTCGGCCAGCGGCGAGCACGCGGACGTCCTGGAGGCGGTGAAGTCCGGTGCCACCGGCTATCTGCTGAAGTCCGCCTCGACCGGCGAACTCCAGGACGCGGTCCGCCGCACGGCCGCCGGCGACCCTGTCTTCACCCCGGGCCTGGCCGGTCTCGTCCTCGGCGAGTACCGCCGCCTGGCCTCCGAACCGGCCCCCGCCGCGGACACCGGCGAGCCCGGGGCACCCCGGCTCACCGACCGCGAGACCGAGGTACTGCGCCTGGTCGCCAAGGGCCTGAGCTACAAGCAGATCGCCGAACGCCTGGTCATCTCCCACCGGACCGTGCAGAACCACGTCCAGAACACCCTGGGCAAGCTCCAGTTGCACAACCGGGTGGAACTGGTCCGGTACGCGATCGAGCGGGGTCTGGACGACGAGTGACCCCACGCGGGACAGTGTTCCCACCACCCACCGTGACGAAGGAGTTACGCGATGAGGGTCGGAGTACTGACCGGTGGCGGTGACTGCCCGGGGCTGAACGCCGTCATCCGGGCCATCGTCCGCAAAGGCGTACAGGAGTACGACTACGAGTTCGTGGGGTTCCGGGACGGCTGGCGCGGTCCGCTGGAGAACGCCACCGTCCGCCTCGACATCCCGGCCGTGCGCGGCATCCTTCCCCGCGGCGGCACGATCCTCGGTTCCTCGCGCACCAACCCGCTCAACGCCCGGGACGGCATCCGCCGCGTCGAGGCGACCCTCGCCGAGCGGGAGATCGGCGCGCTGATCGTGATCGGCGGCGAGGACACCCTGGGTGTCGCCGCCCGCCTCGCCGACGAGCACGGCGTCCACGTCGTGGGCGTGCCGAAGACCATCGACAACGACCTCTCCGCCACCGACTACACCTTCGGCTTCGACACGGCCGTCAACATCGCCACCGAGGCCATCGACCGGCTGCACACCACCGCCGAGTCCCACATGCGGGTGCTGGTGGTGGAGGTGATGGGCCGGCACGCCGGCTGGATCGCCCTGCACTCCGGCCTGGCCGGCGGTGCCAACGTCATCCTCATCCCCGAGCAGCGCTTCGACATCGAGCAGGTGTGCACCTGGGTGACCTCCCGTTTCCGGGCGTCCTACGCGCCGATAGTGGTGGTCGCCGAGGGCGCCGTGCCGGGGGACGGCGACATGGTGCTCAAGGACGGGACGCTGGACTCCTTCGGGCACGTGCGGCTCTCCGGAGTGGGGGAGTGGCTGGCCAAGGAGATCGAGAAGCGGACCGGCAAGGAGGCCCGGACCACCGTGCTCGGCCATGTGCAGCGCGGCGGCACACCGAGCGCCTTCGACCGCTGGCTCGCCACCCGCTTCGGACTGCACGCCATCGACTGCGTCCGCGACGGCGACTTCGGCACGATGGTCGCGCTGCGCGGCACCGACATCGTCCGGGTGCCGCTCGCGGAGGCCACCGCCCGGCTGAAAACGGTCGACCCGGGGCTGTACGAGGAGGTCGGGGTCTTCTTCGGCTGACCGGCGCCGCCGCACCCGCGGCCGTATGTTCGGCACATACGGTACGTGAGGCATCTACGGCGCAGGTGGCCGCGGGGCCGAGGGAAACGGCGGAACGGGAGCGGTGGTCGTGGAGATTCTGGCCTTCGGGGTCCAAGCCGACGAGCGGCCCCTGATCGAACGGGCCTTCCGGGGCCACGGGGACATCCGCTGCCTCGACGTCTTCCTCAACCTCGACACCGCTCCCATCACGGCCGGCCACGAGATCATCTCCACGTCCGTCAACGCCGACCTCGGCGTCGGCGTGCTGGAGATCCTCGCGGCCGGCGGCACCCGGATGGTCGCCCAGCGCTCCACCGGCTTCAACAACGTCGACCTGGCCGCCGCCGGACGCCTCGGCCTCACCGTGGCCCGGGTCTCGTCCTACTCGCCGTACTCGGTCGCCGAGTTCGCCTGGGCGCTCACCATGGCCGTCAACCGCCGGATCGTGCGCGCCTCCACCCGCACCCGCGACTTCGACTTCCGCCTCGACGGCCTGATGGGCCGCGACCTGCACGGCCGCACGGCCGGCGTGCTCGGCACCGGCAAGATCGGCGAGGCGTTCGCCCGGATCGCCCACGGCTTCGGCATGCGGCTGCTGGGCTGGGACGTCACCGAGAACCCCGCCCTGCGCGACCTCGGCATGACCTACGTCCCCAAGGAGCGGCTGCTCGCCGAGTCCGACCTGGTCAGCCTGCACGTCCCGCTGATGCCCGAGACCCGGCACCTGATCGACGCGCGGGCGCTGAAGGCGATGCGGGACGACGCGATCCTGGTCAACTCCAGTCGCGGCGGCCTGGTCGACACCGCCGCCCTGGTCGGCGAGTTGCGCGCGGGCCGCTTCACCGGCGTCGGCCTGGACGTGTACGAGGCCGAGGCGGGCCTGTTCTTCCTCGACAAGTCGCTGGAGCCCATCGCCGACGACATGCTGGCCCGCCTCGTCACCTTCCCCAACGTCCTGGTCACCTCGCACCAGGCGTACTACACCGAGGACGCCGTCACCCAGATCGTCGGGGCCACCCTGGAGAACGTCCTGGACTACCGGGCCGGCCGCCGCTCGGAGAACGTGCTCGTGCCGCGGAGCTGACCGACCAGCTCCCGTACGAGCGCGGCGCCGCGCAGGGTCAGGACCGACTCCGGGTGGAACTGCACGGAGGCGAAGCCCGGCCCGCGCAGCGCGTGCACCTCGCCGCCGGCCGAGCGGCTCACCTCGATGTCGTGCGCGGCCAGTGCCCGGCGGGCCCGGTCGTCGCAGTGCGCCACGAAGCTGTTGTAGAAGCCGACCGTCTCGGCCCGCCCGAACAGGTCGATCTCCGTCTGCGCCCCCTGGTACGGCACCTCCTTGCGGACGATGCCGAGGCCCAGCTCCGCCGCGATCAGCTCGTGCCCGAGGCAGACACCGAGGACGCCGTGCCGGTGCGCGCGCAGCACGTCGGCGGTCAGGGCGCGCAGCAGCCGCATCTTCGGGTCGGTCCGGTCACCGGGGTCGCCGGGCCCGGGGCCGAGCACCACCGGACCCGGGTGCGCGGCCACCGCCGCGCGCAGCCCCGGCTCGTCGTAGCGCCGCACGCCGACCGTGAGGCCCGCCGACCGCAGCAGGTGGGCGAGCATCGCGGTGAAGGTGTCCTCCCCGTCGACGACCAGCGCGTGCCCGCGCAGCACCCGGGACGGCTCCCGCATCCGCAGCCAGAACGGGGCCAGCGCGGCCCGCCGCCCGTCCAGCGCCGCCCGTACCCGCGGGTCGTCGGCCAGCGCCGCGGGCGCGGCCTCCGTGCGCGGCCGGGCCGGACGCACCCCCAGCGCGGCCAGCACCCCGGCCGCCTTGGCGTGGGTCTCGGCGACCTCGCCCGCCGGGTCGGAACCCCGCACCAGCGTGGCGCCGACCGGCACCCGGAGCCGCCCGTCGGCGTCGATGTCGGCGGTACGGATCAGGATGGGCGAGTCGAGGGTCTGGGCCCCGCCGGAATCCCGGCCGATCAGCGCCAGCGCCCCCGCGTAGTAGCCCCGCCCCCCGCTCTCGTGCCGCTCGATCACCCGGCAGGCGTTCTGCACCGGCGACCCGGTGACCGTCGCCGCGAACATCGTCTCCCGCAGCACCTCGCGCACGTCCAGCGAGGACCGGCCGCGCAGCTCGTACTCGGTGTGCGCGAGGTGCGCCATCTCCTTCAGCCGCGGTCCGACGACGACCCCGCCCCGGTCCCCGACGGTGCACATCATCTTCAGCTCCTCGTCGACGACCATCGACAGCTCCTCGATCTCCTTGCCGTCGGCGAGGAAGCGGAGCAGGTGCTCGGGGGTCGGACCCTCGGCCGGGTACCGGTACGTCCCGCTGATCGGGTTCATGACGACCGTCCCGCCGCTCATCCGCACATGCGCCTCCGGGCTCGCGCCGACCAGCGTCCGCCCGCCCGTGTGCACCACGAACGTCCAGTACGCGCCCCGCTCGCCCGCCAGCAGCCGCCGGAACAGCGCGAGCGCGTCGGCCCGCGAGAACCCGGGGATCTCGCCCCGGTACGTCCGCCGGATCACGAAGTTGGCGCCCTCGCCCCGCCCGATCTCCTCCGCCAGCACCCGCCCGACGATCTCCGCGTAGCCCTCGTCCCCGACGTCGAAGCCACCGCCCTCGACCCGGACCCCGTGGCCGGGGAGCGACTCCAGGGCGGCGGCGAGCGGGATCTCGTACCGCTCCCCCGGGACCAGTGCGAGCAGGGGGGTGCCGTCGTCACGGACGTCGAAGCCGCGTTCGCGGATCTGCCGGAAGGGGACCAGGGCCAGGCACTCGTCGGGCAGGTCCGCCAGCCGCTCGTAGGCGGTCACCGGGCCGCGCAGCACTTCCACGGTGTCCTGGGCGCGGCCGGGCGTGCGCCGGTGCAGCAGGGCGAAGGGGCGGGGGTCGTCGAGCAGGTCGGACAGGTTCATCGGTCGTGGTTCCCTCTGTGGAAGGAGAGACGACCGGATCCGGAAAACACCGAAGGCCGCCTCTCGGGCGGCCTTCGCGAGTTCTGGGATACGCGCAGTCAGCGGGCCGCCGGGGGAGCGGTCCACCACCAGTTCTGGATCGAGTGCGCGAACATGGCGGGCAGCGTACCCCAGGTCCACGGCGCCGGTAGTTCAGGGAGCGTACTTCGCGTCTCATTTACTGAGCAGGGGGCCGGGGCGCCGAGACGACCCCGTAATGTTGGGGCCGTGACCGTGAACGCGAAGACCAGCGCCAGCTCTGCCAACACCTGGCGAGACCTGCCCGCGGCGCAGCAGCCCGAGTACCCCGACACCGAGGCTCTGCGCGCAGTGATCGCGGACCTCGAATCCTATCCGCCGCTGGTTTTCGCGGGCGAGTGCGACCTGCTGCGCGACCGGCTGGCGGCCGTGGCCAAGGGGGAGGCGTTCCTCCTCCAGGGCGGCGACTGCGCGGAGGCGTTCGACGGCGTGTCCGCGGACCACATCCGCAACAAGCTGAAGACGCTGCTCCAGATGGGCGCCGTCCTCACCTACGCCGCCTCGGTGCCCGTGGTGAAGGTCGGCCGGATCGCCGGCCAGTACTCCAAGCCGCGCTCCAAGCCGACCGAGACCCGCGACGGTCTGACGCTCCCCACCTACCGGGGCGACTCCGTCAACGGCTTCGACTTCACCGAGGCGGCCCGGATCCCGGACCCCGAGCGGCTCAAGCGCATGTACCACGCCTCGGCCTCCACGCTGAACCTGGTGCGCGCCTTCACCACCGGCGGTTACGCCGACCTGCGCCAGGTGCACGCCTGGAACCAGGACTTCGTGAAGTCCTCCCCCTCCGGCCAGCGCTACGAGCAGCTCGCCCGGGAGATCGACAACGCGATGAACTTCATGCGGGCCTGCGGCACCGACCCGGAGGAGTTCAAGACGGTCGAGTTCTACTCCTCGCACGAGGCGCTGCTGCTCGACTACGAGTCGGCGCTCACCCGGGTGGACTCCCGTACCGGGCAGCTCTACGACGTCTCCGGCCACATGGTGTGGGTCGGTGAGCGCACCCGGCAGCTCGACCACGCGCACATCGAGTTCGCCTCGAAGATCCGCAACCCGATCGGCATCAAGCTCGGCCCCTCGACCTCGGCCGAGGAGGCGCTGCAGTACATCGAGCGCCTGGACCCGGAGCGGGAGCCCGGCCGGCTGACCTTCATCGTCCGGATGGGCGCGGACAAGATCCGCGACAAGCTCCCGGAGCTGGTCGAGAAGGTCACCGCCTCCGGCGCGGCCGTCGCCTGGATCACCGACCCGATGCACGGCAACACCTACGAGGCGGCCTCCGGCCACAAGACCCGCCGCTTCGACGACGTGCTCGACGAGGTCAGGGGCTTCTTCGAGGTGCACAAGGCGCTCGGCACCCACCCGGGCGGCATCCATGTGGAGCTGACCGGCGACGACGTCACCGAGTGCGTGGGCGGCGGCGACGAGATCTTCGTCGACGACCTCCACCAGCGCTACGAGACCGCCTGCGACCCGCGGCTCAACCGCAGCCAGTCGCTGGACCTGGCCTTCCTGGTGGCGGAGATGTACCGGGACCAGTGAGGTCCCACCGTTCGCGGCTGTGAACGGTGTGCGGTGAATGGGGCGCGGGTCACACAGGATCCGCGCCCCGTCCGCTTTTGCTGTCCACGCGCGATGGGTAAGGTTAGGTTTGCCTCACCGGCCGGGACGGTTCTCCGGTCAGCGGTCGGGACGGCGCGACCTTGACCCAGCCCGGGAGGTGAACCGCGTGTTCGTCTGTAGCTGCTTCGGTGTCACCGAGGAACAGGTGAAGGGCCACGCGGAAGCCGGCGCCCGCACGCCCCGGCAGATCGCCTCCGCCTGCAAGGCGGGCACCGACTGCGGTGGCTGCGTCCGGAAGATCCAGGCGCTGCTGGGCCGCGGCGCCTGCCCCCGCCGGGAGCTGATCGACCAGGGCGCGCGAGCCCTCACGGAGCTTGAGGAAGCCGCGTAGCCCTCGCCTCGGCGGCCGTCGCGTGAACCGCCCGCACCCGGCCCTCAGACGTCCGGCTGGGTCTGCTCGATGACGGTCGACAGGTAGAGCGGCTCGCCCAGCTTCTCGATCAGGTCGAGCTGGGTGTCCAGGTAGTCGATGTGCAGCTCCTCGTCGGCCAGGATCGTCTCGAAGACGTTCGCGGACGTGATGTCGCCCTTGTTCCGCATCACCTCCACGCCCCGGCGCAGCCGGTCGATGGCCTCGATCTCGACCTCCCGGTCCGCCTGGAACATCTCGGTGACCGTCTGGCCGACCCGGACGTGGAAGAGCCGCTGGTAGTTCGGCAGGCCGTCCAGGAGCAGGATGCGGTCGGTGAGCAGCTCCGCGTGCCGCATCTCGTCGAAGGACTCGTCCCGCGTGTACTTGGCCAGCTTCGTCCAGCCCTTGTGGTCCTGCAGCTTCGAGTGCAGGAAGTACTGGTTGATCGCGGTCAGCTCGGCGGTGAGCTGTTCGTTGAGGAATTCGAGGACCTCGGGGTCGCCCTGCATCGCAGAGGCTCCTTCCGGATGGGGAACTGGCGGGTTGCGCCGCATGATTACATTCGTTTCGAAGATCGTCCAGTAAGTCTTGACTTAGTAAGTAAGTCCATGCTTAGTCCGAATCGATCCGGTTCGAGGTGAACCGTCACGGGTCGGTGCCGGTCGTCCGGGCCGTGGTGGCCCGGTTCAGGGGTATCGGTCTCGGTCTGTCAGGATGGAGACATGGGTCAGCCGGTGGAACACGAGTCGGGAGCAGGCGGACCGGAAGGGCCGGCGCGGACCGAGCTTCCGCCGGGGCAGCGGCTGCAGCGCGGCTGGCCGGTCACGCACTACGGACCGGTCCCCAGGTTCCGCCCCGAGCGCTGGGACTTCCGGGTCTTCGGCGCCACCGCCGACGGCGGGAAGCGCTGCTGGGACCACGAGGAGTTCACGGCCCTGCCGTACGCCACCGTCCTGGCCGACCTGCACTGCGTCACCAAGTTCAGCATGCTCGGCGCCGAATGGGGCGGTATCCCGGCGCGCACCATCCTCTCCATCGCCCCGCCCGCGCCCGCCGTCACCCATGTGATGGTGTGGGCGGAGTACGGGTTCTCCTCCAACCTGCGGCTGGCCGACTTCCGGGCCGACGGCACCCTCTTCGCCACCCACAAGGACGGCGAACTGCTGACCGCCGAGCACGGCTTCCCGCTCCGCCTGGTCGTCCCGCACCTGTACGCCTGGAAGGGCCCGAAGTGGGTCCGGGGCATCGAGTACATGACCGCCGACCGCCGCGGCTTCTGGGAGGAGCGCGGCTACCACAACATCGGCGACCCCTGGCGGGAGCAGCGCTACTCCTACCAGGAGGAACCCGGGGACGGCCCCGAACTCTGAGCGGTGCGGGCCGGGGTCAGTCGTCGCGCAGCTTCTTCAGCCGCTCCACGTCCGCCGCGTGCCCCTCCCTGCCGCCGGGCGTCTCGATGATCAGCGGTACGCCCTCGGTCGCGGGATGCCTCATCAGCTCCCGGAACGGCTCCTCGCCGATGTGCCCCGCGCCTATGTTGGCGTGCCGGTCCTTGTGCGCGCCCGCCACGTCCTTGGAGTCGTTGGCGTGGATCAGCCGCAGCCGGCCCTCGCCCACGGTGTCCACCAGCAGGTCCAGGGTCCGGTGCGCCCCGGCCGGTCCGGCCAGGTCGTGCCCGGCCGCGAAGATGTGGCAGGTGTCCAGGCAGACGCCGAGCTTCGGATGGGCGTCCAGCGCCTCGAAGTACGGCCCGAAGTCCCAGGTGCGCGCGCAGAGCGAGGCGCCCTGCCCGGCGGTCGACTCCAGCAGCAGATACGGGTCGTCGTCGTGGGTCAGCTCGTCGAGGAGCGGCAGCAGGTACTGCCTGACCTGGGCCAGCGCCACCGCACGGTCCCGGCCGCCGGTGGCGCTGCCGGTGTGCACGACCACGCCGAGCGCGCCGATCTCCCGGCCCCGCCGCAGCGAGTGCCGCAGTGAATGGACCGAACGCTCCGCGGTCGCCTCGGTGTGCGAGCCGAAGTTGATCAGATACGGGGCGTGCACGTACGCCGGGACCGACTCGGCGGCGCAGGCCGCCCGGAACGCCTCGTCCTGCCGGGGGTTGCCCACCGGGGTGGCCCAGCCGCGCGGGTTGGCGACGAAGACCTGGACGGCCTCGGCCCCGAGGTCGCGGGCGTAGGGCAGCCCCACCGAGTGCAGTCCGCCGGCGACGGGGACGTGGGCGCCGACCGGGTTGCGGGGCGCGGCGGCGGGCGGGAGGGGGGATGCGGTGCTCATGTCGCTGTCCAGGATGCCAGGCCGGTGCGGCGGGAGGCGAGGGTCACCGGATCGGGAGACCGATCACCGGATCGTGAGGCTGATCGTCGAGCCCTTCGGGGCCGTCTCGCCGCCCGCCACGGACTGGCTCTTGACGGTGTCGCCGAAGAGGCCGAGCAGGCCGCGGTCCTCCTTGGCCTGGAAGCCGGCCTCCTCCAGTTCCCGCCGGGCGTCGTCCACGCTGTCGCCGACCACGTCCGGTACCTCGATCCGCTCCGGTCCCTCGGACACGGTCAGCGTCACCGTGTCGCCCTCGGCGGCCTCGGTGCCGTCGCCGGGGGTCTGCCGGGCGACCTGCCCGGCGTCGTACTCGGAGTGGACCTTCTCCCGCGCGACCTTCACCTTCAGGCCGGCCTCCGCCAGGTCGGCCCGGGCGTCCTGGAGGTCCTCGCCGGTGACGTCGGGCACGTCCACCGGGCTGCCCTTGCTGACGGTGAGCGCGATCGCCGAACCGGCCCGCACCTTCGTGCCCGCCGCCGGGTCGGTGGAGACCACGAAGCCCTTCTGGACGTCCTCGCTGAAGGCCCGGGTGACCATGCCCGCCGTCAGGCCGTCCTGCTTCAGCACGGACCGGGCCCGGTCCAGCCGGTAGCCCTCCAGATCGGCCAGCTCCACCGTCTCGGGGCCGTCGGAGACGGTGATCGACACCGAGTCGTTGTTCCGGATGCGGGTGCCCGTGGACGGGTCGCTGCTGATGACCGCGCCGCGCCGTACCGTGTCGCTGTACGCGTGCTCGACGCCGGCGACGTCCAGGCCGGCGTCGGCCAGCCGGTCCTTCGCCTGCGCCTCGGACTTCTCCAGCAGCGGCGGGACCTTGGTGAACTGTCCCGAGTTGATGTACCAGACGCCCGCGCCGAGGCCGAGCGCCAGCAGGAGGGCGACGACGACCGCGACCGGGCCGCGCCGCCTTCGGGCGCCCGCCCGCCGCCGGGGCGGCAGCGGCGCCGGGGTCTCCAGCCGGCTGGTGCGGTCATAGCCGTCCCCGCGGCCGTGGCCGCCGTCCCCGGCGCCCCTGCCGACCGCCTCGTGATCTCCCTCGACGGGCAGCAGCCGGGGCAGGGTCAGTGCGCGCGGGATGACGCTGGTGCGGTCCTCGGCGTTGTCGTGCTCCGCGTTGTCGTGCTCCGCGGCGAGCGCCCGCGGCGGTACCGCGTCCAGTTGCTCCGGGGTGAGCGCCGCGCCGGCCTCACGGGCCCGGGCCAGCAGCGCCACGGCGTCGTGCGGGCGGATCGCGGGGTTGCGGGCGGTCGCGGAGGCGACCAGCTCGTCCAGGTCGTACGCCAGGCCCGGCACGGCCGCCGACGGCGGCGGCACATCCTCGTTCAGGTGCCGGTAGAGCACCTGGGCGGGGGAGTCCCCGGTGTGCGGCTTGGCGCCGGTCAGCATCTCGTACAGGACGACACCGCACGCGTAGACGTCGACCCGGGGGTCCACGTCGCCGTGCTCGATCTGCTCGGGCGCCAGATAGGAGACGGTGCCCAGGACCGCGCCGGTGGTGCTGGTGACCGTGTTCACGGCCCGGACCAGGCCGAAGTCGGCCACCTTGACCCGGCCGTCGTCGCCTATCAGGACGTTCTCCGGCTTCATGTCCCGGTGCACGAACCCGGCGCAGTGCGCGGCGCCGAGCGCGGCCAGCACCGGCTCCAGGATGTCCAGCGCCGCGCGCGGCCGCAGCGCCCCGCGCTCGCGCAGCACGTCGCGCAGGGTGCAGCCGGAGACGTACTCCATGGCCAGGTAGACGTAGACCCCGTCGGTTCCCTGGTCGAAGACCTGGACGACGTTGGGGTGGGCGAGCCGGGCCACCGACTTGGCCTCGCGGATGAACCGCTCGACGAAGCTGCCGTCGGCCGCGAGCGTCGGGTGCATCACCTTCAGCGCGAGCACGCGGTCGAGGCGGGTGTCCACGGCCCGGTAGACCGTGGCCATCCCGCCGACCGCGATCCGCGCCTCCACGCGGTACCGGCCGTCGAGCACCTGCCCGACCAGAGGGTCCTGAAGGGTCGTGTCCACGCTGGCGAGTGTACGAGCCGCCGCCGACAGCGGGCTGTGCCCGGCCGTTCCCGGGGCGGTACTGCAGCGCACCTGTGACGCAACCCACGAGGGGCGGCCGTTCAGAACGCGGGCCGCTCCGGGTCCAGCGCGGCCAGTCCGGCCGCGGGGGACGACGCCTCGGCGAAGTGCCGCCGCGGGATGCGCCCGGCCCGCCGGGCCAGCCGGCCCGCCTCCACCGCGTGCCGCATGGCCTCCGCCATCAGGGCCGGCTCCTGGGCCCGGGTCACCGCCGAGGCGAGCATCACCCCCGCGCAGCCCAGCTCCATCGCCAGCGCCGCGTCCGAGGCCGTGCCCGCTCCGGCGTCCAGGATCACCGGCACGCGCGCGTGCTCGACGATCAACTGGAAGTTGTGCGGGTTGCGGATGCCCAGCCCGGAGCCGATCGGCGAGCCCAGCGGCATGACCGCCGCGCAGCCGACGTCCTCCAGCTTCCGCGCCAGCACCGGGTCGTCGTTGGTGTACGGCAGCACCGTGAAACCGTCGTCGACCAGGGTCTCCGCCGCGTCCAGCGTCTCGACCGGGTCAGGCAGCAGGGTGCGCTCGTCGGCGATGACCTCCAGCTTGACCAGGTCGGTGCCGAGCGCCTCGCGCGCCAGCCGCGCGGTGAGCACGGCCTCCCCGGCGGTGAAGCACCCCGCCGTGTTGGGCAGCACCCGCACGCCGAGCTTCTCCAGCACCGACAGCACGGACCCGTGCACCGACGGGTCCACGCGCCGCATGGCGACCGTGGTCAGCTCGGTCCCGGACGCCCTCAGCGCCCGCTCCAGCACGTCGAGGCTGGGCGCCCCGCCGGTGCCCATGATCAGCCGGGACGTGTAGGACGTCCCGCCGAGGACGAAGGGGTCGTCGGCCATGGGGTCAGCCTCCTTGGACGGCGGTGAGTACTTCGACGCGGTCGCCGTCGGCCAGCGCGGTGGCCGGCCACTGGGCGCGCGGCACGACGGTCTCGTTCAGGGCGGCGGCCACGCCCGAGGGCGCCCGGGTCAGGGTCCGCACCAGGGCGTCGAGGACCGTGCCGGGAGCCACCTCGCGCGGCTCACCGTTGACCGAGATGTTCATACGGGCTGCTCCGTGCGTGCGGGGGCGGGGCCGGGGGCGAAGCGCCCGGGGGTGAAGGGGCGGGCCACCTCCGGCAGCTCGCCGGTGGTCAGCGCGTGCGCCATGACGTCCCCGGTGACCGGGGTGAGCAGCACGCCGTTGCGGAAGTGCCCGGTGGCCAGCAGCAGCCCCGGCAGGGCGGTCGGGCCGAGCAGCGGGGCGTTGTCCGGCGAGCCGGGGCGCAGCCCCGCCAGCGTCTCCGTCAGCGGCAGCTCCGTGATCCCCGGCACCAGCTCGTGCGCGTCGCGCAGCAGCTCGTACACGCCGCCCGCGGTGACCGCGGTGTCCCAGCCCAGCTCCTCGCTGGTGGCACCGACGACGAGTTCTCCGCTCTCCCGGGGCACCAGGTAGAGCGGGTTGCCGCGCACCACCGCGCGTACGGTCCGGTGCAGCAGCGGGGCGCGGTCCGACGGCATCGCCAGCCGCAGGACCTGGCCCTTGACCGGACGGACCGGCGGCAGCACCTCGGCGGGGACACCGGCGAGGGTGCCGCTGAGGCTGCCCGCGGCCAGAACCACGCGGGGGGCCTCCAGCGCGGTGGAGCCGGCCGTGACCACCCCCACCGCCCGGCCCCGGACCACGGTGAGCCGCTCGGCCCGTACCCGGTGGAAGACGACCCCCGCCCGCTCGCAGGCCGTCACGAGCGCCGCGGCCAGGCGCCGGGGGTCGATCTGGTGGTCGCCGTCCACCCGGAGCCCGCCGCGCACGCCCGGCGCGAGCATCGGCTCCAGGCGCCGGCACTCACGCCCCGACAGCCACTCGGACTCCAGGCCGTGCTGCCGCTGGAAGGCGTGCAGCTCCCGCAGGTGGGCCCGGTCGTCGGCGTCGACCGCGACGGCGAGGGTGCCGGCGCGGCGGTAGCCGAGGTCCTGCCCGGCGGCGTCGGCCAGTTCGGCGGCGAATGCGGGGTAGCGGCGCGCGGAGGCCAGATTCAGGGCGAGCAGGGTCTGCTCGCCGTAGTGCAGCTCCGTGACGGCGGCCAGCATCCCGGCGGCCACGCGTGCGGCGCCCCCGCCCGGCGCGGGGTCCACCACGGCCGTGACCAGCCCGCGCTGCGCGGCCCGCCACGCCGTGACAAGACCGATGATCCCGCCCCCCACGACCAGGACGTCGGACGTGCGCCGGGACGGCTCCGGCGCGGACCCGCACGACTGCGACGCACGCGCGGGGGACTGCCTCGTACGCGTGGACGACGGTGGAGACGACATGGGCGTCCAGCCCCTCCCTTCGCCGGCATGACCCGGATCAGGTTCGTACGGTCGGAGGCCGCCAGCCTCCCTCTCAGCCCGGTGCGTCCGGGCTCCCGCGAGTGCTTTACGCCGACCACCCTAGCCCTCGGGGCGTCGCCCGGGTAAGAGACCCCCGGCCCCCGACGAGTGTGCAGCAGGTCACCCAACGTGCCCCCTGTCTGACATTGCGTCAGGTGTCTAAGGTGATCAGGTGAGCGAGCAGACGCAGGATCGGACGGACGGCCCGCCGGCGCGCGTGGTCGTCGTGGGCGCGGGCATGGCCGGTGTGCAGACGGCCGTCGCCCTGCGGGAACAGGGCTTCGCCGGGAGCGTGACGCTGATCGGCGCGGAACCCCATCAGCCGTACGACCGGCCCCCGCTCTCCAAGGCGATCCTGCTCGGCACGGCCGAGGGCTCGGCCTTCGACGTCGACTTCGAGGCGCTGGCCATCGAGATCCGGCTCGGCTGCGAGGCACTGGGCGTCCGCCCCGGCGACCACGTCCTGGAGACCTCCGCCGGCGCCGTCCCCTACGACGTCCTGGTCCTCGCCACCGGCGCCGGACCGGTCCGGCTGCCCGGTACCGAGGGCATTCCCGGCGTACACCTGCTGCGCACCCTGGACGACGCCGCGCGGCTGCGCCCGGTGCTCGCCCGGCAGCACGAGGTCGTGGTCGTCGGCGCGGGCTGGATCGGCGCCGAGTTCGCCACCGCCGCACGCGAGGCGGGCTGCGCGGTGACCGTCGTGGAGGCCGCCGACCGGCCGCTGGCCGGCGCCCTGCCCGCCGAGGTCGCCGCCCCGATGAGCGACTGGTACGCCGAGGCCGGAGCCGTCCTGCGCACCCACGCGCGCGTGGCGCGCGTCGAGCCCGGCGCGATCGTCCTCGACGACGGCACGCGGGTGCCCGCCGGAGCGGTCGTCGTCGGTATCGGCGCCCGGCCCGCCACCGCCTGGCTGACCGGCTCCGGCATCGGCCTCGGCGCGCACGGCGAGGTCCTGGCCGACGCCGGTCTGCGGACCTCCGCGCCGGACGTCTACGCGGTCGGCGACTGCGCCTCCTTCCCGTCCGGCCGCTACGGCGAGCGGCTGCTGGTCCACCACTGGGACAACGCCCTCCAGGGCCCGCGCACGGTCGCCGCCAACATCGTCGGGGCGGCCACCGGGGAGGCGCCGGAGGTCTACGACCCGGTGCCGTACTTCTGGTCCGAGCAGTTCGGCCGCTTCATCCAGTACGCCGGACACCACCCGGCCGCCGACACCACTCTCTGGCGCGGCGACCCCTCGGGGCCGGCCTGGACCGTCTGCTGGCTGCACGAGGACCGGCTGGTCGCGCTGCTGGCGGTGGGCCGCCCCCGGGACCTGGCCCAGGGCAGACGCCTGATCGCGGCCGGCACCCGGATGGACCCGCGGCTGCTGACCGACCCGGCGAGGCCGCTGAAGGCGGCCACCTCGGCGACGCCGTAGGACCCGGCGGGGCGCCGTGGGGCGGGCCCGGCTTCCGACTGTCAGTGGCAGATGGCAGGCTTGATACGTGACCGAGATTGACGCGAAGATCGATGCTCTAGTCCCTGCCTGGCTCACCCTTCCCGACATCGCCGAGATGTTCGACATCGAGGTGACCCGGGTACGGCAGCTCGTCAAGGACGGCCAGCTCATCGCCGTACGGCGCGGGGAGAACCGCGCGCTGCACGTCCCCGCCGCCTTCATCGACGGGGACAAGGTGGTCAAGGGCCTGTCCGGGACCCTGACGCTGCTGCGGGACGACGGCTTCAAGGACGAAGAGATGCTGGAATGGCTCTTCACCCCGGACGAGAGCCTGCCCGGCACCCCCGCACAGGCCCTCAGTGAGAATCGCGGCACGGAGGTGAAGCGCCGCGCCCAGGCGCTCGCTCTCTGACCCGGGCCCGGCCGAGGCACCATCCGGCGTGCAGTGCCGCGACCCGCGAGCGGTCGCGGCACGCACGCCGGCCCGCGTGCCGCGGGGGAAACCACCGTCGTATCCGCATCCGACCCGGGGGACGCACGTATGCCCGCCACCGCCCATGCCGCCACCGCCCGCGCCAGGCTCGCCGACGCCCGGCTCTACCTGTGCACGGACGCCCGCAAGCGCCAGGGTGATCTGCCCGACTTCCTGGACGCGGTGCTGGCCGGCGGTGTGGACATCGTCCAGTTGCGCGACAAGGGGATGGAGGCGGCCGAGGAACTGGAGCACCTCGCCGTCTTCGCCGACGCCTGCGCCCGGCACGGCAAGCTGCTCGCGGTCAACGACCGCGCCGACGTCGCCCACGCCGCCCGCGCCGACATGCTCCACCTCGGGCAGGGTGACCTCCCGGTGCCCGCGGCCCGGGCGCTGCTCGGCGACGACGTCCTGCTGGGCCGCTCCACCCACGCCGAGTCCGAGGCCGCCGCGGCGGCCGTGCAGGACGGCGTCGACTACTTCTGCACGGGCCCGTGCTGGCCCACCCCGACCAAGCCCGGCCGCCACGCGCCCGGCCTGGACCTGGTCCGGTACACCGCCTCCCTCCGCACCGACCGCCCCTGGTTCGCCATCGGCGGCATCGACCTCGGCAACCTCGACCAGGTCCTCGACGCCGGCGCCCGGCGTGCCGTCGTCGTCCGGGCGCTCACCGAGGCGGAGGACCCGGGCGCGGCGGCGGCCCGGTTCGCCGGCCGGCTCAGGGCCGCGGCGGCGGATGTCCAAGGGATGGACAACTAACCGGCAATTCGGACAATTACCCCGGCTCTGGTTGGGTGGCCCGCCACCCCCTGGCTAACCTGCCGGTATGGCCTTGGGAACCGCATCCACCAGGAACGATCACGCGCGTACCGTCCGTGACATGCTCGCGGGCGGGAAAACGACGTTGTCGTTCGAGTTCTGGGCGCCCAAGACGGAAAAGGGCGAACGCAACCTGTGGAACGCGCTCCGCAGGGTCGAGGCGGTGGCGCCCAGCTTCGTCTCCGTGACGTACGGGGCCGGCGGCTCCACCCGGACGGGCACCGTGCGGGCGACCGAGCGGATCGCCGCCGACACCACCCTGACCCCGGTCGCCCACCTCACCGCGGTCAACCACTCGGTCGCGGAGCTGCGCAACATCATCGGCCAGTACGCGGACGCCGGCATCCGCAACATCCTCGCCGTGCGGGGCGATCCGCCCGGTGACCCGATGGGCGACTGGCCGGCCCACCCGCAGGGCCTGACCTACGCCGCCGAACTGGTCGAACTCATCAAGGAGTCCGGTGACTTCTGCGTGGGCGTGGCGGCCTTCCCGGAGATGCACCCCCGCTCCGCCGACTGGGACGCGGACGTGGCGCACTTCGTCGACAAGTGCCGGGCCGGCGCCGACTACGCGATCACGCAGATGTTCTTCCACCCCGAGTCGTATCTCCGGCTGCGCGACCGGGTCGTCGCGGCCGGCTGCGAGACCCCGGTCATCCCCGAGGTCATGCCGGTGACCAGCGTGAAGATGCTGGAGAGGCTGCCGCAGCTCAGTAACGCCGCGTTCCCGGTGGAGCTGAAAGAGCGCATCCTCACAGCGCAGGACGATCCGGCGGCTGTACGCTCCATCGGTATCGAGTTCGCGACGGAGTTCTGCGCGAGGCTGCTGGCCGAAGGTGTGCCCGGACTGCACTTCATCACGCTCAACAACTCCACGGCGACACTGGAAATTCACGAGAACCTCGGCCTGCACCACCCATCGCGGGCCTAGACCGGCCGCACGTACATACGACACACTGCGTAACGGTCATCGGGAGAGGGGCGTACATGGGCTGGGCGGTCCTCTACATCGCGTTCGGCGTCGTCGCACTGTGGCTCCTCGGTGAGGTGCTGCTGCAGTACAAGGCGCGGCTGCGCTGGCGGTTGCTGGCCTTCGGCGGCTTCCTCTGCGTGGTGGTCGGGGTGCTGATCCCGTCCGTCCTGGTGATCGCGCTCGGTGCCGCAGCCTTCGCGGTCGGCCAGACCTACGTGACGCTCTCCTTCCGCCGCGGCTTCGCGGCCGGCTGGGCCGTCCAGGCCCCGGCGGGCCTCCCCGGCAGCAAGCGCCGCCGCCCCGAACGCAACTCCCGGGAACCGTCGTTGGAGGTCTCCGGGCTGGAGCCGGCCGACACCGGTGAGCACGCCGTGTACGCGCCGGACGACGTCGCCTCCTACGACCAGGGCCGCGGCGGCCACGACGACCCCGACCGGGACGACGTCTTCACCCCCGCGCGCCCCGCCGCGTCCCCGGAGGTGGCGCACCCCGCCGTCTACCAGCCGCTGCCGATGCCCGACGAGACCGGCTCCTACGGCACCTACGACATCGCCACGTACGGCCAGGACCAGCACACCCCGGCCCCGCAGCCCGCCGACGCCTCCTACGCCTACGACCACCCGGGCTACGGCCAGCAGGGTTACGGCTACGACAGCACCGGCCAGCAGAGCTACGCCGCCTACTCCGACCCGTACATCGGCACCCACACCTACGGCGGCGCCACCTCCTACGACTCCGGTTACGACACCTCCGGCCAGCAGGGCTACGGCGGGCAGGAGTACGGGCAGCAGGGCTACCCGCAGGACCAGTACGGCACCGGCGGTTACGGCGGCGAGACTCCGGCCGGCGGGGTCTGGGTCCCGCAGCAGCGCAGCGCCGACGACTCGTACGGCGGCGAGCTGCCGCCCGAGCAGCCCTACCCCTACCAGGGCGACGGGCACCACCAGGGCGGCGGCCAGGGCGGTCACGGCGGCCAGGGGTACGACGAGCAGCAGTACCGCTACTGAGGGAGCCCCGCCACCGGGAGCCCGTCCGTACCCGTCCCGGGAGCGCCGGGGCCGCGGGACCCACCGCTCACTGCGAGCCCCTGAACTCCGGTCCCTCCACGATCAGTCCGGCCACCAGCGCGCCCGACATCCCGGCGTGCGCAAGGCCGCCCCCGGGGTGCGACCAGCCACCCACGGTGAACAGGCCCGCGAGACGGGTGCCGTTGGCCGGGTGGAGCAGCCGGCCCTCGGCGGCGGCCAGGGACGGCGCCGGAACCGCCCCGCCCTCGGCCCCCGTCTCCCGCGCGATGTCGGCCGGGGTGCGCACCTCGTGCCACAGCAGGCGGTCGCGCAGGCCGGGTATCGCCCGCTCGGCGACGGAGACCAGACGCCCGGCCAACCGGTCGGCCGCCACGGCGCCGAACCCCGCCGGTACCACCGCGCTGAGCACGACCGCCTCGTGCCCGGCGTCCGGGACCAGCCCGGGGTCGTCCGGCCGCAGCACCGTCACGGTGGGCCGCGGGGCCAGGTCCGGCACCGCGCCGAACAGCGCGTCCAACTCGGCCTCCCGGTCCCGCGCGTGCACCACGGTGCGGTGCGCGGTGCCCGCCGGCCGGCCGCCGCGCAGCGCCAGCAGTACCGTCAGCCGGCTCGCCGCCCCGGCCCGCCCGGGGACGTCGCCGGCGGCGCGCACCGCCGTGCTCCCCGAGAGGCGGTCCAGGGCGCCGGGTGCGACACCGGCGACCACGAACTCCGCCTCCCCGACCGTCCCGTCGGCCAGCTCCACCCCCGCGGCCCGGCCGTCCTTCTCGTGGACCGCCGTGACCTCGGCGCCGAAGCGGAACTCGACCCTGCGGGCCAGACACCGCTCGTACACCGCCCGTGCCAGCTCGCGCAGCCCGCCGCGGACGTACCAGAGGCCGAAGGCGTGCTCCATGTACGGCAGGACGGCGGCGCTCGCCGGGGCGGTGCGGGGGTCCAGGCCGTGGGCGAGCGCGTGGCTCTCCAGCAGGGCGGTGAGCCGGGCGTCACCCAGCTCCCGGACGCCGACCTCGGCGAGTGTCCCGGCCCGGCGGGTGCGCAGCAGCTTCCGCCGGGGCAGCGCCGGGTAGGGCTCCCGCTCGGCCAGCACCCGCCAGTCGGCCCACAGGGGCTCCTCCAGCAGCGGCCGGCGGGTGCGGTCCCAGGCTTCCCTGGCCCGCACCAGGAAGTCGCCCCAGCGCTGCCCGGCGCCGCTGCCGAGGCTTTCCTCCAGCGCGGCGACGACCCCCGCGCGGGAGGCGTTCGGCAGGGCGACCTCGGTGCCGTCGGCGAACACGTGCCGGGACGACGGATCGACCTGGACCGTCTCGACGCACGCCTCCAGCGGTTCCTTGCCGGTCTTGACGAACAGGTCCCGCCAGACCGCGGGCAGCGGCAGCAGACCGGGGCCGGTGTCGAAGGAGAAGCCGTCCCGCTCGAAGCGGCGCACCGCTCCGCCGTACGTCCGGGTGCGCTCGTACACCGTCACCCGGTGGCCCGCGACGGCCAGCCGGGCCGCCGCCGCCATGGCGCCCGTCCCGGCGCCGATCACCGCAATCCGTGCCATGCCGAAGACTTTATCGGCCACCACCGACAAACCGGTCCGAGGCGGCCGTGACCTGCGGTCCTCCGCCTCCGCCGGGGGTGGGGGAGTACGGGTGCGCAGGGCTGAGTACGCGTACCTAGGGGGACAGATGAGTAGCCGCGCGGATGGGGTCCGACCTGCCGGAACGAGAGAGTGGGGGCACGGAGAAGGGGCGCGGCCCGGGACCCCGGCGACACGGGGCGCCGGAACCCGGGCCGGGCCCGCGATCCGCTCCTTCCGCCGGCCGCGGTCGGCGGGAGCGAGGCACGGGGGAAGGCACGGGGGGACGTACGGGGGACGTACGGGGGTGCAGGAAGGAGCGCCGGTCCGCAGTGGCCCGCGGGGGACGCGGCCAGGGCGGACCGGCGCTCCTTCTGGCATCCCCCTCGCGCCGGGCGCTGCTCAGGGGCGTCCGCTCACCCGTCCCTGGAGCAGCCGGGACAGCGCCGCGTGCACGTCGTCGAGCGAACGCCCCGGCTGGAACGCCTGCCAGTCCAGCGCGGCCACCAGGACCATCCCGACCAGCGCCGCGGCCGTCAGCGGGACATCGATCTCCTCGCTCAGCTCACCGCCCGCCACGCCCTGCCGCAGCACGTCCTCCACGACCGCGACGGCCTCCTGACGGACCACCAGCAGCGTCGACTGCCACGCGCGGTTGGTGCGCCACAGCTCCGCCACGTAGAGCTGCGTGAAGGCCGGGTAGCGGTCGATGAAGACGAGCCCGGCGCGGATCATCGCGTCGAGCGCGTCGACCTTGGAGCCACCCGCACGCGCGGTGGACTCGGCGGCCTCCCGCAGGGACGCGGTGAGCAGCCCCACGCCGTGCCGCAGCAACTCCTCGAAGAGGACGGACTTGCTGGCGAAGTTGTAGTAGACCGTGCCCTTCGCGACCCCGGCCCGTTCGGCGATCTCGTCCACCGTGGTGGCCGAGAAGCCCTGTTCGGCGATGAGGGTGACGGCCGCCTCGTAGAGCTTCTGCCGGGTGGCCTCGCGCCGGCTGCCGCCGGCCGGGGCGGCGCTGCTGCTTTCCATGGACGCGATTGTCCCAGGGCCCCTTCCCGCCGTGGTCACCGCCGAGGCCGGCGAAGGGCTCACAGGGTCAGCTCCGGGTGCAGCCGGTCGACGGTCCACACCTGGCGGCGGCGGGCCGTGAGCGCGGTCAGCGCGAGGGCTCCCGCGGTGAACGCGGCGAGCACCGCGCACGCCAGCCACACGGGTGCCGGCCCGCCGCCCGTGATCAGCCTGCGCAGGGCCGCCACGACGTGGCTCATCGGCAGATAGGGGTGGAGGGCGCCGAAGAAGCCCGGACTGGTCTCCACCGGGTACGTGCCGCCGGCCGACGTCAGTTGCAGCATCAGCAGCGCGAGCACCAGAATCCGGCCGGCCGCCCCGAAGCGGGCGTTCAGCCACTGCACGAGCGCCGTGAAGCACGCCGTCACCAGGAACAGGAAGCCGAGCGTCCCCGCCGCGCGGGCCATCTCCAGACCGACCGCCCAGTGCAGCACCGACATCAGGGCCAGCGTCTGGAGCACGCCGATCGCGAGCACCGGCAGCCAGCCCGCCAGGGTGATCCGCCAGGCCGAGGACCCCGCGGCGAGCGCCCGCCGGTTCAGCGGCGCGATCAGCATGTACGCCACCAACGCGCCCACCCACAGGGAGAGCGGGATGAAGTACGGGGCGAAGCCGGTGCCGTAGTTGGGCGCCTTGTGCAGGTCCTGGGAGAGCAGGCGGACCGGGTCGGCCATCACGCCGGTGCGCCGGTCACGGCTCTCCTCGTCGTAGTCGGGGATGCGCGCGGCGCCGTCGTGCAGTCCGCCGGCGAGCTGCGAGGAGCCGTCGACCAGCTTGGCCAGGCCGTCCCGCAGGTCGTCGGCGCCGGTGCCGAGGCGGCCGACGCCCGTGTCGAGGCGGCCGGCCCCGGTCTTCGCGGTGCCGAGCCCGGTGTGCAGCTTCTCGGCTCCGGCGGCGACCTCGGCCGCGCCCTTGTCCAGCCGGTCGATCTTCCTCACGGCGTCGTCGAGGTCCTCGGACAGGTGCGGGGCGCGGTCGGCGAGCGCACCGGCCTGCTTCTGCAGGGCGGCCAGGTGCTTGTCGAGCTTCGACAGGTCCCCGTGCTGATCGGCGACCAGGGTGTCCAGGTCCCCGGCGATGCCCGCGACGTCCTCGGCGGCGTCCCGTGCCTTCTTCAGGTCGGCGCAGGCGGCGTCCGCCGCGGCCGGCTCCGCACAGCGGTCGCGGTGGACCTCGTCCAGGGTGTCCGCGGCGGTGCGGGCGTTCTTCGCGGCGGCCGGCGCGGCCTTCGCCAGGGTCTCCAGGTGCTCGCGGATCACCCCCGAGGCGTCCGCGACGAGCCGGGCGGTGTCCCCGATGGTCTTCTCGTTGTCCTCCAGGAAGGGCCGCACCGTGCCGGAGACCGCGTGGACCTTGCCCGCGAGCGCCCGGGTGCCGTCCGCGACCTGCCGCGAGCCGTCCTCCAGGTCACCCGCGCCGGTGTGCAGCTTCCTGACGCCCTTGGCCAGCTCGCCGCTGCCCGCGCGGGCGTCCGCCAGGCCGTCGGCGAGGTCCCGGGCGCCCTTCTTCGCCTTCTTGACGCCGGTCTCCAGCCGGTCGGCGCCCTCGGCGGCCTTCACCGTCTCGCCGTGGATGCCGGAGAAGGAGAGGAAGATCCGGTCCAGGAAGGAGCGCGACGCCTTCGTCGACGCCGCCTCGCGCACCTCGGCGAAGACCGTCCGCGAGAGCTGCCCGACGATGTAGTTGTTGGCGTCGTCGGTACGGACCTCAAGGGCCCCCGTCTGCGGCGAGTCGCCCGCACTGGAGGCGATGCGCCGGCTGAAGTCGGCGGGCACGGTGAGCGACAGGTAGTACCTGCCGTCCGCGACCCCGCGGCGGGCCTCGGCGGCGCTCACCTCGTGCCAGTCGAAGACCTCGCTCTCGCGCAGCCCGTCGGCGATGTCGGCGCCCGCCGTGAGCTTCTCGCCCTCGACCCGCGCCCCCCGGTCCTCGTCCACCAGCGCCACCGGGACGCGGTCCAGCCGGCCGTACGGGTCCCAGAACGACCACAGGTACAGGGCGCCGTAGAGCAGGGGCAGCAGCAGGAGGGCGACCAGCGCGGCACGCGGCAGCCTCCCGCGCCCGAACCGCCTCAGCTCAAGCGCGGCCAGCCTGGGCGAACGCATCCGCCACCCCCTTCGTCCCGTCGGCCCCGCCGGCGGGGTCCGTCTCCTCCGGCCGGTCGCTCCCGTACCGCCGGGAGTTCGCCGCGTCGTCGCCCGTGCCCGGCTCGTCCCGGGCTCCGGTCGACACGGTCACGGCGCCCTCCGGCGCCTCGGCGCACACCGCCAGGACCGTGGTGCCGGCCGCGGCGATCGAGGCCAGCAGGGACCGGGCCGCGGCCCGCTCCTCGGCCGACAGCTTCAGCTCCACGTCGTCCACGGCCAGCAGCCGCGGACGGCCCAGCAGGGCCAGGGCGACCGACAGCCGCAGCGCCTCCAGCCGCTCCAGGTCCCGTACCGCCGTGCGCGGCCCCTTGGGCAGCGCCGCCAGGTCCAGCCCCGCCGCGGCCGAGGCGTCCTCGATCCGCGCCCGTGCCGCGGCCCCGCGCTCCCGGCGCGGGCGCAGCAGCGCGCGCGGCGACTCCCCGAACCGGCGTTGCAGCAGCACCCGCTCGCGCAGGTGTTCGGCGACGGTGAGGGCCGGGTCCAGGTCGGTGACGCCGGGGACGTGGGCGAGGGCGCTGACGCGGCGCAGGGCCGGCATCCGCCGGGGCAGTTCCAGTCCGCCGACCGAGGCCGTCCCCTCGGTGAGCCGCATCCGGCCGGTGAGCGCGAGCAGCAGGCAGGTGCGGCCGGACCCCGACGGCCCCCGGACCGCGACCAGCGCACCGGGTTCCGCGTCCACGCGGACCCCGCGGAACACCCACCCGCGCGGCCCCCTGAGCCCCACGTCACGGGCCCGCACCCGCAGTCCGGACGGACCGTCCACCGCCACCACTCCCCGAGCCGAGATCACCCTGTCGCCCCACTTTTTTGAACTGACCAGTCAGTGCAAAAGTCGCCGCCAAGGTATCCCGAACCCTTCTACGGGGCAAAAGTGCAGGTCAGATCGGATTGTCAGTGCCATACCGCACGATGGGCACATACGGCACCCCCGGAGGGCGTGTCGTCACGACGACAGGAGGTTCGTCATGGCCAGCTCGTCCGCAGCCGCCGCTCGTCGGCACCGCGCCACCGGCCCTGCCCCCTCACTGACCGGCCCGGCGAGCGACGTGCACCCGGTGCTGCGCCGGGCCACGGCCCCGCCCGCCGCCCTCGACCTGCTCGCCCAGGCCCGGGCCGGACTCGACGAGGCCGCCGTCCTCGACACCCCCAACGAGCGGTACGCGCAGGCCCACCTCGCCGCCCTGCGCACCGCCGCCGCCGTGCTCGCCGCGCGGGGGCGGCCGGAGACCACGTCCCGGGCCCGCGCCCGCATCCGCAGCGCCTGGGAGGTGCTCCCCGAGATAGCGCCCGAGCTGACCGAGTGGAGCGCGCTGTTCGCCTCGGGGGCCGGGCGCCGCGCCCGCGCCGAGGCGGGCATCAAGGGCGCGGCGAGCGGCCGGGACGCCGACGACCTGGTGCGGGACGTGGCGATGTTCCTGCGTCTGGTGGAGCGGATGCTCGTCCTCCAGCCGGTACTGCCGCAGCCCCGCCCCGGCACCGGCGGCCCGGGTGGCAAGGGACCGGTCATCGGGTGACGCGGACCCGGCCGCCGGGGTGCCGCGGGCGCTCCGGCACCGGGGGCGGCGCCGGGCGGTACCACCGGGGTGACCAGGACGGGCAGCCGAGGCAATAGGCTGGGAGGCGTTTGAAGCCTGCCCCTTCCCGGCTCCGGTTCCCCGGCTCCGGGGCCGAGGGGAGGCAGCCCGTTCCGCTCCGCCGTGCCACAGGCGGTGCCGCGCCGAGGAGTCAACTGCCGTGTCGGACCCGATGCGCCCGCCCGCCTCCCCCCACCGCCCCCGTGCGGCGTCGCCGGGCTCCGACCCCTCCCGTCCCCGCGCCTCCCTGCGCACCGCCGTGGTCCGGGAGGTCGTCCAGGACGCCCTGGACCGCCGGGCCAAGGCCACCGGGCGCCAGGCGCTGGAGGTCCTCGACACCGGAGGCGGCAGCGGCAACTTCGCCGTGCCGCTGGCCCGGCTCGGCCACCGCGTCACCGTCGTCGACCCCAGCCCCAACGCGCTCTTCGCCCTGGCGCGCCGGGCCGCCGAAGCCGGCGTCGACGACCGGGTGCGAGGCGTCCAGGGCGACGTGCACGGCCTCTTCGACGTGGTCGAGCGCGGCGGCTACGACGCCGTCCTCTGCCACGGCGTGCTGGAGTACGTCGACGACCCCGCCGAGGGTGTCCGCAACGCGGTCGCCGCCCTGCGGCCCGGAGGCGTCCTCAGCCTGCTCGCGGCCGGCCTCGGCGGCGCGGTGCTCGCCCGCGCCCTGGCCGGGCACTTCACCGAGGCCCGGCAGGCGCTCGCCGACCCGGACGGCCGCTGGGGCACGGGTGACCCCGTCCCGCGCCGCTTCACCGCCGAGCAGCTCACCTCATTGGTCGAGGGCGCCGGTCTGGGAATCGGCGCCGTGCACGGCGTACGGGTCTTCGCCGATCTGGTCCCCGGAGTACTGGTGGACACCCAGCCCGGTGCGCTGGACGCCCTGCTGGAACTGGAGGCCGTCGCGGCCGAGCTTCCCGCCTTCCACTCCGTGGCCACCCAGCTCCATGTGCTCGGTGAGACGCCCGGGACCTGAGGGGGCCGGAGTCACCCCCGGTGTACGGCGCTGATCAGCGGCTCGCGTGCCGATGGAGTACGCCACAGGCCCCCCGAACGGGCGCCCGGCGCCGTATGATCGAGGGAGACCACCCGGCATGACGGGTCGGCCGCCGGGGAATGCCACTCTCAGCGGGCCGGGACGTTCCTGCCCGGGACCGGTTGGCCAATTGGCGCAGAGGGGCGGGTTTCACGGGGGCGATTCCCTGCCTATCCTGAAGGGACCCCCCCGGGTCGCCCCGGCGACTGCACGATGAGGAGGACTCCGTGCCGCTCTCGGAGCACGAGCAGCGCATGCTCGAGCAGATGGAGCGAGCGCTGTACGCCGAAGATCCCAAGTTCGCGACAGCGCTCGAGGGAAGCGGGCTGCGTACGTACACCCGGCGACGGGTATACCAGGCGGTCGCCGGCTTCCTCGTAGGTATTGCGCTCCTCATGGCCGGTATGGTCGCCCAGCAGGTCTGGCTCAGCGTCGTGGGATTCCTCGTCATGCTGGGCTGTGCGGTCCTCGCGGTGACCGGCTGGCGCAAGGCTCCGAAGCCGGGCGAGCAGCCCGCCGCCGGAGCGGCGCCCCAGGGACGCCGGCCGGCTCAGCAGAAGCGTTCCGTGATGAACCGGATCGAGGAGCGCTGGCAGCGCCGCCGCGACGAACAGCAGGGCGGCCAGTGACCCGGAGCCGGTGAGCGGCTCCCCGGCGCACCGGACAAGACACGAAGACGGGTGAAGGGGCGGCCACCGGACCGGTGGCCGCCCCTTCACCCGTCTTCGGCCCCTTCACCCGTCTTCGCGAGAGCACAGGTCCCCTTACCGGATCAGCCCTTGGCGCCGCTCCCCGACGGCCTGCGCGGGGCCGGCCGGGCGGCCCGCACACGGCGCCGGAGCGAGGCCCACCACGCCGAGGCGGCCCACAGGACCCGCACCGCGGAACGCGGCGCGAGGCGGGCACGCAGCTTTCCACCCCGGCCGGCCACCGCCGCCAGCCCGGCCGCCACCAGCCGCACCTCGTCCGCCAGACCCGGCGTCGCCCGCGGCCGGGGTGCGTAGAGGACCTGTTCCACCGCGTCCGCCACCCGGTGCACGGCCGCCGCGGCCGCCGGATCGAGCCGGCCGAGCCGCACGATCCGGTCGGCCGCCCCGCGCGGGGTACGCGACTCGTCCGGCGCGATTCCGAAGTCCCACGCGGTGTCGGTCAGCTCCCGCCAGACCGCCAGCGTGTACGGCGCCGCGTCCGCCGCCCCGCGCCCGTGCGCCCCCAGCCGTACCGCCCGCACCCGGGACCGCCACAGCGACGGCGCCAGCGGGATCGCCAGGACCACCAGTCCGGCGAGGACCCAGGCCAGCACCGCGTACCACTTCGGACCGTCGTCGTCCGCGGCGAGCGCGGCCTGCGGGGACTCGCTCCCGCAGGCGTCCACCTTCTTGTCCTGCGCGGTGCAGCTCTCGCTCGCCGAGGCCGAGGCCGCGGGGGCCGCCGACTCCTCCTGCGAGGGCCGGGCCGCGTCCGGAAGCGTGGTGCCCGGGGCGTCCGGCACGGTGTACGACGGCACGGTGCCCCGGGTCGGGGTCGGCTCGAAACGGGTCCAGCCCACGCCCTCGAAGTACAGTTCCGGCCACGCGTGCGCGTCCCGGAGCCCCACCGACACCGAACCGTCCGCCTGCGGCGAACCCGGCGCGAAGCCGACCGCCACCCGGGCCGGTATGCCCAGCGAGCGGGCCATCGCCGCCATGGCGAAGGAGAAGTGGATGCAGAAGCCCTGCCGGTCACGGAGGAACCGGGCGATCGCCTGCGAACCGCTGCCCACCTGCACCTGGGTGTCGTACTCGAAGCCGCCGGTGAGGGCGAAGTACTCCTGGAGCGCGACCGCCTGGTCGTAAGGGGTGGCCGCTCCCCGGGTGACCTCCCGGGCCGTACGGGAGACCACGTCGGGCAGCGAGTCCGGCAGCGCGGTGTAGTCGCGCCGCAGCGCCTCCGGCGCGGGCGGCGCCGCCGCCAACTGCTCCGCCGTAGGCCGCAGCCGCAAGCTGCTGACCTCGTAGGTCAGGCCCCGGGTGTTCTGGCCGTGGTCGCCGACCAAGGTCATCCCGACCGGTTCGTACCGCCACTGACCGGTGACCCGCACCCCGCTCGGCGGGTACGGCATCGGCAGCCAGTCCTGGCCGTACCAGTCGGCGGCCGTGATCGTGGTGCGCGTCTGCGACCGCTCGACGTCGTCTCCGAGACCGATCGGGGCGGGGAAGGCGCCGTCCGGCACGGTGGTGATCTCCCGCTTGGACGGCTTCCAGGCGGTGCCGTCGAAGTCGTCCAGGGAGACGATCCGCAGGTACAGGTCGGAGACCGTACCGGAGTCGGTCTGCAGGGACAGGACCTGACGGTCCTCGTCGACGTTGAGGTTGTCGCGCAGGGAGACGAGCGGGTTCACCGCCGAGATGGTGCCCCCGCCTCCGCCGCCGGAGCCGACCCCCGCGCCGGTGCCGTCCAGCAGCCCGCCGTCCATCGCGGGCAGGGCGAGCGGCACCACCAGGGCGATGCCCAGCGCCAGCGCGCCGAGCCGCCGCCCGGTGCGCACCGGGGCCACCGCGCCCGTCGCCTCGCCGCCCGGCGTGCGGGGGACGCCGCCGAAGACCCGGCCCCACTGCGAGAGCCGGTCCCGCCCCTCGGCCAGCAGCAGCATCAGATAACCGGCCGCCGCGATCAGGAACCACAGCCAGTCGGCGCCGCCGTCCGACAGCCCCGCGGCCACCGAGTACAGCGCCAGCAGGGGCAGTCCGGCCGGGGCCGCGCCGCGGCAGGTCACCGCCATGGTGTCCACCAGCAGGCCGATCACCAGCACCCCGCCGACCAGCATCAGCCGGATGCCGTCGGACTCCAGGGGCGCCGGGATCGCGTACCGCGCGATGTCGTCGCCGCCCTGCCGCAGCAGGTCGGCGAAGTGCCGGAAGGCGTCGGGGCCGGGCAGCAGACCGGCCAGGGCCTGCTCGCGGGCGAAGACCAGCGTCAGCGTCACCAGTGTCACCAGGGCCTGCGCCGCGACCGTCACGGGACGGGGCAGCGGCACCCGGCGGGTCAGCGCGCCCACCCCGGACTGGAGGGCCAGCAGGAACGCGGCCTGCAGGATCCAGGTGGCCGGATCGACCAGGGGCAGCAGCGCGCAGGCCGCCATCAGGGTGGCCGCCCACGCGCACAGCGCCAGTCGTGCCTGCCCGCTCATCCCGCGCCCTCCCCGCCGCCCGCCGCCGGCCCCGACCGCTCCCGGTCCGCCCGGCGCCACAGCTCGTCGAGCGAGGCGCCCCGCGCCACGCTCACCGCCGTCCAGCCGGCCTCGCGCAAGCGCCGCAGCCGCTCGCCCTGCCTGTCCAACGGGCCGGGAACGTCCGTCGGTTCCCGCAGCCAGGTCTCGTTGTCCAGCACGAAGGCGACCGCGTTGCCGCTGCGGTGACGGATCTTCGCGGCCACCGCCGCCTGCTCCTCGTCCAGCTCGCCGAAGAACGCCACCAGCAGCCCCTCCTGACCGCCGCGCAGGACGTCGTAGGCGCGGGACAGGCCGGTGCCGTCGGAGTACTCGATCACCGCGAGGGTGTCCATCATCAGCCCGGCCGCGTCCGCCGCCCCCTGACCGGAGCCGGCGAAACCGTCGGCGCCCTCCCCGGGCACCGACGAACCGGTGTCCGTGAGCAGCCGGACGGTCAGGCCCCGCTCCAGCATGTGCACCAGGACCGAGGCGGCGCCCGAGACCGCCCACTCGAAGGGGGAGTCGGGACCGGCGCCGTCGTAGGCGAGGCCCCGGGTGTCCAGCAGTACCGTGCAGCGGGCCCGCCGGGGCTGTTCCTCCCGACGGACCATCAGCTCGCCGTAGCGGGCGGTGGAGCGCCAGTGCACGCGGCGCAGGTCGTCCCCGTGGCGGTACCCGCGCGGGATCACGTCGTCCTCACCGGCCAGGGCCGGCGAGCGGTGCCGGCCGTCGCCGTACCCCTGGGCCTCGCCGCTCAGGCGCACCGACGCCAGCGGCTCCACGTGCGGGATCACCGTCAGCGTGTCGTACGTCGAGAAGGACCGGGTCAGCTCGCAGAGCCCGAACGGGTCGGTCAGCCGCAGTTGGAGCGGGCCCAGCGGGTACCGGCCGCGCAGGTCGGAGCGGACCCGGTAGGAGACCTCGCGGCTCCCGCCCGCCTCCACCCGGTCGAGCACGAAACGGGGGCGCGGGCCGAGCACGTAGGGCACGCGGTCCTGGAGCATCAACAGGCCCGTGGGCAGCCGTGAGACGTTCTCGACGCGCAGATGGACCCGGGCCTCGCCGGCGGCGGGCACCCGCGCGGGGGAGAGCCGGCGGCTGCCCGCGACCCGGTACCGCGTGCGGTACAGCACGGTCGCGCAGATCAGGGGCAGCACCGCGAGCAGCAGTCCCACCCGGAGCAGATCGCTCTGCCCGAGGACGTAGGCGCAGACCGCGGCGGCCACACCGGCGGCCAGGAAGGAGCGGCCACGGGTGGTCAGGCCGGCCAGCGCGGTGCGCGGGCCGCCCTTGTCGTCGTCCTCGCCCCGCGCCGCCGGTCCCGTCCCCCCGGTGGTCATCACAGCCGCCGCGGCTGATGCCGGCCGTACCCCGGCCCGCCGTTGCCCATGCCGAAGCCGGTCGGCTGCGGGGACGTGGCCGGCACCGGGGTGCGCTGCAGGATCTCCTGGACGACCTGCTCCGCCGTACGGCGGTTGAGCTGGGCCTGGGCGGTGGGCAGCAGCCGGTGGGCCAGCACGGCGACGGCGAGCGCCTGCACGTCGTCCGGCAGCGCGTACTCCCGGCCGCCGAGGGCCGCGGACGCCTTCGCCGCGCGCAGCAGATGGAGCGTGGCGCGCGGCGAGGCGCCGAGCCTGAGATCGGGGTGGGAACGGGTGGCGGCGACGACATCCACGGCGTAGCGGCGGACCGGCTCGGCGACGTGGACGCCCCGGACCGCCTCGACCAGCTTCAGGATCTCGTGCGCGTGCGCCACGGGCTGGAGGTCGTCCAGCGGGCTCACCCCGCCGTGCACGTCGAGCATCCGCAACTCGGCCTCAGCGCTGGGATAGCCGATGGAGACCCGGGCCATGAACCGGTCGCGCTGGGCCTCCGGCAGCGGGTAGGTGCCCTCCATCTCGACCGGGTTCTGGGTCGCCACCACCATGAAGGGGCTGGGCAGCTCGTAGGTCTGCCCGTCGATGGTGACCTGCCGCTCCTCCATCGACTCCAGCAGCGCCGACTGCGTCTTGGGCGAGGCGCGGTTGATCTCGTCGCCGATCACGACCTGCGCGAAGATCGCGCCCGGCTTGAACTCGAAGTCCCGGCGCTGCTGGTCCCAGATGGACACGCCCGTGATGTCCGAGGGCAGCAGGTCGGGGGTGAACTGGATGCGCCGCACCGAGCAGTCGATGGACCGCGCCAGCGCCTTGGCCAGCATGGTCTTGCCGACGCCGGGCACGTCCTCGATCAGCAGATGTCCCTCGGCGAGCAGCACGGTCAGCGAGAGCCGTACGACCTCGGGCTTGCCCTCGATCACGCTCTCCACCGAACCGCGCACCCGCTCCGCCACAGCGGTCAGATCTGTGAGACTCGCTCGATCGTCATAGGTCGTCACCCGGCCCTCCTCGGCCTTGCCCCGCGCATCTGCCCGGACATCCCGAACATCCCGGACGCCCCGCACCTCGAAAAACCCCGCACACGGACGCCGCGCGGGAGGTCCCGCGCGGCACCGCTCCCCGCATTCTTGCCGCCGTTACCGATTCGTGTCACTCGCCTGTGGACAACTGGCCGCGATATGTCGGACCTTGCGGGCTTTCGGGCGTCCTATCGATTCGCTGTCCACAGCGGGCCCGCGCGTGTGTCCGCGCACGCGCGGGCCGGTATCCGCTATCCGCCCGCGCACGCCGACGCACGCCGGCCCGCACCGGCGCGACGGCCGGGTCAGGCGGGGTCGATCTCCCGCAGCAGGCCCGTCTTCACGTCGTAGACGAATCCGCGCACGTCGTCGGTGTGGAGCAGGAAGGGGGAGGTGCGCACCCGGCGCAGCGAGGCGCGTACGTCCTGGTCGACGTCGCGGAAGGACTCCACCGCCCAGGCCGGACGCTGGCCGACCTCGGTCTCCAGCTCGGAGCGGAACTCCTCGGTGAGGGTCTCCATGCCGCAGCCGGTGTGGTGGACGAGGACCACGCCGCGGGTGCCGAGCTTGCGCTGGCTGATGGTCAGGGAGCGGATCACGTCGTCGGTGACGGCGCCGCCCGCGTTGCGGATGGTGTGCGCCTCGCCGTTGGCCAGGCCGAGCACGGCGTTCACGTCCAGCCGCGCGTCCATACAGGCCACCACGGCGACCCGCAGGGCGGGACGGGAGTCGAGACCGGCGTCGGCGAAGGCGGCGGCGTACCGGGTGTTCGCCTCGACGAGACGGTCGGTGACGCTGCCGCCGGCTATCGCGGCGTCGGAGTCGGCGTCGGAGTGGGCGGGAACCGATGCAGAGGTCGTCATAACCATGACGTTACTGGTCACCCACGTTCCCGGCCCGCTGTGAAGACGGACAAAGAACGCCATGCGGTCTTGTGGTGAGCTAACCCACAGGAGTGGCACGAGTGCCTCCGTACGAGTGAAGTACCCCTTCGTCCCGCTTCCCGCGCGTGCGGCCCCGCGACGCGCAGGCCGGTTGATTGACCGGGCGACAGGGTGGACTAAAGTGACGCGAAGCGGGAGGCGAGGCTCTCCCCGCTGGACTGAAAACCCGGAGATCAGGGCGTTTCGCCGCCCCTTCTCCCCACGTGCGCGGCGCGTACGTACGGCTCGGCCTCCTCCCGCTCCCGGCCGGCTGACGCCTGTGGCGCCGGCCGGTCCCCCCTTGACGAGCGGGCGGGGACCCGGCGGTGCGTGACGCCGCGCCGGACCCGAGAGGCCGACCCCCCTTGAGCCAGAGTCGACACGTCCCGGTGATGCTCCAGCGGTGCCTGGACCTGCTGGCGCCCGCCCTCCAGGAGCCGGGAGCCGTGGTCGTCGACTGCACGCTGGGTCTCGGCGGACACAGCGAGGCACTGCTCGCCCGCTTTCCCGAGGCCCGGCTGGTCGCCCTCGACCGGGACAAGGAGGCCCTGCGCCTGTCCGGCGAGCGCCTCGCGCCCTACGGGGAGCGCGCCACCCTGGTGCACGCCGTCTACGACGAACTGCCCGAGGTCCTCGACCGGCTCGGCCTCCCGCACGTCCAGGGCGTCCTGTTCGACCTCGGCGTCTCCTCCATGCAGCTCGACGAGGCCGACCGCGGTTTCGCCTACGCGCAGGACGCCCCGCTGGACATGCGCATGGACCAGACGACGGGCATCAGCGCCGCCGAGGTCCTCAACACCTACGCCCCCGGCGAACTGGTCCGCATCCTGCGGGCCTACGGCGAGGAGAAGCAGGCCAAACGGATCGTCTCCGCGGTCGTGCGCGAGCGCGCGAAGGAGCCGTTCAGCCACAGCGCCCGGCTGGTGGAGCTGATCCGCGACGCGCTGCCCCAGGCCGCCAAGCGCACCGGCGGCAACCCGGCCAAGCGCACCTTCCAGGCCCTGCGCATCGAGGTCAACGGCGAGCTGTCGGTGCTGGAGCGGGCGATCCCGGCCGCGGTCGGCGCGCTCGCCGTGGGCGGACGGATCGCCGTGCTCTCGTACCAGTCGCTGGAGGACCGCCTGGTCAAGCAGGTCCTCGCGGCGGGCGCGGCCAACACCGCCCCGCCCGGCCTGCCCGTCGTGCCCGAGCGGTACGCCCCCCGGCTCAAGCTGCTCACCCGGGGTGCCGAACTTCCCACCGAGGAGGAGATCGCCGAGAACCGGAGGGCGGCTCCGGCCAGGCTGCGCGGGGCGCAGCGGATCAGGGAGTCCATCGGGTGAAGCGCGTGCGGCAGGCCAGGCGGGGGCGGCGCGGGCCCGGACCGAGGGAGGGGCAGTGAGCGGCAGACCGGAACTGAGGGGGAGGGCCGCGCGGCTCGCCCAGCTCTTCCCGACCGGCGGGCGGCAGGCCGCCCGCACCCCCTTCGTCCTCCTGGTGGTGGTGCTCCTCGGCGGCGGCCTGATCACCCTGCTGGTGCTGAACTCGGCGCTGAGCGAGGGATCGTTCCAGCTCGACGACCTCAAGCAGCAGACCAAGGAACTCACCGACGAGGAACAGGCCCTCCAGCACGACGTGGACGCCTACTCCGCCCCCCAGGCCCTCCAGCGCCGCGCCCGCGAACTGGGCATGGTCCCCGGCGGCGACCCCGCCTTCCTCGCCCCCGACGGCACCGTCAGGGGCGAGCCCGGCCCGGCCTCCGCCTCCGGTACGACCCCCCTGGTCATCGCCCCCGAGGCGCTCACCGCGCCCCCGGCCGCAGCGCCGGCCCGGGCGGCGACGCCCCCCTCGAACCCGACCCCCGGCAGGTGACGGAAGTGTCCGACAGGGAACCGACGCGCCGCCGTGTGCCCGGACCCGCCAGGCCCGTCCGTCCGCAAGGACGGCGCGTACCCGGCCCCGGTGCCCGTCCCGTCCGCCGTCCGGGCCCGTCCCGGCCGGCCCCGCCCAAGGTGATCCGGCTCGGCAGCCCCCGCCCCCGGCTGCGGCTGATCGGGTTCGTGCTGGCCCTCGTACTGATCGCCTTCCTGGTACGGCTGCTCCAGGTGCAGGCCGTCGACGCCGGCACGTACGCCGCCAAGGCCGAGCAGAACCGCTACGTCGTGCACACGCTGACCGCCGCCCGCGGCGGCATCACCGACCGCGACGGCGTGGCCCTGGCGACCACCGTGGACGCGTACGACATCACGGCCGACCCGACCATGTTCACCCGCGCGCAGCTCAAGGTCGGTGACGGGCCCGAGCAGGCCGCGGCGCTGCTCGCGCCGATCCTCGGCGAGGACGAGGACGACCTGGTCGCGAAGCTCCGCCCGCAGAACAAGGACCTGCGCTACGTCCGCCTGGCGCGCTCCAAGACCCCGCAGGAGTGGAACCAGATCCAGGATCTGAAGACCGCCCTGTCCGAGAAGGCGGGGACCGACGCGTCGGCCGTCAACGTCCTGGCCGGCGTCTTCGCCGACCCCAGCAGCAAGCGGATCTACCCCAACGCCGAACTCGCGGCCGGCATCCTCGGCTGGGTCAACTCCGAGGGCGAGGGCAGCGGCGGCCTCGAACGCCAGCTCGACAAGACGCTGGCCGGGCAGGACGGCAAGATCCGTTACGCCCAGTCCGGCGGCCACCAGGTCCCGACCATCGGCGCCAACGAGACGCCCGCCGTGCCCGGCAGCGACGTCGAGCTGACCATCGACCGGGACATCCAGTGGGCCGCCCAGGACGCCATCAGCGAGCAGGTCGAGAAGTCCGAGGCCGACGGCGGCTACGTCATCGTCCAGGACACCCGGACCGGCGAGATCCTCGCGATGGCCAACTCGCCCGGCTTCGACCCCGGCGACCTGGCCCACGCCGACCCGCAGGCCCTCGGCAACGCGGCCCTCCAGGACGCCTTCGAGCCCGGCTCGACCGCCAAGGTGATGTCGATGGCCGCCGTGCTGGAGGAGAAGACCGCCACGCCGGACACCCACGTCACCGTCCCCAACCGGCTGCACCGCGGCGACCGGCTCTTCAAGGACGACATCGACCATCCCACCTGGTACCTCACGCTCAACGGCGTGCTCGCCAAGTCCAGCAACATCGGCACCATCCTGGCCACCGGGGAACTGGGCAAGAACCAGCGCGAGGCCAACCAGGTCCTCTACTCCTACCTGCGCAAGTTCGGCCTCGGCAGCTACAGCGGCCTGGACTTCCCCGGCGAGACCAAGGGCATCCTCGCGCCGCCCGACCAGTGGTCGACCTCGCAGCAGTACACGATCCCTTTCGGCCAGGGCGTCTCCCTCACCGCGCTCCAGGCGGCCTCCGTCTACTCCACCATCGCCAACGGCGGCGTCCGCGTGGAGCCCAGTCTGGTGCGGGGCACCAAGGAGGCCGACGGGCGCGTGACGCCCGCCGCGAAGCCCAGGAAGACCCGTGTGATCAGCGAGGGGACGGCGAAGACCCTCGCGCACATGCTGGAGTCGGTCGTCGACGACGAGGAGGGCACCGGCACCAGGGCCCGGATCCCGGGATACCGGGTGGCGGGCAAGACGGGCACGGCCAACCGGGTGGATCCGGCCACCGGCCAGTACAAGGGCTACACCTCGTCGTTCGCCGGGTTCGCCCCCGCCGACCAGCCCCGCGTCACCGTCTACTGCGCCATCCAGAACGCCACCGAGGGCAGCTACTTCGGCGGCCAGATCTGCGGACCCGTCTACAAGCAGGTCATGGAGTTCGCCCTGAAGAGCCTCCAGGTCCCGCCGACCGGGGCCGACCCCGCCCGCCTTCCGGTCACCTTCCAGCCCTGATCAGCACCGAGCCACCAGGAACCACCCCGTGACAACGATCACCCCCGATCCCGGGAACCGAAACGGCCCCCGCACCTCACTTCGCCCCCAGGCGGGTGGGCCCGGTACGCTCACCGCCGTGCCACAGCCTGATCACTCCCAAACCACCCAGAAGGGCCACCCCGTGACCTATCCGGGACCGCCCCGGCCGGAACAGGTCTCCGCCACCTCCCTCGCGGAACTCGCCGGACAACTGGGTGCCACCGCCCCGCGGACCACCGCCGAGGTCACGGGCATCACCCACGACTCGCGTGCCGTCCGCCCCGGCGACCTGTACGCCGCCCTGCCCGGCGCCCGCGCGCACGGCGCCGAGTTCGTCACCCAGGCCGCCGGCCTCGGCGCCGCCGCGGTGCTGACCGACCCGGCCGGCGCCGAGCGCGCCGCCGCCACCGGCCTGCCGGTGCTGGAGGTCGCGGACCCCCGGCGCCACATGGGTGAACTGGCGGCCACGATCTACGGCCACCCGGGCCGCGACCTGCTCCAGATCGGCATCACCGGCACCTCCGGCAAGACCACCACCGCCTACCTGGTGGAGGGCGGCCTGCGGACCGCCCGGACCACCGGTCTGATCGGCACGGTCGAGATGCGCATCGGCGACGAGCGCATCAAGTCGGAGCGGACCACCCCCGAGGCCACCGACCTCCAGGCGCTCTTCGCGGTGATGCGCGAACGCGGCACCGAGGCGGTCGCCATGGAGGTCTCCAGCCACGCCCTGGTGCTCGGCCGGGTCGACGGCTGCGTCTTCGACGTCGCGGTCTTCACCAACCTCAGCCCGGAGCACATGGAGTTCCACTCCGGCATGGAGGACTACTTCCAGGCCAAGGCACGGCTGTTCACCCCCGAGCGCAGCAGGCTCGGCGTGGTCAACGCCGACGACGAGTACGGCCGCCGGCTCGCCGCGGAGGCGACCGTCCCGGTCGTCACCTACTCGGCCGAGGGCCACCCCGACGCCGACTGGCGCGCCGAGGACGTCGTGGTCGGCCCGCTGGACTCGACGTTCACCGCCGTCGGCCCGAAGGGCGAGCGGATCACCGCCCGCTCGCCGCTGGCCGGACCGTTCAACGTGGCCAACACCCTCGCCGCGATCGTCGCCCTGGCCGTCGCCGGGCTCGACCCGCGGACCGCCGCCGACGGCGTCGCCGCGGTACCGGGCGTGCCGGGCCGGCTGGAACGCGTGGACGAGGGGCAGCCCTACTTCGCGGTGGTGGACTACGCCCACAAGACGGACGCGGTCGAATCGGTCCTCAAGGCGCTGCGCAAGGTCACCGAGGGCAAGCTGCACCTCGTCCTCGGCTGCGGCGGCGACCGCGACCGCACCAAACGGCAGCCGATGGGCGCCGCCGCCGCCCGGTACGCCGACACGGCCGTGCTGACCTCCGACAACCCCCGCTCCGAGGACCCCCTCGCGATCCTCGCCACCATGCTGCAGGGCGCCGCGTCGGTGCCCGCGCACGAGCGCGGCGAGGTCCAGGTCTTCGAGGACCGGGCCGCCGCGATCGCCGCCGCCGTCGCCCGGGCCGAGCCCGGCGACACCGTGGTGGTCGCGGGCAAGGGCCACGAGCAGGGCCAGGACATCGCCGGGGTGGTCCGTCCGTTCGACGACCGCCTGGTGCTTCGCGAAGCCATCCAGCAGACCCAGGGATGAACTCCCGCATGATCCGAATGATCCAGGGGATGAACTTGTGATCGCCCTCTCCCTCGCCGAGATCGCAGAAGTCGTCGGCGGGCAGATGCACGACATACCGGATCCGTCCGCCGAGGTGACCGGGCCGGTGGTCCGGGACTCCCGCGAGGCGGGACCCGGCTCCCTCTTCGTCGCCTTCGCCGGCGAGCGCGTGGACGGCCACGACTTCGCCGCCGCGGTCGTCGCGGCGGGCGCGGCGGCCGTGCTCGGCTCCCGGCCCGTCGGCGTGCCCGCGATCGTCGTGGACGACGTCCGGGCCGCCCTGGGCGCCCTCGCCCGTCACGTCGTACGGCGCCTGGGGGCCACCCTGGTGGCGCTCACCGGCTCGGCCGGCAAGACCAGCACCAAGGACCTCATCGCCCAGGTGCTCCGGCGCAAGGCGCCGACGGTCTTCACCCCCGGGTCGCTCAACAACGAGATCGGGCTGCCGCTGACCGCCCTCACCGCCACCGAGGAGACCGCCTTCCTCGTCCTGGAGATGGGCGCCCGCGGCATCGGGCACATCCGGTACCTCACCGAACTGACCCCGCCGCGCATCGGACTCGTCCTCAACGTCGGCTCCGCGCACCTCGGCGAGTTCGGCGGCCGGGAACAGATCGCCCAGGCCAAGGGCGAGTTGGTGGAGGCGCTCCCGGCGGCCGGCGAGGGGGGCGTCGCGGTCCTCAACGCGGACGATCCCCACGTACGGGCCATGGCCTCCCGTACGACGGCGAAGGTGATCCTTTTCGGAGAGTCCGGCGAAGCGGACGTACGAGCCGAGAACGTGCGACTCACGGACAGCGGACAGCCCGCCTTCAGCCTTCACACACCCTCCGGTGCAAGCGATGTGACCATGCGCCTGTACGGTGAGCACCACGTGTCGAACGCGCTCGCCGCGGCCGCCGTCGCCCACGAGTTGGGCATGTCCGCTGACGAGATCGCCGTCGCGCTCTCCGAGGCGGGCTCCCTCTCCCGCTGGCGGATGGAGGTCACCGAGCGCCCGGACGGCGTGACGGTCGTCAACGACGCCTACAACGCGAATCCCGAGTCCATGAAGGCGGCGCTGCGCGCGCTGGCCGCCATGGGCCGGGGACGCCGGACGTGGGCGGTGCTCGGCAAGATGGCCGAGCTGGGGGACGAGGCGCTCGCCGAGCACGACGCGGTCGGACGGCTCGCCGTCCGGCTCAACGTCAGCAAGCTCGTGGCGGTCGGGGGCAGGGAAGCCCACTGGCTGCGACTGGGCGCATACAACGAGGGTTCGTGGGGTGAGGAGTCGGTGCACGTGTCCGACGCACAGGCGGCGGTCGACCTGTTGCGCAGCGAGCTGCGCCCGGGTGACGTCGTGCTCGTGAAGGCGTCCCGTTCGGTGGGGCTGGAGGGCGTCGCCGCGGCGCTGCTCGACACCGGTGCCGAGGGCGAGGTAGCCGCCCGATGATGAAGCAGATCCTGTTCGCGGGAGTCATCGGCCTCTTCCTGACGCTGGTCGGCACTCCGCTGCTGATCAAGCTCCTCGCCCGCAAGGGCTACGGCCAGTACATCCGCGACGACGGCCCGCGCGAGCACGCCAGCAAGCGCGGTACGCCGACGATGGGCGGTATCGCCTTCATCTTCGCGACGGTCGCCGCCTACTTCCTGGCCAAGCTCATCACGAGCTACCTGGACCCGGAGGCCGACGCGGCGCCGACCTTCTCCGGCCTGCTGGTGCTGGGCCTGATGGTCGGCATGGGCCTGGTCGGCTTCCTGGACGACTACATCAAGATCGTGAAGCGGCGTTCGCTGGGCCTGCGGGCCAAGGCGAAGATGGCCGGCCAGCTCATCGTCGGCATCGCCTTCGCGGTGCTCGCGCTGCAGTTCGCGGACAACCGCGGCAACACCCCGGCCTCCACGAAGCTCTCCTTCATCACGGACTTCGGCTGGACCATCGGCCCGGTGCTGTTCGTGGTCTGGGCGCTGTTCATGATCCTGGCGATGTCGAACGGCGTGAACCTGACGGACGGTCTGGACGGCCTGGCCACCGGCGCCTCCGTCCTCGTCTTCGGCGCCTACACCTTCATCGGCGTCTGGCAGTTCCAGGAGTCCTGCGCCAACGCGCAGTCCCTGACCAACCCGGGCGCCTGCTACGAGGTGCGCGACCCGCTCGACCTGGCGGTGGTGGCCTCCGCGCTGATGGGAGCCTGCCTCGGCTTCCTGTGGTGGAACACCTCGCCGGCCAAGATCTTCATGGGCGACACCGGTTCGCTCGCGCTCGGCGGCGTGCTCGCGGGGCTGGCGATCTGCTCCCGCACCGAGCTGCTGATGGCCATCCTCGGCGGCCTGTTCGTCCTGATCACCATGTCCGTGGTGATCCAGGTCGGCTCCTTCCGGATGACCGGGAAGCGGGTCTTCCGAATGGCCCCGCTCCAGCACCACTTCGAACTCAAAGGCTGGTCCGAAGTCCTTGTGGTGGTCCGCTTCTGGATCATCCAGGGCATCTGTGTGATCGTCGGACTGGGCCTCTTCTACGCGGGATGGGCAGCGGAAAAGTGACCTCACCGGCGTCCTCGGAGTTCACGGGCAAGCACGTCGTCGTCGCCGGGCTCGGCGTCTCCGGCGTCCCGGCCGCCAGGGTGCTGCACCGCCTCGGCGCGCGCGTCACGGTCGTCAACGACCGCGCCGACGAGCGCGCCCGGGCGCAGGCGGCCGAACTGGAGGCGCTCGGCGTCACCGTGCGCCTCGGCGACGGCACGCCATCCGGCGGCGACGGCGCCGCGCGCCTGCCCGAGGGCGCCGAACTGGTCGTCACCGCACCCGGCTGGAAGCCCGACAAGCCGCTCTTCACCGCCGCCCGCGAGGCCGGCGTCCCGGTCTGGGGCGACGTCGAACTCGCCTGGCGGCTGCGCGGCCCCGGGGCCGCTCCCTGGCTCGCGGTCACCGGCACCAACGGCAAGACCACCACCGTCCAGATGCTCGCCGCCATCCTGAAGGCGGCCGGCCTGCGCACGGCCGCCGTCGGCAACATCGGCGTCTCGCTCCTGGACGCGGTCACCGGCGAGGAGCGCTACGACGTCCTCGCCGTGGAGCTGTCCAGCTACCAGCTCCACTGGGCGCCCTCGCTGCGCGCCCACTCGGCGGCCGTCCTCAACCTCGCCCCGGACCACCTCGACTGGCACGGCTCCATGGCGGCGTACGCCGCCGACAAGGGCCGCATCTACGAGGGCAACCAGGTCGCCTGCGTCTACAACGCCGACGCCACCGACAAGCCGTCCACCGAGGACCTGGTCCGCGAGGCGGACGTCGAGGAGGGCTGCCGGGCGATCGGCTTCACCCTCGGCGCCCCGGCCCCCTCCCAACTCGGCGTGGTGGACGGCATCCTGGTCGACCGCGCCTTCGTGGCCGACCGGCAGAAGAACGCCCAGGAGCTGGCCGAGGTCACGGACGTGACCCCGGCCGCCCCGCACAACATCGCCAACGCCCTGGCCGCCGCCGCCCTCGCCCGCGCCTACGGCGTCTCCGCGGCGGCCGTCCGGGACGGGCTGCGCGCCTTCACCCCGGACGCCCACCGCATCGCGCACGTCGCGGACGTCGACGGGGTGGCCTACGTGAACGACTCCAAGGCGACCAACACCCACGCCGCCGCCGCCTCGTTGGCGGCGTACGAGCCGATCGTGTGGATCGCGGGCGGACTGGCGAAGGGCGCCGCCTTCGACGAACTGGTCGCGGGGGCGGCCGGGCGGCTGCGCGGGGTGGTCCTCATCGGCGCCGAGCGGGCGCTGATCGCCGAAGCCCTGGCGCGACACGCCCCCCAGGTACCCGTGGTCGACCTCGACCGGACCGACACTGGGGCGATGCTCCAGGCCGTCCGGGAGGCGCGGCGACTCGCCCGGCCCGGCGACACGGTACTGCTGGCCCCGGCCTGTGCCTCCATGGACATGTTCGCCAACTACAACAAGCGCGGTGACGCGTTCGCGGACGCCGTTCGCGAACTCGGCGCCCCGTAGACCCGGCCGCCCCTGCCGGGCGACCATGGGAGGGACGCGTGGCTCGGTCCAGGCCGACGTACAGCGGAGGCCGCTATGCCCGGTAGCCGTACCGGCCGTCCGCCCGCGCGGCGGGCCGTCCGACGGCCCGCCGCCCCGGGCCCGGCCCCCCAGAACCCCGTGGTGCGCCTCCACACGCGCCTGCAGCGGGCCTGGGACCGGCCGCTGACCGCCTACTACCTGATCCTCGGCGGCAGCGCGCTGATCACGGTGCTCGGCCTGGTGATGGTCTACTCGGCCTCTCAGATCACCGCGCTCCAGCTCTCGCTGCCGGGTTCGTACTTCTTCCGCAAACAGTTCCTGGCGGCCGCGATCGGCGCCGGGCTGCTGCTGGCCGCCATGCGGATGCCGGTCAGACTGCACCGCGCGCTGGCCTACCCGATCCTGGCCGGCGCGGTCTTCCTGATGGCCCTGGTGCAGGTGCCGGGGATAGGCCGGTCGGTCAACGGCAACCAGAACTGGATCTCCGTCGGCGGGCCCTTCCAGCTCCAGCCCAGCGAGTTCGGCAAGCTCGCCCTGGTGCTGTGGGGCGCCGACCTGCTCGCCCGCAAGCAGGACAAGCGGATGCTGACGCAGTGGAAGCACATGCTGGTGCCGCTGGTGCCGGTCGCCTTCATGCTGCTCGGGCTGATCATGCTCGGCGGCGACATGGGCACGGCGATCATCCTGACGGCCATCCTGTTCGGCCTGCTGTGGCTGGCGGGCGCGCCCACCCGGATGTTCGCCGGCGTGCTCTCGGTGGCGGCGCTGCTCGGTGTGATCCTGATCAAGACCAACCCCAACCGCATGGCCCGGCTCGCCTGCATCGGCGCCACCGACCCCGGTCCGGGCGACTCGTGCTGGCAGGCGGTGCACGGCATCTACGCCCTCGCCTCCGGCGGGCTGTTCGGGTCCGGGCTCGGCGCGAGTGTGGAGAAATGGGGACAACTTCCCGAGGCGCACACCGACTTCATCTTCGCCATCACCGGCGAGGAACTGGGGCTGGCGGGCACACTGTCGGTACTCGCCCTCTTCGCGGCTCTAGGCTATGCGGGTATCCGCGTGGCCGGACGCACGGAGGACCCCTTCGTGAGGTATGCCGCGGGAGGCGTGACCACCTGGATCACGGCCCAGGCCGTGATCAACATCGGTGCGGTCCTCGGGCTGCTGCCGATCGCCGGCGTCCCGCTCCCGCTGTTCTCCTACGGGGGTTCCGCCCTGCTGCCGACCATGTTCGCCATCGGGTTGCTGATCGCCTTCGCGCGCGACGAGCCCGCTGCGCGAGCGGCGCTTGCGATGCGGCAACCTCGCTTTGGTAGAAAGCGGCCCGGGGGTACTCCGTCCAAGCGGAACCCCCGGAGATGGAACACGATGCGACGGCGTGCCTCGGCGGCACGTTCGTCCGGAGAGCGGTGAATTTCGGTGCATGTCGTACTCGCCGGCGGAGGAACCGCGGGCCACATCGAGCCCGCGCTCGCCCTCGCGGACGCCCTGCGCAGGCAGGACCCGACCGTGGGCATCACGGCCCTGGGCACGGAGCGCGGCCTGGAGACCCGGCTCGTACCCGAGCGGGGGTACGAACTGGCGCTGATCCCCGCCGTACCGCTGCCGCGCAAGCCCACCCCTGAGCTGATCACCGTCCCGGGCCGGCTGCGTGGCACGATCAAGGCGACCGAGCAGATCCTGGAGCGCACCAAGGCCGACGCCGTGGTCGGCTTCGGCGGCTACGTCGCGCTGCCCGGCTATCTCGCGGCCAAGCGCCTCGGAGTGCCGATCATCGTCCACGAGGCCAACGCCCGCCCCGGCCTGGCCAACAAGATCGGCTCCCGGTACGCCCGCCAGGTGGCCGTCTCCACGCCCGACAGCAAGCTGCGCAACTCCCGTTACATCGGCATCCCGCTGCGCCGCTCCATCGCCACCCTGGACCGGGCCGCCGCCCGCCCCGAGGCCCGCGCGCTGTTCGGACTCGACCCCAACCTGCCCACGCTGCTGGTCACCGGCGGTTCGCAGGGCGCCCGCCGCCTCAACGAGGTGGTCCAGCAGGTCGCGCCCTGGCTCCAGCAGGCGGGCATCCAGATCCTGCACGCGGTCGGCCCGAAGAACGAACTGCCGCAGGTCCACCAGATGCCGGGAATGCCCCCGTACATCCCGGTAAGTTACCTGGACCGGATGGACCTCGCGTACGCCGCTGCCGACATGATGCTCTGCCGCGCGGGCGCGATGACCGTCGCCGAACTCTCCGCCGTCGGGCTCCCGGCCGCCTACGTCCCGCTGCCCATCGGCAACGGCGAACAGCGGCTCAACGCCCAGCCGGTGGTCAAGGCCGGCGGCGGACTGCTGGTCGACGACGCGGAGCTGACGCCCGAGTGGGTGCAGCAGAACGTGCTGCCGGTGCTCGCCGACCCGCACCGGCTGTACGAGATGTCCCGCTCCGCCGCCGAGTTCGGCCGCCGGGACGCCGACGAGCTGCTCGTCGGCATGGTGTACGAGGCGATCAGCGCCGCGCGCGCCGAGCGCTAGCCACAGGTGACGGAAGGCAGGGAGCGTGGCCGGAACGACCGCCGCCGAACGCGGTGAACGCCAGCAGGAGTCGTCCGGCCCGCCCCGCGCGCGCCGCTTCGGACCGCCCCGCCTCCGCACGGTCGTCGTCCTGGCCGCCCTCCTGGTGGCCGCCGGGGGCGTGGCCGGCTGGCTGCTGTACGGCTCCGGCTGGTTCCGCGTGGAGCGCGTCACGGCCTCCGGCACCCGCGTCCTGACGCCCGCGCAGGTCCGCGCGGCCGCCGACGTTCCGGTCGGCGAGCCGCTGATCTCCGTGGACACCGCGGCGATCGAGGCGCGGCTGCTGGCCGAACTGCCGCGCCTGGACGCGGTGGCCGTCACGCGTTCCTGGCCGCATGGGATCGGACTGAAAGTGACGGAGCGCACTCCGGTTCTTCTTGTGCGAAAAGACGGAAAATATGTGGAAGTGGACGACGACGGAGTGCGATACGCCACGGTTTCCCGCGCTCCCCGCGGTGTACCCGCACTGAAACTGGCGGTGTCCCGGACCGGCTCGGCCGCGGCGAGCCTGCGCCGCTTCGGCGAGGACCGCCTGGTCCGGGAGGCGGTCCGGGTCGCCGGCCGGGTCCCGGACGCCGTCGCGCGCGACGCGCGGCTGGTCAAGGTGCGTTCCTACGACGACATCTCGCTGGAGTTGAGCGGCGGCCGGACGGTGGCGTGGGGCAGCGGCGAGAAGGGCGCCGAGAAGGCGCGCGCACTCACCGCGCTGATGAAAGCGACGCCGGATGCCCGCCACTTCGACGTGCGGGTCCCCACCGCCCCCGCGTCAGCAGCGAGTTGACGCACATCCGTGCAGGTCAGCACCCTGGTTGGGCGCGCCTATGGCTGATCACATAGGGTGAAAAGAAAAACGGGAGGTTCGGCGTGTTCGTTGAACGCGCGCCACTTGTCGACTTAGTGTCCTGTTCGGAAGACTCCAAGGAACAGACATACTGGTAACCCTAAACTTAAGCGTTAGGGTTCGGGTCGGCGCTACGGACCGCCCCATTCGGCATCAGTCGTCGGGTCCGGGGCAGCAGTTGCCCCGACGATCCGACGACACGTAACTCGAGGCGAGAGGCCTTCGACGTGGCAGCACCGCAGAACTACCTCGCAGTCATCAAAGTCATCGGTGTCGGCGGCGGTGGTGTCAATGCCATCAACCGGATGATCGAGGTCGGTCTCAAGGGCGTCGAGTTCATCGCCATCAACACCGACGCGCAAGCTCTGTTGATGAGCGACGCCGACGTCAAACTGGACGTCGGCCGTGAACTCACCCGCGGACTCGGCGCCGGAGCCAACCCGGCCGTCGGCCGCAAGGCCGCCGAGGATCACCGTGAGGAGATCGAGGAGGTCCTCAAGGGGGCCGACATGGTCTTCGTGACGGCAGGCGAGGGCGGCGGCACCGGCACCGGCGGCGCGCCGGTCGTGGCCAACATCGCCCGCTCGCTCGGCGCCCTCACCATCGGCGTGGTCACCCGCCCGTTCACCTTCGAGGGACGGCGCCGGGCCAACCAGGCCGAGGACGGCATCGCCGAACTCCGCGAAGAGGTCGACACCCTCATCGTCATCCCCAACGACCGGCTGCTCTCCATCTCGGACCGGCAGGTCTCCGTCCTCGACGCCTTCAAGTCGGCGGACCAGGTCCTGCTCTCCGGTGTGCAGGGCATCACCGACCTCATCACCACCCCCGGCCTGATCAACCTGGACTTCGCCGACGTCAAGTCGGTCATGTCCGAGGCCGGTTCGGCGCTCATGGGAATCGGCTCGGCCCGCGGCGACGACCGCGCGGTGGCCGCGGCCGAGATGGCGATCTCCTCGCCGCTCCTGGAAGCGTCCATCGACGGCGCCCGCGGCGTGCTGCTCTCCATCTCCGGCGGCAGCGACCTCGGCCTGTTCGAGATCAACGAGGCCGCCCAACTGGTCAGCGAGGCGGCCCACCCCGAGGCCAACATCATCTTCGGCGCCGTCATCGACGACGCCCTCGGTGACGAGGTCCGGGTCACGGTGATCGCGGCCGGCTTCGACGGCGGCCAGCCGCCCTCCAAGCGGGACACGGTCCTCGGCTCGGCCGCGGCCAAGCGGGAGGAGCCCGCGCCGGTACGGCCGTCCGAGAGCCGTCCGTCGTTCGGCTCGCTCGGCAGCGTCAAGCCGAAGGAGGAGCCGGCGCCGGCCGCCCCGGAGCCGGTGCACGAGCTGCCGCCGGTGGCCCCGCCGCCGGTGCCGCCGTCGCGGAGCTACTCCGACAGCGCGGCCGAGGAACTGGACGTGCCGGACTTCTTGAAGTGATAGGACAGCGCGACACCGTGAGCGGCGCGCACTTCGCCTTCACCGACAGGTGGGGCGGGGTGAGCGCCGTTCCGTACGAGGAGCTGAATCTCGGCGGGGCGGTCGGGGACGACCCCGGCGCCGTGATGGCCAACCGGGAACTGGCCGCCAAGTCGCTCGGCTTCGACGCCGCCCGGGTGGTCTGGATGAACCAGGTGCACGGGACCGGTGTCGCCGTGGTCGACGAGCCCTGGGGCGAGCGGCCGGTGGGGCGGGTCGACGCGACCGTCACGGCGGTCCCGGGCCTGCCGCTCGCCGTGCTCACCGCCGACTGCGTGCCCGTACTGCTCGCCGACCCCGTCGCCGGGGTGGTCGCCGCGGCCCACGCGGGCCGGCCCGGCATGATCGCCGGAGTCGTCCCGGCCACCGTGGCGGCGATGGTCTCGCTCGGCGCCGACCCGGCCCGGATGCTCGCCCGCACCGGACCCGCCGTGTGCGGCCGGTGCTACGAGGTGCCCGAGGCGATGCGCGCCGAGGTGGCCGCCGCCGAGCCGGCCGCGTACGCCGAGACGAGCTGGGGCACGCCGGCGGTCGATGTCGCCGCCGGAGTGCACGCCCAGCTCACGCGCCTCGGCGTGCGCGACCGGGCGCAGTCACCGGTGTGCACCCGGGAGTCCGGGGACCACTTCTCGTACCGCCGCGACCGCACCACCGGTCGGCTCGCGGGCTATGTCTGGCTGGACTGATGGAACATGACGCAACGCAAGGATGAACTCGCCGCGAATCTGGCGGGCGTGGAAGAGCGGATCGCCGCCGCCTGCGCGGCGGCGGGCCGGCCGCGCGAGGCGGTGACCCTGATCGTGGTCACCAAGACCTATCCGGCGAGCGACGTGCGGCTGCTGGCGGAGCTGGGCGTGCGCCACGTCGCCGAGAACCGCGACCAGGACGCGGCACCCAAGGCCGCCGAATGCGCCGACCTGCCGCTCACCTGGCACTTCGTCGGCCAGTTGCAGACCAACAAAGTACGCTCCGTGCTCGGTTACGCCGGCTTCGTGCACTCCGTCGACCGGGCCAGGCTGGTCACGGCGCTGTCGCGGGAGGCGGTACGGGCCGGGCGTGAGACCGGCTGCCTGCTCCAGGTGGCACTGGACGCCGACGCGGGCGGACGCGGCGAGCGGGGCGGTGTGGCGCCCGCGGGGATCGGGGAGTTGGCCGGTCTCGTCGCCGAGGCGCCGGGGCTGCGGCTCGACGGTCTGATGACGGTTGCCCCGTTGAGCGGCGAGTATGCCGGACGCCGGCAGGCCGCCTTCGAGCGCCTCATGGATTTGTCGACCGACCTGCGCCGCGCCCGTCCGGCTGCCACCATGGTCTCGGCAGGGATGACCGCCGATCTTGAGCAGGCCGTGGCGGCCGGAGCGACACATGTGCGCGTCGGTACGGCGGTGCTCGGCGTCCGCCCCAGGCTCGGGTAACGTCGCCAAGAAGTCGGACCACAGCAGAAAATATGGTCATTACCGCCGAAAGGCGGACACAACGACCTCGTGGATCGCGGGCACTTGGCAGTCGTCAGCAGATCCACCACAGAGCGGAGGACTCGGAGCATGGCCGGCGCGATGCGCAAGATGGCGGTCTACCTCGGCCTCGTGGAGGACGACGGGTACGACGGCCGGGGTTTCGACCCCGATGACGACTTCGAACCGGAGCTGGACCCGGAGCCCGAGCGGGACCACCGTCGGCACGAGCCGTCCCACCAGCCCCACGGCTCACATCAGTCCCAAAGGGACGAAGAGGTACGAGTCGTACAACCCCCCGCGCCGCGTGAGCCGGTGGCCCGGTCCACTTCGCCGACCGCGGAATCCGGGCGCCCCGCGCGCATCGCGCCCGTGGCGTCCATCACACAAGAACGCGCGAGCCTGGAAAAGAGCGCACCGGTCATCATGCCCAAGGTCGTGTCCGAACGAGAGCCCTACCGGATCACCACACTTCACCCACGGACCTACAACGAGGCCCGTACCATCGGGGAACACTTCCGTGAGGGCACGCCGGTGATCATGAATCTCACCGAGATGGATGACACGGACGCGAAGCGACTTGTCGACTTCGCGGCCGGCCTGGTGTTCGGTCTGCACGGCAGTATCGAGCGGGTGACGCAGAAGGTGTTCCTGTTGTCGCCTGCTAACGTCGATGTCACGGCGGAGGACAAGGCCCGTATCGCAGAGGGCGGGTTCTTCAACCAGAGCTGAGACGTAACATCGGTTAGTTGGTTCAGGGGAGAGGGAAGCAAGGGGCATGAGCGTGGTCCTGGATGTCGTCTACATCGCGCTGATGTGCTTCCTCATCGTGTTGATCTTCCGGTTGGTCATGGACTACGTCTTCCAGTTCGCCCGCTCGTGGCAACCCGGCAAGGCGATGGTGGTCGTTCTGGAGGCCACCTACACTGTCACCGATCCACCGCTGAAGCTTCTGCGGCGGGTCATCCCGCCGCTGCGTCTCGGGGGCGTGGCGCTCGACCTGTCCTTCTTCGTACTGATGATCATCGTCTACATCCTGATCTCGATCGTGAGCCGGCTGTGATCGATGAGAGAGATACGGGCTTGCCGAATGCCGACGACTACGTTGAGGTGAAGAGATGCCGTTGACCCCCGAGGACGTGCGGAACAAGCAGTTCACGACCGTCCGCCTCCGAGAAGGCTATGACGAGGACGAGGTCGATGCCTTCCTCGACGAGGTCGAAGCCGAACTGACCCGTCTGCTCCGCGAGAACGAGGACCTGCGCGCCAAGCTGGCCGCGGCCACGCGCGCGGCCGCGCAGAACCAGCAGAACCAGCAGAACATGCGCAAGCCCCCGGAGCAGCAGGACCAGCAGCAGGGTGGCATGCCCCAGCAGGGCGGAATGCCCCAGCAGGGTGGGATGCAGCAGGGCGGCATGCCCCAGCAGGGCGGCATGCAGCAGGGCGGAATGCAGCAGGGCGGGATGCCCCACCAGGGCGGAATGCCCCAGCAGGGCATGCGAGGACCCGGCGCTCCGGTGCCCGCCGGCATATCGGGCCCGCCGCAGCAGCAGATGGGTGGCCCCATGGGTGGTCCGCCCCAGTTGCCGAGCGGTGCCCCGCAGCTCCCCGCCGGTCCCGGCGGACAGGGCGGCCCGCAGGGTCCCGGCCAGATGGGCCAGGGTCCGGGTCCGATGGGCCAGGGTCCGATGGGCCAGGGTCCGATGCAGGGACAGATGCAGGGTCAGATGGGTCCCGGCCCGATGGGTGGCCCCATGGGCGGTCCGCAGGGCCCCGGTGGCCCCATGGGCGGTCAGGGCGGCCCCGGTGGCGACAGCGCCGCGCGCGTCCTGTCGCTGGCCCAGCAGACCGCCGACCAGGCGATCGCCGAGGCCCGTTCCGAGGCCAACAAGATCGTCGGCGAGGCGCGTTCGCGGGCCGAGGGTCTTGAGCGGGACGCCCGTTCCAAGGCCGACGCCCTGGAGCGGGACGCGCAGGAGAAGCACCGCGTCGCGATGGGCTCCCTGGAGTCCGCCCGCGCCACGCTGGAGCGCAAGGTCGAGGACCTGCGCGGCTTCGAACGCGAGTACCGCACGCGGCTGAAGTCCTACCTGGAGTCGCAGTTGCGTCAGCTCGAGACCCAGGCCGACGACTCGCTGGCCCCGCCGCGGACCCCCGCGACGGCGTCCCTCCCGCCGTCCCCGGCGCCCTCGATGGCTCCGGCCGGTGCGAGCGCCCCGTCCTACGGCGGCAACCCGTCCATGGGCGGTGGCCCCGGCCAGCAGTCCGGGCCGTCCTACGGCGGCGGACAGCAGCAGATGTCTCCGGCGATGACCCAGCCGATGGCGCCGGTACGTCCGCAGGGCGGGCCGTCGCCGATGGGACAGGCGCCCTCGCCGATGCGCGGGTTCCTGATCGACGAGGACGACAACTGAGGAGCGCTGACGACCGGTAGTACGGCGTAGCGTTCGGCAGCGTTCAGGGCGGGCCCCGGGTTTCTGACCCGGGGCCCGCCCTTGTGCCCGGGGCACCGCGGCGCCGGGCGCGGCCACGCGAAAGGCCCGGCCCCCCCAGGAGGGAGCCGGGCCTTGTGGGTGCCGCGTGCCGGTTACGCCTTGCGGAGGCGGAACACCAGGGACAGACCCGCGTCCGTGAACGCCTCCCCGTAGCCGTCCGCCGCCTCGCCCTGGGCGAAGTCCGTGGCGAGGACCTCGTCGGCGATCAGGCCGGCGTGGTCGCTCAGGGCGGCGATGGTCGCCGGGTCGGTGGCCGTCCAGCGCAGGGCGATCCGGTCGGCGACGTCGAGGCCGCTGTTCTTGCGGGCCTCCTGGATCAGGCGGATCGCGTCCCGGGCCAGGCCCGCGCGGCGCAGCTCCTCGGTGATCTCCAGGTCCAGCGCGACCGTGGCGCCCGAGTCGGAGGCGACCGACCAGCCCTCGCGCGGCGTCTCCGTGATGATCACCTCGTCCGGCGCCAGCGTGATCGTCTCGCCGTCCACCTCGACCGAGGCCGTGCCCTCGCGCAGGGCCAGCGAGAGCGCCGCCGCGTCCGCGTGCGCGACGGCCTTGGCGACGTCCTGGACGCGCTTGCCGAACCGCTTGCCGAGCGCTCGGAAGTTGGCCTTCGCGGTGGTGTCGACCAGGCTGCCGCCGACCTCGCTGAGCGAGGCCAGGGACTCGACGTTCAGCTCCTCGGTGATCTGCGCGTGCAGCTCGGGGGAGAGGGCGTCGAAGCCGGCCGCCGCGACCAGCGCGCGCCGGAGCGGCTGGCGGGTCTTGACGCCGGACTCGGCGCGGGTGGCGCGGCCCAGCTCCACCAGGCGGCGGACCAGCGCCATGTGCCGGGACAGCTCCGGGTCGATGGCCGGCCGGTCGGTCTCCGGCCAGGAGGCCAGGTGCACGGACTCGGGGGCGCCCGGGGTGACCGGCACGATCATGTCCTGCCAGACCCGCTCGGTGAGGAACGGGGTCAGCGGGGCCATCAGCCGGGTGACCGTGTCCACGACCTCGTGCAGGGTGCGCAGGGCCGCCTTGTCGCCCTGCCAGAAGCGGCGCCGGGAGCGGCGTACGTACCAGTTCGACAGGTCGTCGACGAACGCGGAGAGGAGCTTGCCGGCGCGCTGGGTGTCGTAGCCCTCCAGGGCCTGGGTCACCTGGTCGGTGAGGGCGTGCAGTTCGGAGAGGAGCCAGCGGTCCAGGAGCGGGCGGTCGCCCGGCGCCGGGTCGGCCTCGCTCGGCGTCCAGCCGGAGGTGCGGGCGTACAGCGCCTGGAAGGCGACCGTGTTCCAGTACGTCAGGAGGGTCTTGCGGACGACCTCCTGGATGGTGCCGTGGCCGACCCGGCGGGCCGCCCACGGGGAGCCGCCGGCCGCCATGAACCAGCGGACCGCGTCGGCGCCGTGCTGGTCCATCAGCGGGATCGGCTGGAGGATGTTGCCCAGGTGCTTGGACATCTTGCGGCCGTCCTCGGCGAGGATGTGGCCCAGGCAGACCACGTTCTCGTAGGACGACTTGTCGAAGACCAGCGTGCCGATCGCCATCAGCGTGTAGAACCAGCCGCGGGTCTGGTCGATGGCCTCGCTGATGAACTGCGCCGGGTAGCGGGACTCGAACAGTTCCTTGTTCTTGTACGGGTAGCCCCACTGCGCGAACGGCATGGAACCCGAGTCGTACCAGGCGTCGATGACCTCGGGCACCCGGGTGGCCGTCCCGGCGCACTCGGGGCACGCGAAGGTGACGTCGTCGATGAACGGGCGGTGCGGGTCCAGGCCGCTCTGGTCGGTGCCGGTCAGCTCGGTCAGCTCGGCGCGCGAGCCGACGCAGGTGAGGTGGTCGTCCGCGCAGCGCCAGATGGGCAGCGGGGTGCCCCAGTAGCGGTTGCGGGAGAGCGCCCAGTCGATGTTGTTGTTCAGCCAGTCGCCGTACCGGCCGTTCTTGACGGAGTCCGGGAACCAGTTGGTCTTCTCGTTCTCCTCCAGCAGGCGGTCCTTGACCGCCGTGGTGCGGATGTACCAGGACGGCTGCGCGTAGTACAGGAGCGCGGTGTGGCAGCGCCAGCAGTGCGGGTAGCTGTGCTCGTACGGGATGTGCTTGAAGAGCAGGCCCCGGGCGTCCAGGTCCTCGGTGAGCTTCTCGTCGGCCTTCTTGAAGAAGACGCCGCCGACCAGGGGGACGTCCTCCTCGAAGGTGCCGTCGGGGCGGACCGGGTTGACCACGGGCAGGCCGTAGCCGCGGCAGACCTTGAGGTCGTCCTCACCGAAGGCGGGGGACTGGTGGACCAGACCCGTGCCGTCCTCGGTGGTGACGTACTCGGCGTTGACCACGTAGTGCGCCGGGGCGGGGAACTCGACCAGCTCGAACGGGCGCTGGTACGTCCAGCGCTCCATCTCGGCGCCGGTGAAGGACTCGCCGGTGGTCTCCCAGCCCTCGCCGAGGGCCTTGCCGACCAGCGGCTCGGCGACGACGACCCGCTCCGCGCCGTCGGTGGCGACGACGTAGGTGACGTCGGGGTGGGTGGCGACCGCCGTGTTGGAGACCAGCGTCCACGGGGTGGTCGTCCACACCAGGAGCGCGGCCCGGCCGGCCAGCGGGCCGGAGGTGAGGGGGAAGCGGACGTAGACGGACGGGTCGACGACCGTCTCGTAGCCCTGGGCCAGTTCGTGGTCGGAGAGGCCGGTGCCGCAGCGCGGGCACCAGGGGGCGACCCGGTGGTCCTGGACCAGCAGGCCCTTCTTGAAGATCTCCTTCAGCGACCACCAGACGGACTCGATGTACTCGGGCTCCATGGTCACGTACGCCTCGTCGAGGTCGACCCAGTAGCCCATGCGGGTCGTCAGCTCGGAGAAGGCGTCGGTGTGGCGCAGGACGGACTCGCGGCACTTCTCGTTGAACTCGGCGATGCCGTACGCCTCGATGTCCTTCTTGCCGGTGAAGCCCAGCTCCTTCTCCACCGCCAGCTCCACGGGCAGGCCGTGGCAGTCCCAGCCGGCCTTGCGGGCCACGTGGTAGCCGCGCATGGTGCGGAAGCGGGGGAAGACGTCCTTGAAGACGCGCGCCTCGATGTGGTGGGCGCCCGGCATGCCGTTGGCGGTGGGCGGGCCTTCGTAGAACACCCATTCGGGGCGGCCTGCGGACTGCTCCAGGCTCTTGGTGAAGATCTTCTGCTCGCGCCAGAAGTCGAGCACCGCGTGCTCGAGCGCGGGCAGATCGACCTGGGCGGGTACCTGGCGGTACTGCGTCATCGGTGGTCCTCCGGCGGACGTGCTGCTTTCCGTCGAAGGGACGAGAGCCGTAAGGCTACGTACGCCGCCGTGCGGCGCGCTCCCGCGGTACCACCCTCCTTGGCCCGCCGGCGGGGCGTGCGCGGTGCGCACTGCCGGTGAGCCCCCTCATTGGGGTCGCGATGCCGGGTCTACTCGCCGCGCCGGGGCGGTGCGGCTTTCTTCCGGCGGCTCCGGGGTGATCTTCGCGTCGGGCTCGCCCCCGGGCTCACACCGTCCCCGGGTCGCTCTGGGCCGCTCGCGTCGCTACTCGTCCCCATCCACGCTTCTCGCTCCGCCCAGTGTACGGCGCGCCGCGGACAGCGGCCCACCGGATTTCCGGTGGGGTGGGGGCCGGGCCGGGGATGTGGTGTCATGGCGGCACATAGTTCGGTATGTGTGTTCGTATTCTGGGACGTCCGGCCCGGCGGATTATCGGGCGGGGAGCTGGGCACAACGGATGCAGGCCGGCCGGGCGCCGGGCGCGAGGTGAGCGGATCGGGCGGTGCGCCCCGTTGCCGCGGGCCGCAAGTCGATTTATCGTCCCAGCACGACACGCGTGCAAGATCACGCTCGGTGAGAGCCAAGAAGGCGGGCGCGGTCGAGGCCGCGGAGCAGACAGGAGCCACGACGGTGGTTGCGAAGAAGACCCCTGGCACGGCCACGGCGGCCAAGACGGCCGTCCCCAAGGCGCGGGGCGGCGCGGGGGACGCCGCCGATCTCGCGGTACGCCCCGGGGAGGACCCGTGGACCCCCGAGGAGGTCGAGCGGGCACGCGGCGAACTCAGTTCCGAGCAGGCCCGGCTGCACGCCGAGATCACCGCCTCCGAGCGGGCGCTCCAGGGCCTGATGCGGGACTCCGGGGACGGCGCCGGCCAGGACGAGGCCGACACCGGCACCAAGAACGTCACGCGGGAGCACGAACTGGCGCTCGCCGCCAACGCGCGCGAGATGCTCACCCAGACCGAGCACGCCCTGGAACTGCTCGACGCGGGCACCTACGGCCTGTGCGAGAACTGCGGCAAGCCGGTCGGCAAGGCCCGGATGCAGGCGTTCCCGCGGGCCACCCTGTGCGTGGAGTGCAAGCAGCAGCAGGAGCGCCGCTCCTGACCGTCACCGCACGTCGCGGCGGGCGACCCTGGTCCACAGGCACGCGTACGGCGCGGGCCGTGCCGTACCCTCGTCCTCACTCAGGTACCTAGGTCGAGGGACTCACGTGGCAGAGGCGGAGCGCATCATCGGTACGCCAAAGACCCCGGACGCGGCGCCGGGCGAGCGTGCCGGGGACGGACAGGCACAGACCCCGGCCGGCGTCCCGGCCCCGGGCCCGGCGGACTCCGGGACGGCGGACGCGGACGGAGAGGCGGCCCGGGCCCCCCGGGGCAGGCGCCGGATCGCCGTGCTGTTCGCGGTCGCCGTCTGCGCGTACGCGCTCGACCTGGTGAGCAAGACGCTCGTGGTGGCGAGGCTGGAGCACCACGAGCCGGTCGAGATCGTCGGGGACTGGCTGCGCCTGGAGGCGATCCGCAACGCGGGCGCCGCCTTCGGCCTCGGCGAGGCGTTCACGGTGATCTTCACCGCGATCGCGGCCACCGTGATCGTCGTGATCGCCCGGCTGGCCCGCAAGCTGTACAGCCTGCCCTGGGCGATCGCCCTCGGCCTGCTGCTCGGCGGCGCGCTCGGCAACCTCACCGACCGGATCTTCCGCTCGCCCGGCGTCTTCGAGGGCGCGGTCGTGGACTTCATCGCGCCCAAGCACTTCGCCGTCTTCAACCTCGCCGACTCGGCGATCGTGTGCGGCGGCATCCTGATCGTGCTGCTCTCCTTCCGCGGCCTGGACCCGGACGGCACCGTCCACAAGGACTGAGCCACCGGGGCGAGGGGAGGCCGGGCGGGAGCCGCCGGTGAGGGCCGCGGTGAGGGCCGCGGTGACGGTCGCGGTGAAGGCCGCCGGTAAGGGAGTGCCGGACCCGTCCGGCATACTCGACGGGGTGAGCACGCTTCCCGAGATCCGCACCCTGCCCGTGCCCGACGGCCTGGAGGGCGAGCGCGTCGACGCCGCCATCTCCCGCATGTTCGGCTTCTCCCGTACCAAGGCCGCCGAGCTGGCCGCCGCGGGGAAGGTCGCGGTCGACGGATCGGTGGTCGGCAAGTCGGAGCGCGTCCACGGCGGCGCCTGGCTGGAGGTCGAGATGCCGCAGGCGCCGCCCCCCGTGCAGGTGATCGCCGAGCCCGTCGAGGGCATGGAGATCGTCCACGACGACGAGGACGTGGTCGTGATCGTCAAGCCGGTCGGGGTGGCCGCCCACCCGTCGCCCGGCTGGAGCGGACCGACCGTCATCGGCGGCCTCGCCGCCGCCGGCTACCGGATCTCGACCTCCGGCGCCGCCGAGCGCCAGGGCATCGTGCACCGCCTGGACGTCGGCACCTCCGGCCTGATGGCGGTCGCCAAGTCCGAGCGCGCGTACACCTCGCTCAAGCGCCAGTTCAAGGAGCGCACGGTCGACAAGCGCTACCACGCCCTGGTGCAGGGCCACCCCGACCCGACCAGCGGCACCATCGACGCGCCCATCGGCCGCCACCCCCAGCACGACTACAAGTGGGCCGTCACGGCCGAGGGCAAGCCCTCGGTGACCCACTACGACCTGATCGAGGCGTTCCGCGCGGCCTCCCTGCTGGACGTGAAGCTGGAGACCGGCCGCACCCACCAGATCCGGGTCCACATGGCCGCCCACCGCCACCCGTGCGTCGGCGACCTGACCTACGGCGCCGACCCGACCCTCGCCAAGCGCCTCGGCCTCACCCGCCAGTGGCTGCACGCCGTGCGGCTCGGCTTCGAGCACCCCGGCACCGGCGACTGGGTCGAGTACGCCAGCGACTACCCCGACGATCTCCAGCAGGCCCTGGACCGGGTCCGCGAGGAGACGTACGCGTGAGCGCGCCCGCCCACGACATCCGCGTGGCCGCGGACCTTGCCGACCGCGAGGCGTGCTTCGCGGTGCGCAAGGAGGTCTTCGTCGCCGAACAGGGCGTGGACGAGGAGATCGAGTACGACGCCCACGACGCGGTGGCCGTGCACGTCCTGGCGGTCCGCGCGGACGGCCTGCCGCTGGGCACCGGGCGCCTGCTGACCGGTGCCGCGGCGGCGGAGAAGAACGGCGGCGACCCGTCGGTGGGGTCGCTGGGCCGGCTCGCCGTCACCCGGGCCGCCCGCGGCCTCGGCGTCGGGGCCGCGCTGGTGCGCGCGATCGAGGCGGCGGCCCGCGCGCACGGGCTGACGGCGGTGGACCTGCACGCGCAGACCCACGCGCTCGGTTTCTACCGGCGGCTGGGGTACGAGGCGTACGGGCCGGAGTTCCCCGACGCGGGCATCCCGCACCGGGCGATGCGCCGCGCGCTGTGACCGGCTCCACCCGTTCCGGTCGGGGGCCGGTGGTGTGACCGGCCCCACCCGTTCCGGTCGGGGGCCGGTGGTGTGGAACGCGCTGGTGGGGCAGGTGGCATGGCAGGCTTGACGCCTTCCGTGTGATCGCCGACACCCCGCCGGAGCGCTGACCGTGGATCAGTTGGCCCTGTTGTTCGCCCTGCTGCTCGGGGCCCTGGTGAGCGTCCCCGTCGGGGACCGGCTCGGGCTGCCCGCGCCGGTGCTGATGACGGTGCTCGGCATCGTGCTCGCGCTGCTCGACTTCGTGCCCAACGTCGACATCCCGCCGGACCTGATCCTGCCCGCCCTGCTGCCACCGCTGCTCTACGCGGCGGTGCGGCGCACCTCCTGGCGGCAGTTCGCGGCCAACAGACGCCCGATCTTCCTGCTGGCGGTGGCGCTGGTCTTCGTCACCATGACCTGCGTGGCCACCGTGGCCCACGCGATCGTGCCGGGCCTGTCCGTCGCCGCCGCCTGTGCGCTCGGCGCGCTGGTCGCGCCGCCCGACCCGGTCGCCGCCACCGCCGTCGCCGGACAGCTCGGGCTGCCCCGCCGGCTGGTCTCCATCCTGGAGGGCGAGGGGCTCTTCAACGACGTGACGGCCATCGTGCTCTACCACGTGGCCATCGCCGCGGCCGTCGGCGGCACCTTCTCGCCCTGGGACGCCGGGCTCGACCTGGTGCTCTCCGCGGTCGTCGCCGTCGCCGTGGGCCTGGCGCTCGGCTGGGGCGCCAACCGGCTCCTCGACCTGCTGGGGGACCCCACCCTCCAGATCGGGCTGACGCTGCTGGTGCCGTACGCCGCCTACGTCGCCGCCGAGGAACTGCACGGCTCCGGGGTGCTCGCCGTGCTCACCACCGCGATGTTCCTCGCCGAGTACGCCTCCGACGCCGACGACGTGCTGACCCGGCTCGCCGGACACACCGTCTGGGACGTCGTCGACACTCTCGTGACCGGCGTCGCCTTCGGCCTCATCGGCCTGGAGCTGCACAACGCCGTGCGGACCGCGTCGGGCCACTGGGGCGAGCTGCTCGGCTGGTCCGGTGCGGTGGTGGGCGTGGTGATCCTGGTGCGGCTGCTGTGGCTGCTCCCGGCGGCCTGGCTGACCAGGCGACTGCACGCCAGGCGGGACCACGACGAGGACATCCCGATGAGCCGCCGGGAGACCGTCGTCATGTGGTGGGCGGGGATGCGGGGCGTCGCCTCGGTGGCGCTGGCGCTGGCGATCCCGCTGGAGACGGAGGACGGGACGGCCTTCCCGCACCGCGAGGAGATCATCTTCATCGCCTTCGGTGTGATCATGGTCACCCTTCTCCTGCAGGGGCTGACGCTGCCCTGGCTGGTGAACCGGCTCGGGGTGCGGGCGGACACCGAGCGGGAGAAGGAGTTCGAACGCGACCTCGCCCGGCGTGCGGCGAAGGCGGCCCGGCAGCGGCTGCGGGAGATCGAGCGGACCGAGGAGCTGCCGGAGGAGCTGACCGAGCAGATGCTGCGCCGGGCCGTCGACATCGGGGTGCGGATCAGCCCGGACATCGGGGACGAGGAGCGGCGCGAGGCGCACGAGCAGCGGGCCCGGCGGATCAAGCGGGTGCGGCGCATCCAGGGCGAGATGCTGAGCGCGGCCCGGCACGAGGTGCTGGCGGCGCGCAGCGAACCCGGCTCCGATCCGGAGATCGTGGACCGGGTCCTGCGCCACCTGGACGTCCGCAGCCTGCGCTGAAGCCGGCGCCGAAGCCGGCGCTCAGGTCCCCGCCGACGGTCAGTGCCCTCGCGCGGGCTGCCCCGGCAGGCGCCGCTTGCGGCCGTCCGGCGGGGCGGAGCGGAACAGGGCGTCGCGGCCCGGCGGCAGGACCGCGTCCGCGGTGTTGACCTTGGGCAGGGCGTAGGGGTGCTCGTCGGCCAGCCAGCGGATCATCTGCTCGCGCACCGCGACCCGCACCGTCCAGATGTCGTCCGCGTCCTTCGCCGTCACCAGCGCCCGCACCTGCATGGTGTTGGGGGTGGAGTCGGTCACCGACAGGTTGTAGTCGCGGCCGTCCCAGGCCGGGCAGGCCCGCAGGATGTCGCGGAGCCGTTCGCGCATCGCCTCCACCGGCGCCGTGTGGTCGAGGTGGAAGTAGACGATGCCGGTCATCTGCGGGGTGCCGCGCGACCAGTTCTCGAACGGCTTGGAGGTGAAGTACGACACCGGCATGGTGATGCGGCGCTCGTCCCAGGTGCGCACGGTCAGGAAGGTCAGCGTGATCTCCTCGACGGTGCCCCACTCGCCGTCCACGACCACGGTGTCGCCCATCCGCACCATGTCGCCGAAGGCGATCTGGAACCCGGCGAACATGTTGCTCAGCGTGGACTGCGCGGCGATGCCCGCCACGATGCCGAGCACCCCCGCCGAGGCCAGCAGCGAGGTGCCGGCCGCCCGCATCGCCGGGAACGTCAGCAGCATCGACGCCACGGCCACCGTGCCGACCACGGCGGTGACCACCCGCATGATCAGCGACACCTGGGTGCGCACCCGGCGCACCCGGGCCGGGTCGCGCCGGGTGCGGGCGTGGGCGTAGCGGGAGTACGTCGTCTCGACGATCGCCCCCGCGATCCTTATCAGCAGCCAGGCCAGCGAACCGATCAGTACCAGGGTCAGGGTTTGGGCGATGCCGGCCCGGTAGGACGGGAACAGCCGGCCCTCGACGTAGGACCCTCTGAGCAGGGCGGCGCACAGGGCGAGCTGGTACGGGATGCGGGCGCGGCGCAGCAGACCCCACAGGGGGGTCTCGTGGTGCCGTTCGTCGGCCTTGCGCAGCAGCAGGTCGGTGGCCCAGCCGATGACCAGGGTCAGGACGACCGAGCCGCCGACCACGAGCAGCGGGCGGAGTATGTTCTCCATGCCCTCGAACGTAACCGGCACCGGCGGGTCGTGAACCTGTGACTTGCCGGACGTGCCCTGGGCGCGGGCCCGCGTTGTCGTACCCTGCTGGCACGATGGACCCATGAACATCGTGCTCTTTCACTCGATCTACGGTCTGCGCCCCGCGGTACGGCAGGCCGCCGACCGGCTGCGTGCGGCGGGCCACCAGGTGTGGACGCCGGACCTCTTCGAAGGGAAGACGTTCGACACGGTGGAGGAGGGCCAGGCCCACCACGAGCGGATCGGCCGGGAGGAACTGCTGAAGCGGGCGGTGCTGGCCGCCGCGCCCTACTCCGAACGGGGCCTGGTCTACGCCGGGTTCTCCCTGGGCGCCGCGACCGCCCAGACCCTCGCCCTCGGCGACCACCGGGCCCTCGGGCTGCTGCTCCTGCACGGCACCTCGGACATCGCGGCCAGCGCCTCGGTGGACGACCTGCCCGTGCAACTGCACGTCGCCGAGCCGGACCCGTTCGAGACGGACGACTGGCTCAGCGCCTGGTACCTCCAGATGGGCCGGGCCGGAGCCGACGTGGAGGTGTTCCGGTACGCCGGGGCCGGCCACCTCTACACCGACCCCGGCCTGCCCGACTACGACGAGGAGGCCGCCGGGGCCACCTGGCGGACGGCGCTCGGCTTCCTCGACTCGCTCGGCCGGCCCGGCCCCGGGGGCGCTCAGACCGGGTCGTAGCTCCGCTCGACCCGCTGGGTGCCGCTCCGGGTGCGGTACGAACGGACCCAGGCGGAGGTCGCGTCCGGGTCGGTGCGGTCGGAGACGGCGTAGAAGTCCATCTGCGCCCGCTCGGCGGTGACGTCCAGCACGCCGTAGCCGTGCCGGTCGGTGTCGACCCAGTGGACGTGCCGGTTGGCGGCCCGGATCACCGGCGCGGCGACCGCGGCCACCGTGCCCTCGGGGACCTTCACCAGGTCGTCGAGGTTGTCGGAGGTCACCGAGGTGACGACGAACTCGGTGGCGGCGGAGGCGGAGAGCGGATACGTCCCCGCGTTCACCGGCACGTCGTTGGCCCAGGCCATGTGGATGTCCCCGGTCAGGAAGACGGTGTTGCGGATGGACCGGGTCCGCAGATGGGCGAGGAGTTCGCGGCGGTCGTCGGTGTAGCCGTCCCACTGGTCGGGGTTGAGGGCGAGGCCCTGCGCGGGCAGCCCGAGCAGTTCGGCCAGCGGTGCGAACAGCTCGGCGGAGAGCGCGCCGACGGCGAACGGCGCGATCATCACCGAGTTGCCGACCAGCCGCCAGGTGGTGTCGGAGGCCGCGAGGCCGGCCTTCAGCCAGTCGAGCTGGGCCCGGCCGGTGAGGGTGCGCTCCGGGTCGTCGACGTCGCCGTCACCGACCGCCACCTGCTGGGAGCGGTAGGAGCGCAGGTCGAGCAGGGAGAGATCGGCGAGCCTGCCGAAGCGCAGCCGGCGGTAGGTGGTGCCGGCGAGCGCCGGGCGGACCGGCATCCACTCGAAGTACGCCTGCTTGGCGGCGGCCTGACGCGCCGCCCAGCTCCCTTCGGCGCCCTCGGTGTGGTTCTCCGCGCCGCCGGACCAGGTGTCGTTGGCGATCTCGTGGTCGTCCCAGATCGCCACCACCGGCGCCGTCGCGTGCAGAGCCTGGAGATCGGGGTCGGTCTTGTGCAGGGCGTGCCGGACGCGGTAGTCGGCGAGGGTGAGGATCTCGTGGGCGGGCGCGGTGGGGCGGACCACGGTGTCGCGGGTGCCGTACTCGCCGGTGCCGTACTCGTAGAGGTAGTCGCCCAGATGCAGCCAGGCGTCCAGGTCGCCGCGGGCGGCGAGGTGGCGGTAGGCGGAGAAGTGGCCGGCCTCCCAGTTGGCGCAGGAGACCACGCCGAAGCGCAGGCCGGTGACCGGGGCGTCGGCGGCCGGGGCGGTGCGGGTGCGGCCGACGGGGGAGTCGGATGTGCCGGCGGAGAAACGGAAGAAGTAGTCGGTGGCGGGCGCCAGGCCCCGCACGTCGGCCTTGACGGTGTGGTCGGAGGCGGCGCGGGCGGTGACGGTGCCCTCGGCGACGATCCGCGTGAACGCCCGGTCGGCGGCGACGGTCCAGCCCACGGCGGTGTCGGGGCCGGCGCCGGAGCCCGGCACCGAGGCGGGGGTGGGGGTCACCCGCGTCCACAGCAGGACGCCGTCGGGCAGCGGGTCGCCGGAGGCGACCCCGTGCGCGAAGACGGGCGCGGCGTCGGCGGCCCCGGCCGGCCGGGCGACGGCGAGCGGGGCGCCGAGCACGGCGGCCCCGGCCGCCGCCTTGACGACCGTACGGCGGCTCGGGGCGGGCACGGCGGCGGCCCGGAAGGTCTCGGACGATCTCTGTCGACTGGTCACGGCCGATCAGGCTACTGACCGGTACGAGCAAGAGCGGGCGAACCGGCAGAAGTTCGCCCGCTCTTCAGTGTCCGGTCGGCCTGCGGTGTCCGGTCGGCCGCGTGCGGGCGGCGCCGGGGCCGCCCGCCGGACAGGGGCTCAGGCCTTGAGCGCCTTGTCGATGGCGGTGGTGAACTCCGCCACGGTCATCGGGGCGTTCTGGCCGTCGGAACCGGTCAGGCTCTCGCCGCCCATCTTGAGGGTCGGCGTGCCCGACACGCCGCTCTTGTCGAACTTGGCCGACATCTCCAGCGCCCACTTGTCGTAGGTGCCGTTCTTCACGGCCGCCTGGAACTCCTTGTTGCCCTTCAGCGCGTCGACCGTGTCGGCCACCTCGATCAGGTAGGAGTCGTCCTTGAACTTGTCGTCCGACTCCTCGGGGTGCCACTTGGCGGAGTAGAGCGCTGCCTTGTAGTCGAGGAACGCCTGCGGGTCGACGTTCAGCGCGGCGCCCAGAGCGCTCAGGGCGTTCTTGGAGCCCTCGCCGCTGAGACTGTTGTCGAGGAAGGTCGCCCCGATGTACTGGATCTTGTACTTGCCGTCCTTGACGTCCTTGGCGATGGTCTCGCCCACCGTCTGCTCGAACGAGGCGCAGATCGGGCAGCGCGAGTCCTCGTACAGCTCCAGGGTCTTCTTGGCACTGGTCTCGCCGATGACGACGGTCGTGCCGTCGGTGCCGCTGGTGTTGGCCGGCTTGACGAGCTTGTCGTCCTTCACGGACTCCCAGTGGCTGGGCTTGTTGCCCTGTACCACCGCGTAGCCGATGCCGCCGGCTATCGCCAGCACGCCGACTATGGAGGCGGCGACGATGACCTGGCGCTTGACCTTGTCGCGCTTGGCCTGGCGTTCGCGCTCCTGGCGCAGCCGCTCGCGGGCCGCCGTCTTCGCCGCCTGGTTGTTCCGCTTGCTCATGGTGTCGTTTCTCCGTGGGATGGCGCACGCGGGTGCGCGGGGGACTCGTGGGGGACTGCGGGTGCTCGGGTCACACGTGGGCGACCGGGCACGGCGGTCCGCGCCGTCCCAGGGAGTGCGCGAGGAACCGGTCGCGCGCGCCGGAGCTGAGGTGTGCCGGGCGCGGGGGCCGGCCGGCCGGTCCCGAGGGGGCGGGGCGTACGGCGACGGACGCGACGGCCAGCAGCAGCGGGCGGAACGTGGTCGCGGTCACCGCCCGCAGCGACTGGGCCAGGGCCCGCTCGCCGCGCCGCAGCCAGGCGGCGGCGGCCAGCCCCACGCAGACGTGGGCGCCGAGCAGCAGCCAGGAGGTGCCGGCGCCGGCGTGCGCGAGGAGCCCGGCGAACCGGTCGGTGTCGGCGCCGGTCACCCGGGCCAGCGGGGCGGAGACGTCGGCGTGCAGCCCGAAGCCGTCGCCGCACAGCACGTCGAGGCCGACCGAGCGCAGCGGGCCGGTCACCGGACCGCCCGCCCGGCCGTAGCAGACGTGCTGGCCGGTGGTGAAGACCGTGTCGGCGGCCAGCTCCAGCGGCACCAGCAGGGCGGCTATCCGCCCGAAGGTGCGCTCCCGGCCCGCGAGGGCGTAGGCGGCCAGGAAGACTCCGGCGGCCACCGCGCCCACCAGCGGCAGCGGCAGCGGGACCCCGGACAGCAGGACGTGCGACGCGGCGCCGAGCGTCACGACGAGTGCCGTGAACAGCGCCGCGCGTACGGCTCTGAAGGGGGTTCCGGATATGTCCATAGCGAGAGGAGAGTGTGTCACGGGCTCCGGTAAAAGAACCCTAAAGGGCGGCTGTGGATGCGGGCGGGGCCGCGGGGCCCGGGGAGAGCCGGGTCACAGTCCGGGGATCCGGCCGTTGCGGAACAGGTCCACGAAGATCTGGTGGTCGGCGCGGGCGCGGGCCCCGTAGGTGTGCGCGAAGTCGATCAGGAGGGGCGCGAAGCCCTCCTCGTCGGCCGCGATCGCCGCGTCGATGGCCCGCTCGGTGGAGAAGGGCACCAGGGACTCGCCGGACTGGTCGTCGGCCGCCGCGTGCGCGGTGGCCGTGGCCCGGCCGAGGTCCGCGACGACCTCGGCGATCTCCTCCGGGTCGTCCAGTTCGCTCCAGTCCAGGTCGACGGCGTACGGCGAGACCTCGGCGACGAGCTGCCCCGCGCCGTCCAGCTCGGTCCAGCCCAGCCACGGGTCGGCGTGCGCCTGAAGGGCCCGCTGGGAGATCACCGTGCGGTGGCCCTCGTGCTGGAAGTACGCCCGAATCGCGGGGTCGGTGACGTGCCGGGAGACGGCCGGGGTCTGCGCCTGCTTGAGGTAGATCACCACGTCGTTCTCCAGGGCGTCGCTGTTGCCCTCCAGGAGGATGTTGTACGACGGCAGCCCGGCCGAGCCGATGCCGATGCCGCGGCGGCCGACGACGTCCTTGACCCGGTAGGAGTCGGGGCGGGCCAGGGAGGACTCCGGGAGGGTCTCCAGATAGCCGTCGAAGGCGGCCAGCACCTTGTAGCGGGTGGCGGCGTCCAGTTCGACGGAGCCGCCGTCCGGCGCGAACCGGCGCTCGAAGTCACGGATCTCCGTCATCGAGTCCAGCAGCCCGAACCGGGTCAGCGAGCGGGCCACGCGCAGCGCGCCCAGCAGCGGTCCCTGGGCGGTGTCCAGCGAGAACGGCGGCACCTCGTCCCGCTTGGCACCGCCGGCCAGCGCCCGGATCCGCTCGCGGTAGGCGTCCGCGTAGGTCCGGACGAGCGCGGTGATCTGGTCGTCGCCGAGCGCCTTCGCGTAGCCGATCAGCGCGATGGAGGCGGCGAAGCGCTGCACGTCCCAGGTGAAGGGGCCGACGTACGCCTCGTCGAAGTCGTTGACGTTGAAGATCAGACGCCCGGTGGAGTCCATGTACGTGCCGAAGTTCTCCGCGTGCAGATCGCCGTGGATCCACACCCGCGAGGTGCGCTCGTCCAGGTACGGGCCGCCCGCCGGGGAGGCGTCCAGGTCGTGGTAGAAGAGGCTCGCGGTGCCCCGGTAGAAGGCGAAGGCCGAGGCCGCCATCTTGCGGAACTTCACCCGGAACGCGGCCGGGTCGGCGGCCAGGAGCTGGCCGAAGGCGGTGTCGAAGACGGCGAGGATCTCCTCGCCGCGGGGCTCGTCGCCAAGCTGCGGGACCGACATCGCTGGGTGCCTCCTGGTACGGGTGGTGCGTGACCTGTGGGGGAGATCCGTGGCGGATCCTCCACCGCGGTCAACGTTCGAGGGGGCGGGCGAGTGCCCGTCCCCCGGGGTCCCGGACGACACGCGGGGCCCCACCTGAAGGTACGCGGGTAGGCCCCCGGTACGTCAGTGGCGAGGCATAGACTTCGACGCCGACCCCCCGTACCGACCGCGGTCCGTCGTCCGCTGTTTCCCGTCGTCCACCGTTTCCCCAGGAGGCCGCCCGTGTCCAAGCCGCCGTTCACGCACCTGCACGTCCACACCCAGTACTCGCTGCTGGACGGTGCCGCGCGGCTGAAGGACATGTTCGACGCGTGCAATGAGATGGGCATGACCCACATCGCCATGTCCGACCACGGCAACCTGCACGGGGCCTATGACTTCTTCCACACCGCGAAGAAGGCCGGGGTCACCCCGATCATCGGGATCGAGGCGTACGTCGCCCCGGAGTCGCGGCGGAACAAGCGCAAGATCCAGTGGGGCCAGCCGCACCAGAAGCGGGACGACGTCTCCGGTTCCGGCGGTTACACCCACAAGACGATGTGGGCGACGAACAGCACCGGTCTGCACAACCTCTTCAAGCTCTCCTCGGACGCGTACGCCGAGGGCTGGCTGCAGAAGTGGCCCCGCATGGACAAGGAGACGATCTCCCAGTGGTCGGAGGGGATCGTCGCCTCCACCGGCTGCCCGTCCGGCGAGGTGCAGACCCGGCTGCGGCTCGGCCAGTTCGACGAGGCCGTCCGGGCCGCCTCCGACTACCAGGACATCTTCGGCAAGGACCGGTACTTCCTGGAGCTGATGGACCACGGCATCGACATCGAGCACCGGGTCCGCGACGGCCTGCTGGAGATCGGGAAGAAGCTCGGCATCCCGCCGCTGGTCACCAACGACTCGCACTACACGTACGCGCACGAGGCGACCGCCCACGACGCCCTGCTGTGCATCCAGACCGGCAAGAACCTCTCCGACCCGGACCGCTTCCGGTTCGACGGCACCGGCTACTACCTGAAGACCACCGACGAGATGTACGCCATCGACTCCTCGGACGCCTGGCAGGAGGGGTGCGCCAACACGCTCCTGGTCGCCGAGATGGTCGACACCGACGGCATGTTCGAGAAGCGCGACCTGATGCCGAAGTTCGACATCCCCGAGGGCTTCACCGAGGTCACCTGGTTCAAGGAGGAGGTCCGCCGGGGCATGGACCGCCGCTTCCCCGGCGGTGTCCCCGACGACCGGCAGAAGCAGGTCGAGTACGAGATGGACGTCATCATCCAGATGGGGTTCCCGGGCTACTTCCTCGTCGTCGCCGACTTCATCATGTGGGCCAAGAACCAGGGCATCGCGGTCGGCCCCGGCCGAGGCTCCGCGGCCGGCTCGATCGTGGCGTACGCGATGGGCATCACCGACCTCGACCCCATCCCGCACGGCCTGATCTTCGAGCGGTTCCTCAACCCCGAGCGCGTCTCCATGCCCGACGTCGACATCGACTTCGACGAGCGCAGGCGCGTCGAGGTGATCAGGTACGTGACGGAGAAGTACGGCGCCGACAAGGTCGCCATGATCGGCACCTACGGCAAGATCAAGGCGAAGAACGCCATCAAGGACTCCGCGCGCGTACTGGGCTACCCGTACGCCATGGGCGACCGCCTCACCAAGGCGATGCCCGCCGACGTCCTGGGCAAGGGCATCGACCTCAACGGCATCACGGACCCCACGCACCCCCGCTACGGCGAGGCCGGCGAGATCCGCGGGATGTACGAGAACGAGCCGGACGTGAAGAAGGTCATCGACACCGCCAAGGGCGTCGAGGGCCTGGTACGGCAGATGGGCGTGCACGCCGCCGGCGTGATCATGTCCAGCGAGCCCATCGTCGACCACGCCCCGATCTGGGTGCGGCACACCGACGGCGTGACCATCACCCAGTGGGACTATCCGCAGTGCGAGTCGCTCGGCCTGCTGAAGATGGACTTCCTCGGCCTGCGCAACCTGACGATCATGGACGACGCCGTCAAGATGGTGAAGTCCAACAAGGGCGTCGATCTCGACCTGCTGGCCCTGCCGCTCGACGACCCGAAGACCTTCGAACTCCTCCAGCGCGGCGACACCCTCGGCGTCTTCCAGTTCGACGGCGGCCCCATGCGCTCGCTGCTGCGGCTGATGAAGCCCGACAACTTCGAGGACATCTCCGCCGTCTCCGCGCTCTACCGTCCCGGCCCGATGGGCATGGACTCGCACACCAACTACGCGCTGCGCAAGAACGGCCTCCAGGAGATCACGCCGATCCACAAGGAGCTGGAGGAGCCCCTCCAGGAGGTCCTCGCGGTCACCTACGGCCTGATCGTCTACCAGGAGCAGGTGCAGAAGGCCGCCCAGATCATCGCGGGCTACTCGCTCGGCGAGGCCGACATCCTGCGCCGCGTGATGGGCAAGAAGAAGCCCGACGAACTGGCCAAGAACTTCACCATCTTCCAGGCCGGCGCCAAGAAGAACGGCTACAGCGACGAGGCCGTCCAGGCCCTGTGGGACGTGCTGGTCCCGTTCGCCGGCTACGCCTTCAACAAGGCGCACTCCGCCGCGTACGGACTGGTCTCCTACTGGACCGCCTACCTGAAGGCGAACCACCCCGCCGAGTACATGGCCGGGCTGCTCACCTCGGTCAAGGACGACAAGGACAAGTCGGCCGTCTACCTCAACGAGTGCCGGCGCATGGGCATCAAGGTGCTCCCGCCGAACGTCAACGAGTCGGTCCACAACTTCGCCGCCCAGGGCGACGACGTGATCCTCTTCGGCCTCGAAGCCGTCCGCAACGTCGGCACCAACGTGGTGGAGTCGATCATCAGGAGCCGCAAGGCCAAGGGCAAGTACGGCTCGTTCCCCGACTACCTCGACAAGGTCGAGGCGGTCGCCTGCAACAAGCGCACCACGGAGTCGCTGATCAAGGCGGGGGCCTTCGACACCCTCGGGCACACCCGCAAGGGCCTCACCGCGCACTTCGAACCGATGATCGACAACGTGGTCGCGGTCAAGCGCAAGGAGGCCGAGGGCCAGTTCGACCTCTTCGGCGGCATGGGCGAGGAGGAGACGACCGAGCCCGGCTTCGGACTCGACGTCGAGTTCACCACCGACGAGTGGGACAAGACCTATCTGCTCGCCCAGGAGCGCGAGATGCTCGGTCTCTACGTCTCCGACCACCCGCTCTTCGGCCTGGAGCACGTCCTCTCCGACAAGGCCGACGCGGGCATCTCCCAGCTCACCGGCGGCGACTTCGGCGACGGCGCGGTCGTCACCATCGGCGGCATCATCTCCGGCCTCCAGCGCAAGATGACCAAGCAGGGCAACGCCTGGGCCATCGCCACCGTCGAGGACCTGGCCGGCTCCATCGAGTGCATGTTCTTCCCCGCGACCTACCAGCTCGTGTCGACCCAGCTCGTCGAGGACGCGGTGGTGTTCGTCAAGGGCCGCCTCGACAAGCGGGAGGACGTGCCGCGCCTGGTCGCGATGGAGCTGATGGTCCCCGACCTGTCCAACGCCGGCACCAACGCACCCGTGGTGCTCACCATCCCGGCCACCCGCGTCACCCCGCCCATGGTCAGCCGGCTCGGCGAGATCCTCACCCACCACCGCGGCGACAGCGAGGTCCGGATCAAGCTCCAGGGGCCGACCCGGACCACGGTCCTGCGCCTGGACCGGCACCGGGTCAAGCCCGACCCGGCGCTCTTCGGCGACCTGAAGGTGCTGCTGGGCCCGGCCTGCCTCGCGGGCTGACCGACGGCCGTTCTTCCGTTCGAGGGGCGCGTCCGGCACCGGACGCGCCCCTCGGCGGGTGCCCGGCCCCCGCCCCCGTGCCGGTGCGAGGCGTGCCCGCCGGTACGGGAATGTCCGGTGTGGTGTCAGTTGTGGCCGAAGCGCTTCTGCCGCTTGCGGGAGACGACATCGGCCGGAGAGAGCTGCGGAGCGAGTTCCTCCCGCTCCCGCACGGCCGGCCGCGCCGTCTGCCGCGCGGGCTCGGCCTGCGACTGCTTGCGGTCACGGTTGCTCTTGTTCTTGGCCATGGTGGGTGCCTCCTGTGGGGGAATCTGGGGGCCAGGGCCGGCATCAGATTCACACAGATTCACACAGGCCGATAAAGAACGCATGTTGGACAATTACCGTCCGTGACAGGCTCTTAGCGGCCGTTCGTCGCCCAAACGCCACGCCGAAGATCGAGTTCCGGCCGTTAACCTCCGCGCGGTCGGGCAGACTCGAAGCAAGCCCGAAGCAAACCTCCCGGAAAGAGGGTGGATCGCGTGGACCGCTGCATCGTCCTGGTGGACGCCGGGTATCTGCTGGGGGCCGCGGCCAGTCTCCTCGCCGGGGAACCCTCGCGCTCCCGCATCACCGTGGACCACGCCGCCCTCGTCCAGGGCCTGAGGGAACGCGCGGAGGCCGACACCCAGCAGCCCCTGCTGCGCATCTACTGGTTCGACGGCGCCCCCGACCGCGTCCCCCAGCCCGAGCACCGCAGGCTGCGCGTGATGTCCCGGGTCACCGTCCGTCTCGGCGCCCTCACCCGCAGCGACGGCCGCTGGGCACAGAAGGGCGTGGACGCCGCGATGCACGCCGAACTGACCGAGCTGGCCCGCAACCGCGCCTGCTCCGACGTCGTCCTGGTCACCGGCGACGGCGACCTGCTGCCCGGCATGATGGCCGCCAAGGAGCACGGCGTCGCCGTCCACCTGTGGGCCGTGCAGGCCGCCGACGGCGACTACAACCAGTCCGAGGACCTGGTCGCCGAGGCCGACGAGCGGCGCGTCCTGGACCGGGCCTGGATCACCAAGGCCGTCCGCCCCAAGGAACTGACCGGGGTGTGCGCGCCGCCGCCGGCGCCCCGGCCCGAGATCGCCGCGATCCTCTCCGCGCCGCTGCCCGAGTCCGCGCACGCCGCCGAGTCCGCGCACGCCGCCGCCTCCGAGCGGCCCGCCGAGGAGCGGCCGCACCCCGCCGCCGCCCCCCGCAACGGCGCCGAGGAACGCGGCGCCGGCGCCAGGGGCGTACCCACCCCCAAGGACCTGGCCGCCCTGCGTGCCGGGACCCAGAGCGTCCCGCAGCCCACGAGCGCCACCCTGCGCTGGTCCTCCGACAAGGGCTGGGTGGACCGGCCGGCGGCCGAGCCCGCCGAGGCCGCCTCCATGCCGACCCTCGCCCAGCTCACCACCGCCGAGCAGCGCTGGGCCGACCGGGAGGAGGACATCACCACCGTCGGCGGCGACCCCTTCGAGGTCGGGCAGGTCTTCGCCCGCCGCTGGGTGGAGCGGCTCGGCGACAAGCTCCACCTGCAGAAGCTGTCCGGGATGTACCCCCGGGTCCCGCACCGCGTCGACGGTGAGCTGCTGCGCTACGCGGCCCGCTTCGGCCTGCTGGCCCACAAGGACGACCAGATCGACGAGCACGACCGGTACGCGATCAGGGCCGGGTTCTGGCGCGAGATCGGCGTACGGCCGGCGGAGGAGCACAGCCCCGCCGGAGAGTGAGGCCCCCGCCCGGCCGGGGTGCGCGGTGCGACCCGACCGGGGTGCGCGGTGCGACCCGAGCGCGGTGCGGCGGCGCCGACCCCGTAGGCTCGTCCCTTGTGAGTACGCGCGCGGCACAGGCACTTCGTCCCGGTGGCGATGCCGTGTGCGTGGTGCGCGGGCTGACCAAGACCTATCCGGCGGTACGCGGCCGGCGCGGCGCACCGGGCACCCCCGAGGTGCGTGCCACCGACGACGTGACGCTGCACATCCGGCGCGGGGAGATCTTCGGACTGCTCGGCCCGAACGGCGCCGGCAAGTCCACCCTCGTACGGCAGATGACCGGGCTGATGCGACCCGACGCCGGCACCGTGGAGATCCTCGGCCACGACATCGTGCGCCACCCGGAGCGGGCCGCCCGCATCCTCGCCTACCTCGGGCAGGAGTCCACCGCCCTGGACGAGCTGACCGTCTCCCTCGCCGCCGAGACCACCGGACGGCTGCGCGGCCTCGAAGTACGGCGGGCCCGCGCCGAGCGCGACGACGTCCTCGACGAACTCGGTCTCACGCCGCTCGCCGCCCGCCCGCTGAAGAAGCTCTCCGGCGGACAGCGCCGCCTGGCCTGCTTCGCCGCCGCGCTGGTCGGCGCCCGCCCGCTGCTCGTCCTGGACGAGCCCACCACCGGCATGGACCCGGTGGCCCGCCGGGCCGTCTGGGCGGCCGTGGACCGGCGCCGCGCCGAGCACGGCGCCACGGTGCTGCTGGTCACCCACAACGTCATCGAGGCCGAGACCGTACTGGACCGGGTCGCCGTCCTGGACCGGGGCCGGGTGATCGCCTGCGACACCCCCTCCGGCCTCAAGGAACAGGTGGCCGGCGAGGTCCGGGTCGACCTGGTGTGGCGCGAGGCCGCGCCGCTGCACGTCCCGGAGGTCGCCGCGCTCAGGGACCGGATCACCGAGTCGGGCCGCCGCTGGACGCTGCGGCTCGCGCCCGAGGAGGCCCGCGCGGTGGTCGCCACCGTCACCGGCGGAGCCGCCTTCGCCGCGCTGGACGACTTCACCCTGGCCACACCCAGCCTGGAGGACGTCTACCTGGCGCTGGGCGGCGCCGCCCGGCAGGGGCTGGTGAAGGCTTGAGCACCAGCGCCCCGCACTCGCCGGCCCGCCGGGCCGCGGCCCGGCCGGCCGGCGCGAGCCTGAGCACGACGGTCACCGGGCCCGTACGTACCGAACAGGACGAGCGCCGGAGCGAAGAGGAGCACCGCGACGTGAGTGTCGTACCCGCAGATGTCCTGCCGGGCGGTGTCCTGGCCGCCGACGAGCAGGGGGCCCGGGTCGCCGCCGAGCTGGGACCGCGGGCCCGGCTGTGGCCGTCGCTGGTGGCCGTCTACCGGGCTCAGCTCTCCCGGGCGCGGGTCGCCCGCATCCCGCTGCTGTTCGTGGCCACCTTCCAGTCCATCGGCATCATGGTGCTGATGCGCGGGGTGGTGGACGGCGGCGGCGAGGCGCAGGCCGTGGTGGCAGGCTCGGCGGTGCTGGTCGTGGCGTTCGTCGCGCTGAACCTGCTGGCGCAGTACTTCGGCCAGTTGCGGGCCAGCGGCGGCCTCGACCACTACGCCACCCTGCCCGTGCCGCCGGCCGCGGTGGTGCTGGGCGCGGCGGGCGCCTACGCCTCCTTCACCGTGCCGGGAACCGTGGTCACCGCGGTCTTCGGCTGCGTGCTCTTCGGGCTGCCGGTCACCCACCTGTGGGTGCTGATCGCCGTCATCCCGCTGGCCGGCGCCGCGCTGGCCGGGCTGGGCGCCGCGCTGGGCCTGCTCGCGCCCCGGCCCGAACTCGCCACCCTCCTGGGCCAGCTCGGCATGTCCGCGGCGCTGCTGCTCGGCGTGCTGCCGGCCGACCGGATGCCGGAGGCGGTGCGCTTCGCCCGGGACCTGCTGCCCTCCACCTACGGCGTGGAGGCGTTCGCGCGGACGTTCGGCGACGATCCCGACTGGGCCTTCGTCCTCGGCGACCTCGCCGTGTGCGGGCTGGTCGGCGTGGTCTCGCTGGCCGTCGCCACCTGGGCGTACCGCCGGGCCGCCGTCCGGTGACGCGTCGCACGGACGGGCCTGGCACGATGGCAGGGTGACCGCACCGCTGACGCCACCTCCGCCACCCCACGAACACTCGTCCGCACATGCCGCGCGGCAGGGGCGGCCGGTACCGCCGCCGGCCGGCGCGTCCGCGGTGGGCGCCGCGTTCGGCCAGTACGGCGAGGCGGACGGCCCCGGTCTGCGGACCGAGGTGCGCCAGGCCGCCGTGGTCGCGGTGGCGGTGACGGTCGCGGGGGCGCTCCTCGGCGTGGCGTGGTGGTGGCTCGCGCCGAGCGTGCCGCTCGTCGGCGACGTGGTCGACAAGAGCTGGGTGGTCTACCTGGCGGACTCCGAGGGCGAACAGGCGGTCGGGGTCGACGGCACCTTCACGCTGCTCGCGCTGGCCTTCGGGGCGCTCGGCGCGCTGGCCGTCTTCCTGCTGCGGCGGCGCGGGGGCGTGCCGTTCGTCGTGGCGCTGGGCGTCGGCGGCCTGCTCGGCTCGCTGCTGGCCTGGCGGGTCGGGGTCTGGCTCGGCCCGGCCGGGGACGTCGTCGCGCACGCCCGCGAGGTGGGCAAGGGCGTCACCTTCTCCGCACCGCTGAAGCTCGGGGCGAAGGGGGCGCTGCTGGCCTGGCCGCTCGCGGCCCTCGTCGTCCACCTCGGCCTCACCGCGCTGTTCGGCCCCCGGGACCCGGACCCGTACGCGCCGCACCATCAGCAGTACCAGCAGTACCAGCAGTACCAGCCGCACGATCGGCACCCGGACCCCGGCCCGGAGCCCCATCCGGGCCCACCCTCGGACCCCCACCCGGGCCCCCGGTCGGGCCCGGACCCGCAGCGGCCGGACCGGCCGGCCGGCTGAGCGGGGCGGCGGGATCAGGCCCGTCCGACGGGCGCGAGCACCGCGTCGGTGAGGCGGGCCAGGTCCGCGGGCGGCAGTTCGACCTCCAGGCCCCGGCGGCCCGCCGAGACGCAGATCGTGGCGTGCGCCGAGGCCGAGGCGTCCAGCACGGTGCGCAGCCGCTTGCGCTGGCCGAGCGGGGAGATGCCGCCCCGCACGTATCCCGTGGTGCGCTCGGCGAGCGCCGGGTCGGCCATCGCGGCCCGCTTGCCGCCCACCGCCGTGGCCAGCGCCTTCAGGTCCAGTTGGCCCGCGACCGGCACCACCGCGACCGTCAGCGCGCCGTCGACGTCGGCCACCAGCGTCTTGAACACCCGGTCCGGCGAGACCCCCATCGCCTCGGCGGCCTCCTCGCCGTAGGAGGGGTGGGCGGGGTCGTGCTCGTAGGCGTGCACGGTGTATGTCACGCCGGCCGCCGTGAGGGCCACCGTCGCGGGCGTTCCCCCCGCCTGCTGCTTCTTCGCCTTCTTCGCCATCGAGGGATGCGTTCCTCAGTTCGTGCGTCGGTGCGTCGGTGGGTCGGCGCGGGGGCGCGTCGGTGGGTCAGTTGAGGCTGGTCGGGCCGCGGGTCAGCTCGGCGGCCGGCAGCGAGGGCAGCGTGCGGATCACGGAGGTCTCGGTGCGCAGCAGCTTCAGCTCGTCGCGCAGCCGGGAGGCGGTGTCCGGTGCCTGGAGCAGGCGCTGCTTCGTCGGGATGTCCAGCATCATCGCCGCGGCGACCAGGTAGGAGACCACGCCTGGCTCGTCCGGCAGTTCGGCGCCGGTGGTCAGCGACCGCTCCCGCGCCCCTGCCAGCCGCTTCTGGTACTGGCGGAACGCCCGCAGCACCCCCTCGGCCAGCGCGCCCGCCTCGTCGCCGGGCTCCTCGCCCAGATGCTCCAGCTCGGCCACGAGGAACGGTCCGGAGGCGTCCACCGACAGCAGCCGCACCCGGGTCGTCCCGGTGGCCAGCACCTCGAAGGTGCCGTCGGCCCGCTCCCGGATCGTCGCCGCGTCGGCCACGCAGCCCACCCGGTGCAGCGCCTTGGCCGGGTCGGCGCCGAAGCCCTCGGCGGCCCCGCGCTCGGGCACCGCGGTCGGATCGGGCAGCCCCGGGAGGCTGGGGGCGACCTCGTGGCCGTCCCGGATCGCGACGACGGCGAATCGGCGCGGCTCCTCCTCGGGGGTCTTCAGCAGCTCGCGCATCATGGCGCGATAGCGCTCCTCGAACACATTGAGCGGAAGCACCAAGCCCGGGAAAAGCACCGAGTTCAGTGGGAAGAGCGGAAGCCGGACGGTGGTCACGTCGCAGAAGCCTAATGGTCGCCGCGACCGGCGCGGGAGCACCGCCCGTTCCAGGGCGGTGCCGGGGCCCCCGGTCCGCCCCGGGCCGCGGCGCCCCGGACCTCCTCCCGGACCGCCAGGAACCGGCCCAGCGGGTCGTCCGTGCCCCGGTCCCAGGGGAAGGAGGTGGCGTACGGGCCGGTCAGCCGCAGTTGCTCCGCCGCGTCCGGGCCGCGCCCCAGCCTGATCAGGACGTACGCCAGCAGATTGCGCAGTTCGGCGGGCCAGGGGTCGGCCGGCGGGAGGCCGGCCGACAGGGTGAGGGCCAGGTCGGCGGCGGTGTCCAGGCGGGCGCGCTCCACCGTGCCCGCGGTGCCGTCGGTCAGGTACCGGAAGGCCGCCCGCAGCGGCAGCGCCCGCACCAGCGAGCCCTCGGGGGCGTCCCGCGCGGCCGTCTCGGCGAAGTCGAGGCACTCGCGGTGGGCGCCGGGGGAGGCGGTGGCGAGGTACTCCAGCGCCGCGAGATGACAGCCGTAGTGGTGCGGGGCGCGGCGGACCGCCTCGGCCCACAGCCGTTCGAACTCGGCGTGCCCGGCCCGCCGGCCCCGGGCGGAGTCCAGGGCGATCCGCCAGGGCACCGGGTCGCTCCCGCCGGCCTCGGCGGCGGCCGTGACGGCGGGTGCGCTCTGGCGCAGCAGTTCGGCGCGGTCCGGCGACTGCCAGCAGCGGTCCACCGCCAGCCGGGCCCGCACCAGCAGTCCGTCCTGGTCGCCGGGGGCGGTGGTCTGCCAGGTCCGCAGCCACTCGGGGCGGGCATGGGCGAAGGCCGCCAGCCGTGCCGTGTAGCGGTCGCGGTGCTCCCACTCGGCGCTCTCGCGGGTGCCGGCCAGCAGTCCGGCGGCGGGTTCGTGGGCGCCGTGGGCCGCCGCGACCAGCGCCGGACCGAGCCGGTCGTCGGGTGCGTCGAGGAGCACCTCGTCGCCGACGGGGGCTTCGGCGGCCGGGCGCGGCGGGGTGCCGCGCAGCCGGGCCGAGCGAATCAACGCGCGTAGCCGAACCATGGTGTCGACCATTGAAAGTCGGCAGGTCGCGGGTGCGCCAGGGCCTTCACGGAACCTCTGGAAAGTTGTACGAAGGTAAGTAAAGGGAGAGTAAAAAGTGAAGATCTCTCTGCTTTCCCACGCGACCCGGCGCTTTCCCGCGGGGCGCTCTCACGCGCGGCGCAGCAGCCGCGTCGCTCCCGCCGCCACCGTCGTCGCCAGGATCCAGCCCAGCAGGATCAGTGCCACCGCCAGCCACTGCCGGCCGCCACCGAGCTGCCAGGCCCCGACCTGCCCCAGGTCGATCACGGGCAGCAGCAGGTCGAGGGCGAACAGGGCCGGGTCCCAGGCCGGGTGCTCGCCGCCCCGGACCGGCGGCCGCCCGATCCGCGCGAACGCCAGCGAACCGGCCGCCCAGAGCACCCCCATCCACACCGCGGCCCGCCCCGGCCGGTAGCCGTAGGCGACGGTCCAGTCCTGCACATAGCCCAAGAACTTGGCCGCCAGGGGCAGGCTGTCGCGGCGCCGGCGCTGCTTGGCGAGCAGCACCTTCCGGGCGTCCTCGTCCTCGCCGGCCGCCTTCAGCACGGCCGCGAGCCGCTCGTACGGCTCCGGGCGGTACTCCGCGGTCGCGGCGGCCACCCACTCCAGCCGCCGGGCCAGCGGGAACGGCCCCCGGGGCACCAGGGACTCGTAGCAGAACCCGCCCATGTGCAGCCGGCCGGGACCCGGCCAGCTCTCCGCCCGGTCCATCAGGTTCCCGATCCGCGCCCCGGACAGCACCACCCGGCCGAGCGCGGGGCCGCGCCCGAGGAAGCGCAGCTCGGGTGTCTGCACCCGGCGCAGCGTCAGCTCCTGGTCCTCGGCGAGGGTGAACAGCGCCTGCTCGAAGTCGACCGCGTCACCGAACCGCCCGTCGTCCAGCCGGATCCCGCCCTGGCACTCGAACGGCTGGACGCGTGTCCCCTCGGCCGGTGTCAGGCCGCCGAGCAGCCCGGTGCTGATGCCCGCCGGCGTCAGGTACAGCGTGCGCTCCACGCTGAGCTGGGGGGCGTTCAGCGCGAACCGGGCGCAGGGGTTGACCAGCCGGGCGCCGCGCAGGCTCAGCGACACACCGACCTGGGCGCCGCGCAGCCGCAGCTCGCCGAAGGACTGGAGCAGCTCGGCCTGGAAGTCCTGCCCGACCTTCAGGCCGTCGGCGGCGAGCGAGCGGCCGCCGCGGTCGCGGTACACGACCGCCTGGTTGAGCAGCAGGTCGGTGCCTATCCGCGCGTCGGTCAGCCGCACTCCGTTCGCGAAGCGGCAGCGCGGCAGGTGCAGATCGCCCTCGGTCTGCAGCCGGGCCGCCTCCAGCCGGGGCACCGCGCAGTCCACCAGCCGCACCGTGGTGAACCGGGTCTCCGGCAGCAGCACCTCCTGCTCGAACCGGCAGTTGCGCAGCTCCACGTAGGGCGCCACCGTGCCGCCCGCGAGGTTCACGGTGCCGCTGACCGCCACCCCGACCAGCTTCAGCGAGGAGACCCGCCCGGCCAGCGCGGGCGGACCGTCGAGCAGCAGCCAGCACACGACCCGGGCCCGCACCGTGCGCTCCGGGCCCCACGGCGGCCCGCCGTGCGGATCGTCGGCGGCCGCGTCACCGCTGCTCAGGTCGTACACACTGCCGTTGCGGAACGCCTGCCACATGCCGGCCTCGGCGGCGGTCAGGTCGTCCGGCAGTTCTCCGGCGTCGGCGCGCAGGCCGGCCCCCTCGCTCACAGTGGTTGCCTCTCTCCTCTGCTACTCACGAGTCATCAGTTCCTTACACCGTTCATGCCCGCTGAGTGAGGGCGCGAACACTCGCAGTGAGCTAAACCTTGTCCCGGTCCGGACCGTTCTGTATCAGCCATTGATACGCGCGGACGGTGCCCGATACGGGTCTGCGAGAATTGGTCGCGTGATCTCCCGAATCGATCTGCGCGGCGACGCCCTCCCCGAGGGACCGGCCCTGCGCGAGCTGCTGCCCCGAGCCGACTTCGACGTCTCGGCCGCCCTGGAGAAGGTGCGGCCGATCTGCGAGGACGTGCGGCATCGGGGCGACGCGGCGCTGATCGACTTCGCCGAGCGGTTCGACGGTGTCGAGCTGGACCGCGTACGGGTCCCGGCCGAGGCGCTCACCCGCGCCCTCGCGGAGCTGGACCCGGCCGTGCGCGCGGCCCTGGAGGAGTCGATCCGCCGCGCCCGCCTCGTCCACCGCGCCCAGCGCCGCACCACCCGCACCACCCAGGTCGTGCCCGGCGGCTCGGTCACCGAGAAGTGGGTCCCGGTCGACCGCGTGGGCCTCTACGCGCCCGGCGGCCGCTCGGTCTACCCGTCCTCCGTGATCATGAACGTGGTGCCCGCCCAGGAGGCCGGCGTCCCCTCGATCGCGCTCGCCTCCCCGGCCCAGGCCGACTTCGGCGGACTGCCGCACCCCACCATCCTCGCCGCCTGCGCCCTGCTCGGCGTGGACGAGGTGTACGCGGCCGGCGGCGCCACCGCCGTCGCGATGTTCGCCTACGGCACCGAGTCCTGCCCGCCCGCCGACATGGTCACCGGCCCCGGCAACATCTGGGTGGCCGCCGCCAAGCGCTACTTCACCGGCCGGATCGGCATCGACGCCGAGGCCGGCCCGACCGAGATCGCCGTCCTCGCCGACGGCACCGCCGACCCGGTGCACGTCGCCGCCGACCTGATCAGCCAGGCCGAGCACGACCCGCTGGCCGCCGCCGTCCTGGTCACCGACTCCGCGGCGCTGGCCGACGCGGTGGAGCGGGAACTGGCCCCCCAGGTCGAGGCCAGCAAGCACGTCGCGGACCGGATCCGCCCGGCCCTGGCCGGCCGGCAGTCCGCGATCGTCCTGGTCGACGGCGTCGAGGAGGGCCTGCGGGTGGTCGACGCCTACGGCGCCGAACACCTGGAGATCCAGACCGCCGCCGCCGCCGCCGTCGCCGACCGGGTGCGCAACGCCGGCGCGATCTTCATCGGCCCCTGGGCGCCCGTCTCACTGGGCGACTACGCGGCCGGGTCCAACCACGTCCTGCCCACCGGCGGCTGCGCCTGCCACTCCTCCGGCCTCTCCGTCCAGTCCTTCCTGCGCGGCATCCACATCGTCGACTACACCAGGGACGCGCTGGCCGAGGTCGCGCACCACGTGGTGACGCTGGCCGAGGCGGAGGACCTGCCCGCGCACGGCGCGGCGATCAAGGCGAGGTTCGAGTGGAAGGTCCCCGAGGGCAAGTGAGCGACGTGACCATCGACGACCTCCCGGTACGGGACGAACTGCGCGGCAAGTCACCGTACGGCGCCCCGCAGTTGGACGTGCCCGTCCGGCTGAACACCAACGAGAACCCCTACCCGCTGCCCGAGGCGCTCGTCGAGCGGATCACCGAACGGGTGCGCGAGGCGGCCCGCCACCTCAACCGCTACCCGGACCGGGACGCGGTCGAGCTGCGCACCCGGCTCGCCGAGTACCTGACCCGGACGGCCGGACACCCGGTCGGCGTCGAGCGGGTCTGGGCCGCCAACGGCTCCAACGAGGTGATCCAGCAACTGCTGCAGACCTTCGGCGGACCGGGCCGCACCGCCATCGGCTTCGAACCCTCGTACTCGATGCACGCCCTCATCGCCCGCGCCACCAACACCGGCTGGATCCCGGGTCCGCGCGACGAGGACTTCACCATCGACCTCGCGGCGGCCGAGCGGGCCATCGCCGAGCACCGGCCCGACGTCGTCTTCATCACCACCCCCAACAACCCCACCGGCACCGCGGTCCCGCGCGAGACGGTCCTCGCCCTGTACGAGGCGGCGCAGGCCGCCAGGCCGTCGATGGTCGTGGTGGACGAGGCGTACGTCGAGTTCAGCCACGGCGACTCGCTGCTGCCGCTCCTCGAAGGCCGCCCGCACCTGGTGGTCTCCCGCACGATGTCCAAGGCGTTCGGCGCGGCGGGGCTGCGCCTCGGCTACCTCGCCGCCGACCCGGCCGTGGTCGACGCCGTCCAGTTGGTCCGGCTGCCGTACCACCTCTCCGCCGTCACCCAGGCCACCGCCCTGGCCGCCCTGGAGCACACCGACACCCTCCTCGGCTACGTCGAGCAGCTCAAGGCCGAGCGGGACCGGCTCGTCGCCGAACTGCGCGGGGCCGGCTACCAGGTGACCGAGTCCGACGCCAACTTCGTCCAGTTCGGCCGGTTCGAGGACGCGCACGCCGTCTGGCGGCGGATCCTCGACCGGGGCGTACTGGTCCGCGACAACGGCGTACCGGGATGGCTGCGGGTGACCGCGGGCACCCCGGCCGAGAACGACGCGTTCCTCGACGCGGTCCGTGAACTGAAGAAGGAGCGATACGCATGAGCCGCGTTGGGCGCGTCGAGCGCACCACCAAGGAGACCTCGGTCCTCGTCGAGATCGACCTCGACGGCACCGGCAGGACCGACATCGCCACCGGCGTCGGCTTCTACGACCACATGCTCGACCAGCTCGGCCGGCACGGTCTGTTCGACCTCACCGTGAAGACCGAGGGCGACCTGCACATCGACTCCCACCACACCATCGAGGACACCGCCCTCGCGCTGGGCGCCGCCTTCAAGCAGGCCCTCGGCGACAAGGTGGGCATCTACCGCTTCGGCAACTGCACGGTCCCGCTGGACGAGTCCCTCGCCCAGGTCACCGTCGACCTCTCCGGCCGCCCCTACCTGGTGCACACCGAGCCCGAGACCATGGCGCCGATGATCGGCGAGTACGACGTCACCATGACCCGGCACATCCTGGAGTCCTTCGTCGCCCAGGCCCAGGTCGCGCTGCACGTCCACGTGCCCTACGGCCGCAACGCCCACCACATCGTGGAGTGCCAGTTCAAGGCGCTCGCCCGCGCCCTGCGCTACGCCTCCGAGCGCGACCCGCGCGCCGCCGGCATCCTTCCCTCCACGAAGGGCGCGCTGTGAACGGCACGTCCACCGCGCTGATCGTCGTCGGGCTCTTCCTGCTCGGCGGGATCTACTCGTTCGCCAAGCAGCAGATGCCCAAGAGCCTCATCGTGCTGCTCTCCATCGGCGCCGGCCTGTGCCTCCTGGCCGGCGTCCTGCGGCTGGAGGTGTGGAATTGAGCACCGCGCGCACCAAGAAGGTCGTCGTCTTCGACTACGGCTTCGGCAACATCCGCTCCGCCGAACGCGCCCTCGCCCGGGCCGGCGCCGACGTGGAGATCACCCGCGACTACGACACCGCCATGAACGCCGACGGCCTGCTGGTCCCCGGCGTCGGCGCCTTCGCCGCCTGCATGAAGGGCCTGAAGGAGGTACGCGGCGACTGGATCGTCGACCGGCGGCTGGCCGGCGGACGCCCCGTGCTGGGCATCTGCGTCGGCATGCAGATCCTCTTCGCGCGCGGCATCGAGCACGGCGTGGCGGCCGAGGGCCTGGACGAGTGGCCCGGCACGGTCTCGCCCCTGGAGGCCGACGTCGTGCCCCACATGGGCTGGAACACCGTCGACGCCCCGGCGGGCTCGCGGCTCTTCGCCGGGCTCGACGCGGACACCCGCTACTACTTCGTGCACTCCTACGCCGTCCACGACTGGTCCCTCCAGACCCACAACCCGCTGATCGCCGCTCCCCAGGTCACCTGGTCCACCCACGGCAAGCCCTTCGTGGCCGCCGTGGAGAACGGCGCCCTGTGGGCCACCCAGTTCCACCCCGAGAAGTCCGGCGACGCCGGTGCCCAGCTCCTCACCAACTGGATCGGAACCCTGTAGCGACATGGCCAAGCTCGAACTGCTCCCCGCCGTCGACGTCCGCGACGGCCAGGCCGTCCGCCTCGTGCACGGCGAGTCCGGCACGGAGACGTCCTACGGCTCCCCCCTGGAGGCCGCCCTCGCCTGGCAGTCCGCCGGCGCCGAGTGGCTGCACCTGGTCGACCTCGACGCGGCCTTCGGCACCGGCGACAACCGCGCGCTGATCGCCGAGGTCGCGCAGGCCATGGACATCAAGGTGGAGCTGTCCGGCGGCATCCGCGACGACGCCACCCTCGCCGCCGCGCTCGCCACCGGCTGCCGCCGGGTCAACCTGGGCACCGCCGCCCTGGAGACCCCCGAGTGGGTCGCCGAGGTCATCGCCGGGCACGGCGACCGGATCGCGGTCGGCCTGGACGTACGCGGCACCACGCTGCGCGGCCGGGGCTGGACCCGGGACGGCGGCGACCTCTACGAGACGCTGGCCCGCCTCGACCGGGAGGGCTGCGCCCGCTACGTGGTCACCGACATCGCCAAGGACGGCACCCTCCAGGGCCCCAACCTGGAACTGCTGAAGAACGTCTGCGCGGCGACCGACCGCCCCGTGGTCGCCTCGGGCGGCGTCTCCTCCCTGGACGACCTGCGCGCACTCGCCGGTCTCGTCCCGCTCGGTGTCGAGGGCGCCATCGTCGGGAAGGCCCTCTACGCGAAGGCGTTCACCCTGGAAGAGGCCTTGGAGGCCGTGTCTTGAGCATCTCCCACACGTCGAAGATCCCGGCCGTGACGGCCGGGACGACCATGCCGGCCGTGCCGGCCCTCCCGGGCAAGGACACCACGTCATGACCGAGGCCGTGCGGCGGGTACAGAGCGGCAGCGCCTGGGAAGAGGCCTTCGGCTTCTCCCGCGCCGTGGCGGCCGGCGACCGGGTGCTGGTCGCGGGCACGACCTCGTTCAAGGGCGACGTGGTCTACGGCGAGGGCGACCCGTACGAACAGGCCAAGGTCGCCTTCACCACCGCCCTGGAGGCGATCGGCGCGTACGGCGTCGGCATCGAGTCCGTGATCCGCACCCGGGTGTACCTGGCGCACGCCCGGGACGTCGACGCGGTGGGCCGGGCCCACAAGGAGCTGTTCGACGCCGTACGCCCGGTCACGACCCTCCTGGTCGTGCAGGGCTTCATCGACTCCCGGGTCCTGGTGTCGGTGGAAGTGGAAGCATTCAGAGGCACACCGGAGGAACTGCGGCCATGACCCTGGCGGTCCGAGTCATCCCCTGCCTGGACGTGGACAACGGCCGGGTCGTCAAGGGCGTCAACTTCCAGAACCTGCGCGACGCGGGCGACCCCGTCGAGATGGCCAAGGTGTACGACGCCGAGGGCGCCGACGAGCTGACGTTCCTGGACATCACCGCCTCCTCCGGCGACCGCGAGACCACCTACGACGTGGTGCGCCGCACCGCCGAGCAGGTCTTCATCCCGCTCACCGTCGGCGGCGGCGTACGCACCGCCGACGACGTGGACAGGCTGCTGCGGGCCGGCGCCGACAAGGTGGGGGTCAACACCGCCGCGATCGCCCGGCCCGACCTGATCCGCGAGATCGCCGAGCGCTTCGGCCGACAGGTCCTGGTCCTGTCGGTCGACGCCCGCCGCACCCCGGCCGGCGGCTTCGAGGTCACCACCCACGGCGGCCGCCGGGGCACCGGCATCGACGCCGTGGAGTGGGCGCACCGCGCCGCCGACCTGGGCGCCGGCGAGATCCTGCTCAACTCCATGGACGCCGACGGCACCAAGGACGGCTACGACCTGGAGATGATCGCGGCCGTCCGGGGGCACGTCACCGTCCCCGTCATCGCCTCCGGCGGCGCCGGACGGCTCGCCGACTTCGGGCCGGCCATCGACTCCGGCGCGGACGCGGTGCTCGCCGCCTCCGTCTTCCACTTCGGCGACCTGCGCATCGGCCAGGTCAAGGAGACCTTGCGGGAGGCGGGCCACCCCGTACGGTGACCCGCGGCCCGGCCGCCCGGTCCGCGGGCCGGAGCGGCTCTTCGCTCAGATGCCGAGCTGCTTCGACTCGTGCAGCCGGGCGATCGCCTCCTTGTCGCCGTCCAGCTCCACCACGGCCGCGCTCTGCCGCCCGAAGGCGAACAGCAGCAGTTCGGACGGCTCGCCCGTCACCGTCACCACCGGGGTGCCGCGGTGCGCGACCGCCGTCTGCCCGTCCGGGCGGCGCAGCACCAGCCCCGTCGGCGCGCCCCGGCCCGTCAGCCGGGCGGTGCGCTCCAGGCGGGACCAGAGGGCGTCCTGGAAGACCGGGTCCAGCTCGCGCGGCGCCCAGTCCGGCTGGGCCCGGCGGATGTCCTCGGTGTGGACGTAGAACTCGACCGTGTTCGCCGCCTCGTCGACCTGCTTGAGGGAGAACGGCGAGAACCGCGGCGGGCCGGTGCGGATGAGCTGGATCAGCTCCTCGTAGGGCTTCCCGGTGTACTCCTGCGTCACCCGGTCGAGGCGGGACGCCAACTGCTTGATCAGGGTGCCACCGGCGGCGTCCGGCCGGCGTTCGCGCACCACCACGTGGGCGGCGAGGTCGCGGGTGCGCCACCCGTCGCACAGGGTGGCGGCCTCCGGGCCCGCCGTCTCCAACAGATCCGCGAGCAGAAGCCGTTCACGCTTGGCGAAAGTCGACATGACGCCCAGCCTACGGCCGCGCACCGGGTCCGCCCAGTGGACGGGGCCGGGCAGTCTGCCGCCCACCCGGCACAATGGTCACCATGACCCGCACGTCCCCCGAGCGGCCCAGCGCGCTCGCCCCGGAACTCGCCGCCCGCCTCAAGCGCACCCCCGACGGCCTCCTCCCGGCCATCGCGCAGCAGTACGACACGGGGGAGGTGCTGATGCTCGGCTGGATGGACGACGAGGCGCTGCACCGCACGCTGACCACCGGCCGCTGTACCTACTGGTCGCGCAGCCGGAACGAGTACTGGGTCAAGGGGGACACCTCCGGCCACTTCCAGTGGGTCAGGTCGGTCGCCCTGGACTGCGACGCCGACACGGTCCTGGTCAAGGTCGACCAGGTCGGCGCCGCCTGCCACACCGGCGCCCGGACCTGCTTCGACGCCGACGTCCTGCTCGCCGACGCCGAGGCCGGCGGCGAGGCCGACGCCGAGGCCGGCGCGGGGGCGGGCACCGGCGCCGACGACGCGCCCGCCGCCGATCAGTAAGGTCTGCCGCCATGGACCTCGACACCTTCCGCAAGCTGGCCGCCGACCGCCGCGTCATCCCCGTCTCCCGCAAGCTCCTCGCCGACGGCGACACCCCGGTCGCGCTCTACCGCAAGCTCGCCGCCGAGCGCCCCGGCACCTTCCTGCTGGAGTCCGCCGAGAACGGGAGATCCTGGTCCAGGTACTCCTTCGTCGGCGTGCGCAGCGCCGCCACGCTCACCGAGCGGGACGGGCAGGCCCACTGGCTGGGCACGCCGCCCGTCGGCGTCCCCGTCGAGGGCGACCCGCTCGCCGCCCTGCGGGCCACCGTCGAGGCCCTGCACACCCCCCGCGACCTCGCCCAGGACCTGGGCCTGCCGCCCTTCACCGGTGGCATGGTCGGCTACCTCGGCTACGACATCGTGCGCCGCCTGGAGAAGGTCGGACCGGGCGGCCGCGACGACCTGCACCTCCCCGAGCTGACCATGCTGCTCACCAGCGACCTCGCCGTCATGGACCACTGGGAGGGCTCGGTCCTGCTGATCGCCAACGCGATCAACCACAACGACACCGCCACCGGCGTCGACGAGGCGTACACCGACGCCGTGGCCCGCCTGGACGCCATGGAGGCCGACCTGTCACGCGCGGTGGCCCAGCCGCCCGCCGCGCTGCCCCCCTCCGAGCTGCCCGAGTACACCGCCCGCTGGGGCGGCCCCGACTTCCGGCGGGCCGTCGAGGACGTCAAGGAGCGCATCCGCGCGGGCGAGGCGTTCCAGGTGGTGCCCTCGCAGCGGTTCGAGACGCCGTGCACGGCGAGCGCCCTGGACGTCTACCGGGTGCTGCGGGCCACCAACCCCTCCCCGTACATGTACCTGTTCCGCTTCGACGGCTTCGACGTCGTCGGCTCCTCCCCGGAGGCGCTGGTCAAGGTCGAGGACGGGCGGGCCATGGTCCACCCCATCGCCGGCACCCGGCACCGCGGCGCCACGCCCCAGGAGGACCAGGCCCTCGGCGAGGAACTGCTCGCCGACCCCAAGGAGCGCGCCGAGCACCTCATGCTGGTCGACCTCGGCCGCAACGACCTGGGACGGGTCTGCGAACCGGGCTCGGTCGAGGTCGTCGACTTCATGTCCGTCGAGCGCTACTCCCACGTCATGCACATCGTCTCCACCGTGACCGGACGGGTGGCGCCGGGCCGCACCGCCTTCGACGTACTCACCGCCTGCTTCCCGGCCGGCACCCTCTCCGGCGCCCCCAAGCCGCGCGCCCTGCAGATCATCGACGAACTGGAGCCCTCCCGGCGCGGCCTGTACGGCGGCTGCGTCGGCTACCTCGACTTCGCCGGCGACTCCGACACCGCCATCGCCATCCGCACCGCCCTGCTGCGCGACGGCGTCGCCCACGTCCAGGCGGGCGCCGGCGTCGTCGCCGACTCCGACCCGGCCGCCGAGGACGCCGAGTGCCGCAACAAGGCCGCCGCGGTGCTGCGGGCCGTGCACACCGCCAACCGGCTCGGCGGACGGGACGAGGCTCACACGAACCCCGGGTGACCGGACACCCCGGGTTCAGGCGATAGTGGGGTACGTGACTGCCGTACCTCACCCCCGTTCCGAAGCGCGTCCCGCCGGCTCCGGCCGCCGCAGCCTCGCCCTCGCGCTGCTCTGCGGCGCCCTGGGCGCGGCCGTGGCCCTGCTCGCGACCCGGCAGCGGTGGTCCGAGGGCACCGCCACGGTGGCCGGCGGCGACTTCCCGCTGACCGCCACGGGCAGCGACGTCACGGGCGTGCCCGCCGCGCTCGCCATAGTGGGCCTGGCCGCCCTCGTCGCCGTCTTCGCCGTCCGCCGCACCGGCCGGTACGCGGTGGCCGCCCTGCTCGCGCTCTGCGGCGCGGGTACCGTCGCCGCCGCCCTGTTCGGCGCCTCCGACAGCTCCGCGCTGGACGACAAGGCCGCCGAGGCGGCCGGTTCCACCTCGGCCACCGTGGACACCCTCTCCCACACCGCTTGGCCCTACGTGGCGGTCGCGGGCGGTGTGCTGCTGCTCGTCGCCGGGCTGCTCGCCCTGCGCTACGGCAGGCTCTGGCCCTCGATGTCCGGCCGCTACGAGCGCTCCGGCGCCCCCCGCCCGCGCCGTGCCGCGCCGCCCGTCGACCCCGACCGCCCCGAGGACCTGTGGAAGGCCATCGACCGGGGCGAGGACCCGACCGGAGCCTGAACCCCGGGCCACGCGGCCGTGCCCGCAGCGGCCACCCCCGGCTCACGCGTCGCGCGCGGGTGCGGGAGAATGGTCAGGAGCGCCGTGCTCGGACAGGTACACAGCAACGAGGAGCCAGCAATGTCGGACAGCAGCCACGGTCACACCCCGGCCGCCTGGACCGGTGTCATCATCGCCTTCATCGGTTTCTGCGTCGCGGGCGTCTTCATGGTGGCGGCCCAGCCGGTGGGCTTCTGGGCCGGTATCGCCCTCACCCTCCTCGGCGCGGTCGTCGGCGGCATCATGCGCGCGATGGGCATGGGCCAGCCCAAGGACACCCACCCGGTGCACGCGACCACCGACACGAGCAAGGCGCAGCCCGCCGGCGTCAAGGGCTGACGGACGCGCACGACTTCGCCGAGGGGCGGCGGGCACCAGGGTGGACCAGGGTGCCCGGCCGCCCCTCGCGCGCGTGCCGGGGCGACCGGCCCCGAACGGGCGCGGCGCCGGACCCGCCGCCGGGCACGACGCGGGGCACAATGCGGGGCATGGACGCCGACAGGCCGGATCTCGCCACCTCCGCCGGGACACCCCCGCACCCGCCCGCCGCCCGGCCCCTCGCGGCCCGCCTCGCCCTCCCCGCCGGAGTGCTCGCCGCCGTCGCCGGAGCCTTCGCCTACGTCGGCGCCGTGGACCCCTACCAGCCCGGCCACTACCCGGTCTGCCCGCTGCTGCGCTTCACCGGCCTCTACTGCCCCGGCTGCGGCGGACTGCGCAGCGCCCACGCGTTCGTCCACGGCGACCTCCCGGCCGCCCTCCAGGCCAACGCGCCCGCCGTCCTCGGCTACCTGGCCTTCGCCGTCCTGTGGACCGCCTGGGCGGTCCGCGCGGCGCGCGGCAGGCCGCTGCGGCTCGCCCTCGGCCCCGCCCACCTGTGGACGCTGGGCGCGCTGCTGCTGCTGTTCACCGTTGTCCGGAACCTGCCGTTCGGTGGCCGACTGCACCCTTGATCACACCCTGGAGGACCGGGTAAAGGGACCGGCGTCCTCCGGATGTGAGGCCCATGCCCTCCTGCGGATACCATCGAGGTGACCACCGGTTCCCGTACGGCGATCCGCCCGGTGCGGCGGACCCCGGCGGGAACCGCATCGAGAACCCGACCGACTGGAAGGGGGCCGCTCGCGTGAGTGTGCTCGACGAGATCATCGACGGAGTCCGTGCCGACCTCGCGGAGCGGCAGGCGGGCGTCAGCCTCGACGAGCTGAAGGAGCGCGCGGCCAAGGCGCCGGCGCCCAGGGACGGCCTCGCCGCGCTCAAGGGCGACGGCGTCAAGGTCATCTGCGAGGTCAAGCGCTCCAGCCCCTCCAAGGGCGCGCTGGCCGCCATCGCCGACCCCGCGGCGCTCGCCGCGGACTACGAGGCGGGCGGCGCCGCCGTCATCTCCGTCCTCACCGAGCAGCGCCGCTTCGGCGGTTCGCTGGCCGACCTGGAGGCCGTCCGCGCGAGCGTGGACATCCCCGTCCTGCGCAAGGACTTCATCGTCACCTCGTACCAGCTCTGGGAGGCCCGGGCCTACGGCGCCGACCTCGCGCTGCTGATCGTCGCGGCCCTGGAGCAGTCGGCGCTGGAGTCGCTGATCGAGCGCGCCCACTCCATCGGCCTGACCCCGCTGGTCGAGGTGCACGACGAGGACGAGGTGGACCGCGCGGTGCAGGCCGGCGCCAAGGTCATCGGCGTCAACGCGCGCAACCTCAAGACGCTGGAGGTCGACCGCGGCACCTTCGAGCGGGTCGCCCCGGAGATCCCCGAGGGCCTGGTGAAGATCGCCGAGTCCGGCGTCCGCGGCCCGCACGACCTCATCGCCTACGCCAACGAGGGCGCCGACGCCGTCCTGGTCGGCGAGTCGCTCGTCACCGGCCGCGACCCCAAGGGCGCGGTGGCCGACCTGGTGGCCGCGGGCACCCACCCCGCGCTGCGGCACGGCCGGAGCTGACCGGCCGATAGGCTTGGCTCGCGATGACCGTTCCCCGCACCCTGACGCCCCGGGACCCGTACGCCCGCCTCGCGCGCGGCTGCCGCCCCCGGGGCTGTCGCGCGCCCGCGCGCCGCGTCCACGGGCGCAGGGTGAGGTACGTCATCGGTGACGAACCGGGACAGGTCAACGGCCGCCGATGGCAGCGCGCCCTATAGGGGCGCGGGACTCTGTCCGACGCGCGGCCACCGCTCGACGCGCGGCCACCGCTCGA